>DXYE01000211.1 GCA_019415985.1 Clostridiales bacterium
ATGTGTATAAGAGACAGATATTATATCATACTTTTGTTATTTTTTCTACAGTTTTCTATATTTTTATCTCTTAATATCGCATAAAGGAGCGGGCGTGTGGAAAATACGTAATCGAATCTTTTGCGGTATTTAAACTGTTTCCATATGTTCCTCATATAGCCCTTCAACATCGATGAATCGGAAATGCCGGGTTCCGCGTAAAAAATTTTCATAGCAACAAAAAACCGCTTGCGGGCCAGTTTTATGGCAAGCAAGCGGTTTTTTTGAGGCATTACGAAGAAATCGTATACAGTCCCTTGAGGAAAAACTCTATTGGTAAACGCTCTCTGAATACCCTTCCAAACATGGGTTAACCGGGCAGAACCGCGACGGATATCTCCCTCAAAAAGGCCTGGCGCGCCGTGCCTTTTATTTTATAATCGCCGTCTCCCAGCCCATGTAGGTTCCCAGCATAGCAAGCGTATCTACATCGCCGCCATATACCAGTGCCGCATGGTGAATGCCGCCAAAATTAGAATAGGACTCAAGGAACGCATCGATACCCGCATGCGGCCGGAACCAGCCATTTACCACATAATTCTGCCTGTTGTCGCGCGGGATATCCAACATTTCACCCTCAGAAAGTATCCATGTGTATCTGCCGTTCCCTGCTGGAGCCAGGCACACAAACACGGCCCTGCCGGGACGGAACGTATCGATCAGTTTTGTTGGATTCTCCGCGTCGGTATAGTCGAAGGGCAGCTCAAACATTCTCGCCTTTCCGCGAGAAAGCGCGACATTATATTCGCCCATGTGACTTAAAAACACACTGTTCTGTGACCAGTCCGGACAAAACATTTCCGTGAACGAGGTGTCCGGATATATGGCCATCAGCGCGCCGACAAGTCCGGCTGTCATGACGTCACCCTCTCCGGCATATCCGATTCCCTGCGCCATCTCTTTGCTCGCTTCGGCAAATGGAATGGTCGGAAAACCAGTTCCCTGCCCGGTTGCGAGAAAATTCATTGTAAATGCCGTGAGTTTTTCTTCCTGAATCCATTTTCTGACGGCAAGTGCAATCCGCGATACGCTTGCATGCTTTTCTTTAGAAACCTGGACCTCGTACTGCTCCGTATCCGCAGCATATTCAGCGTCCAGCTCCTGCTCCGTTATTGCATTCAAACGTTCAAACGCAGCTTTCATGTCGTATTCGACCACTTCCATGCCGAGTGTATCCTTCAGTTCGGAAAACGGGATCCTAAAATCCCCCATTCCCTTAAACGGTTCGCCTATGATGCCCACACGCGCGGAACGGAACGCATGGGCTGCCATAGCTGCCCGTGCCGATTTCGCCACTCTGTCGAGCACATCGGAATGGTCGGTATGTCCTGCGAATACCTGATATGCTTTTCCGTTTCTTTTTAACATATTGCACATGTCCTGAACACCGTGTATACCGTGATTGTACAACATGGCATCTGCATATGTAAAAGGTGTAAATTCATAATCCGGCGTCGTATCCAATACGATCAGCGGCAGCTTTGTATGCTTCAAAACCTCTGAGGATTCCAAAGATGGCGAATAGGCCAGATGCAGCGTAACAATTGCATCAACATCCTCTTTTTCAAAATATCCCACCGCTTCTTTAAATTCGGGCTCTATACGACAAACCTCTGTCCGAAGGACCTCTAGACCCTTGCCGGCCAACTTTTCGGCTACCTCATCATGAAATGCGTCAATCTGTTTGCGCATATGCGGCAGTGTATCGTCATACAGCTTGATATACAGGGGCAGCAATCCAATCTTCGGTTTTCTCATAATCCGTTTAACCATTCCTTTCATATTGTTTTCGCCTTTGTATCAGCCAATACTCTTTTCGTCTTCTGCGTTACTTAGACATTGCCTCCAGTGCATCCTCCATCCGATCGCAGATAAATCCAAGCGTAGCTTCGGTCGCAATCAGCGGGGGCTTGAAAAGCACAGCCGGCGGACAGTGCTGCTTGTATACCTGTGCACTGATATCAATGCCATAACCGTTTACCGTTTTAGCAAAGGCGGCCGCTGTCTCAAGATCATGGAAATGCAGTGAACCGCAGTGCCCCAATCCTTCAAATTTCGTCACAATATCGCTGTGTTTTTGCGCCATCCTGTTTAGACGTGCCTCGAACAGCGCGCCCAGCTCCGCTATGACTTTTGCGTTGGCTCTGGCAAACGCCATGGTAATGAGGTAGGACAATGAAGCAAGCTCCTCCTGTCCGTTGGTCACAAGCGCGCCGAACTGATTCAGCGTATCCATCTCCGCTGTGGTAATGATTTTGCTTGCCGGATATTCTCCACCGGGGAAGCCCTTGCCGATAACCACAAAATCCGGAGTCAGCTCGTACAGTCGGAACAGGAACATTCCCTCATACCACATGCAGCTCTGAATCTCATCAACCAATGTGGGTGTATCATATGTCCGGCATAGCTTGTATGCCTCCTGCAGATAAGTTTTGTTCAGCAGCACGCCACCGTAATTCATCAGTACGATTTCATGCAGGAACCCCGCGGTTTTATAATTGCCGCTGTTGTATTTCTCAATTTTGGTCCGGAAGTCATCGATGTCGTTTATGCGAACAGACACGATTTTATAAATACCCGCTTCGTTTATCTTCTGATAATATTCGGGCCACATGCCGCGGAATGTCTGCGCTGTTACGGAGGTGCCATGGTAATTCGCCTCAAAGGAGCCGTCTTTATCCTCCATGACAAAGAAAACCGGCGTCTTTCCGCTGTACTTCGGTGCATCAAAGCTGGAATCCAGTTTGTAGAAGCGTGTCAGCATCATCTTGATGCCTGCTTCCACGGCTACACTTCCTGTTTCCAAGTTGATCAGCCTGTTCAATACCCTAGGAGCCTCTGACACGAGAATTCCCTCCAAACGCGCGTCGCTGCAGTCTCCGTTTTCATCGGCATTTATACTGCGGATGACCTCGCGCTCCATGAGCCGCGTGATGTATCCGCGCGTATTGTTATGGGTTGCATTCACAATGCCGAGCTTTCTCGCATTGTCGATCAAACGGTATCCGTTGAAACGATGTCCCAAGGAAGCATGATAATGCTCACTTTTACCGATAAGGTACAGCTTGCCGTCTTCTCCGATACGCATATTGCAGATACCGCCTATCGGTGCTTCATTCAAATGCGTTGCCTTCGAAAACGATCGTGTTCCCGCTCCCTTATTGGTATTCTTGAACGGAGCTGTAATTTGTGTGCCGACCTTTTTCAAGAGCTCGTCATTCATCGCCTGCATAGACTCCGGATAAAATTCGACCGCCCCATGCGCCGCCTCTTCGGCTTCTTCTCTGCTCAGGAGACCGAGCTCTGTCTGCAGCGAGGCCACCTTCTCTACGTATGTATTGCCCAGAAGATCTGCCAATGACAAACGGACTGACTGAAACATAACATTCCCCTCACATTCTTTGTACAACCGCAGAAGTATTTTCCGCTGTACGAATTCTATTTTGTATGGTGAAGCGTGGACTGCCGCACAAGCCAGACGGATCGATACCTTATTTTACAATCTGCCAGGTACCGTTCATCGGGTTCAGCTTTAGCAACCATTATTTATTATACCTATAAATTCCCGTATGTCAAGAGTTTTTTGAATTTTTCGTTCATTTTATTT
>DXYE01000212.1 GCA_019415985.1 Clostridiales bacterium
CGATTGAAAAATTTTTCTTTCAAACTCTCTCCTGTTCAAATTAAATGGGAGATCGTTAATTATAAAAAATTTTGATTCAATGTCTCATTCCTTTTATCGATGACAAGGTACGGAAAAACGAATATAATATCTAAAGAATAAGAAATATTCAAACAAACAAACAAACATACATACATATTTTTCGGAGGACATCATGGACTATATATCGGTAAGAGAAGCATCGGCTAGATGGGGAATTTCCGAAAGAAGAGTTCAGAAACTTTGTGAAAACAAACGGATTGAAGGCGTCCTGCGGTTTGGATACTCCTGGATGATACCTCAAAATGCGGAAAAGCCGGATGATTTGCGTAGACGGGAAGCGTGGGAGCTTTCCGTGCAGCAAGAGGAAAGAGCCCCGGATCCAAGAAATAGATTTCAATTGGAGACATCCCATTGAGTTAGGGAAGCATGGACGAAAAGCCCCATGGTTCAAAGCTCTGTCTGCGGAAATCGTCTATCCGACGGGAGATATCCTATCTGATTTATAAAGATATAATAATGATCTGTACATCATATTTTTAGGCGGTGAAAAGAAATGTTGTTCTCGGCGGAATGGGAAAAGTTTATATGGGAAGGACTCATTTTTCTTACATATTTTTTGATTTGCGGTGCTTTAACGGAACGCCGATTTTCTAAAACCGTCAGTCTACTGACAGCCGGCGGTACAGTTGCCGTTATCGTTTCGCTGCAGACGGCACTGTTTCTCTTTGTTCAGGACAAAACCATGATACTGACCTGGCTGCCTCTGACAGCTTATCTGCCGGTAATCGTATGCCTGCACATCCTGTCCCGATCCGGTTTTTATCAGACCATGGCTATCTGGACTCTTGGCACCGTTGTGTATTTTATCCTAAAGGTATTCTGGAAAATCCTCATGCATTTTTGGGGTTCAATTATGAGTCTGCCGGGGTGGGGGTGCAGTTTGCTGGTGACGGCTTGTCTGCTGTTGCTGACGGGGCTTATTTTATTTCTGGTTTTCCGCTTTCTTCGCAGACCGTTCCGAATGTATGTGTTGCGTAATCAGACCAATTGGCTATTACTCAGTTTCCCAGTTCTGATGCTTTTCCTGCTTTTTTCCTATTTCTGCAGCAGCACGACAGACAGCCTCCTGTTGATCCTGCTTCTGCTCACTGCCTGTTCTGTTTTCCTGGTGCTCATCCGTGTGCTGGCGTCTTCGGCTACACTTGCCCGTATGAAGGAATCCGAAAAGGCGGTTGCTTTCCAAATGCAAATGCAGCGTCGGGAATATGAGGATACCCGCCATAAGATGGAACTTGGACGGACGTTCCGCCATGATATGCGCCATCATCTCCTTGCTTTGAAAAGCTTGGCGGAACAGGGTGATACCAAAAGCATAACGCAATATATTCACAGCCTGAATGGTCAGCTTACCGAGATTGAAAAGGAAACATACTGCGAAAATACCACGATAAATGCTGTGCTATCCGCCTACATCGGACGTGCCAAGGAAGCACATTGTGACGTCACGGTGATAATGCGTTTGCCCGCGAAACTTTTGTTTGATGAAATAGATATTTGTACAGTATTGGCTAATGCTTTGGAAAACGCTGTGAATGCCTGTCAAAAGCTGTGTATAGAAAAACGTTGCATCCATTTTGCAGCGGAATTGGCGGATGAAAGTAAGCTAACAATTGCCATCGAAAATCCCTGTGATACACCGTTATCCTTCGATGCAGATGGATACCCTATTGTCCCGGAACGTAAGAATCATGGTATTGGCCTGAAAAGTATTGATGCCATTACCCGGAAATATAACGGGATGTTTTCCTGTAAATACAGAGATGGCATGTTTCTTTTTAAAGCGGTAATGTTCAGCGCCCAAAAGCCGGATACAGACTCTAACGAAGGCGGTAGAGGAAAGCATCATCCTTTTCAGAAGTCGGTTTTCTCAGCGCTGCTTTTCCTTCTGACCTTTTCTTTTTTTGTGAACTGTATGCCGGCTACGGCACAGGCTTTGAAAGAGGTTCCTATTTTAGGTGCATTGGTGCGTATTGCTGACCTTCGGACCTATCATTTTCGGTGGGGAGCCACCTCCTTTTACGCTGCTTTACCCGTATTGGAGATGGAGATCCCAAAATCGGCTCTTAATGCTGAATCAACAGAATTTGCTTTCTCTAATGAGAAGGTCTCATCAGACAAGGATACCCGTTCCGAATCGGTGATTTCCAAGGAACAGAGCGATACGGTATCCCAATCGGCAGATTCTGCTGCGTTACCGCAGCCACCGGCTGTCGAAACTTATCCCTCTCAGTTTGCGGAATCCTCTCCCGTATTGGGGATGGAAATCCCTCGGCCGGCCGTCAATGCAGAATCAACAGAATCCGTTTCCTCTGATGAGACTGTTTCCTCTGAGACAGGAACAGAAGCCCTTGCTGATCCGGTAATTTCCAAAGAGGAAAGCGATACAAGATATCAACCGGAGGATTCAGCAACGACGCAACCACCGGCGGAAGAATCCACCCCTTCCCAGTCTGAGGCGGAATCCCGTCCTGTATCGCCAATAGTGCCGGATGAACCTTCTACGCCGGCTTCGGATGTTTCTGAGGGTGCGGAGGAATTGAATCGGCAGATCGAGGTTTATATTGCGGAGATGCGCGAAAAATTCCTATGGTATGTCGCACGAAAATATGAAGGATATGTAGGAGCGGATACAGGCTATCAGATTTTGTGCGATAACGATAACATATTTGTCATCCGGTTTTACACAACGCTCAATGTCGGCGGTTCCGCTCAATACAGCCGCAGCTTTACCTTGGACAAGCGGACGGGAGAAGTGCTGGAACTCAGCGATCTGTTTCTGTTAGACAGCAATTACGTGGGCGTGATCAGCAAGGAAATTTTAAGACAGATGAAGGAACAGGTGGATGCCGGAAAAGGGGATTACTTTATCCCCGGCGGTATTTGGTCAGAGGATGAGTGCTTCAAAGAGATCGATACCGACCAGGACTTTTATATCAACGGCCAAAACCAGTTGGTGATTGTTTTTGAGGAATATGAAGTGGCTCCGGGTAATATGGGAATTCCTGAATTTGTGCTTCCGTCTGAATGCGTTAGAGAAATTTTACAGCAGCCATCCCTTATCAGCTGAGAACCTGCAAAAAAATGTGAGGTGAACCCTTTTGATCCAATTAGCAATTTGCGACGACAGGATGGCAGATATTCAGAAACTACTGGCATATGCGGGATGGTTTACTGAAAAGCATCCGGAAATCCCTTTGAAAGCAGAGTCGTTTACATCCCCATATGAACTATTGCAGGCTGTCAATGACCGCGGTGGATTCGACCTGTATCTTTTAGATGTTCTTATGCCACACCTAAGTGGTATCGATATTGCCCGCAGAATACGGAAGAGAGGTAAAACAGCGGAAATTCTGTTTCTTACCGCATCACGGGAATATGCATTGGAAGCCTTTGGGGTAAAAGCGGCCGGATACCTCGTTAAGCCGGTAAGCAGACCGGATTTTGAATTGGAGGTGCTCCATTGTATACATAACCTGGCTCCCAGGGAAAATCCGGCGATTCCGCTGAAGACCAGAGAAGGTATACGAAGAGTACATATAC
>DXYE01000213.1 GCA_019415985.1 Clostridiales bacterium
CGGCGCTCCTGCGCCTGTTTTGTGTTTATGACGCAGTTCTTTCACAGAAATTTGTCAGCAGTGTGGCGACTTCCGCGCGGCTCGCCTTCCCCAGAGGATCGAGGCGGCCATCTCCTTTGCCGGATATCAGACCTGCGCGCACGCAAATTTCTACGGCATTCCTCGCCCAATCGCTTATGGTATCTGCATCAGCAAAAGACTTATATACCCCACTTGTGTTCAAATGAATCCCTGCATAATCTATGTAATTTACAAGAAGCTGACACATCTGCTCTCGCGTAATTTCGGCATTGGGTTCAAAAGTATCGGGAGATGTGCCGAGGACGAGCCGATACTCGGATGCCCATGCGATAGCTGGACCGTACCAGCTTGTCATTTCGACATCCCTAAAGGGCTGTTCCTCATACTGATCCAGAGACACGCCATCAAGATTGGCGAATAACTGCACAAACATTGCACGTGTCATAGACGTCTCAGGAGAGAAATTGTCTCCTCCGGTCCCCAAAAACAATCCTTTTGCTGTGACATATTCTACATACGGCCGATACCATGCACACGCCGGTACGTCTTCGAACGGCAAATCACCTTCTATACAAAAGGAATAGTCCACGCCGCATATATCTGTATTTCCGTGCCTTAGATTTTCAATTAAAATATAATAAACGCCGGGCTCTATGCGACACCAGACCTCCCCGCTCCGGTTTTTGTCATGGGTGACAGTGTGCGTAACGAGCGCCTGCATTTCTTTGTCGAAGCGGCATAGGGATATCCGCCATCCGCCTTCGGCATCCGGTGAATCCATATAGAGCCGCACACGAGCAGTGCGCTCTATATGGAGCACAAAATAATCCAGATCCGCAGCGCTGGAAAGATTTCCCCCGTACCATTCGCCGATCTGAACCGTTCTTGCATTTACAAAGCTCTGATTCCAAGTGTTTTCCCAATGTTCATTTGCAGTAAACTGTGCGGATAGCCTATAAATTTTGTTGTAAATGCCGGAATATAAAACGGTACCGGGCGATATTTTTACATAATAGGTGCCGCTGTCCGCAGCGATTTTCATGGTTCTAGACGAAGTTTCCTGTCCTGATGACTCCCAGGCATAAACCTTTTCCAAATCCGTCTCTCCCCGATACAATGTAACGGTCCACCTTGCGCTGGCCGTTAAATCGTGCTCAAAGAGGAGTTCGAGATACCCGTCCTGCGGCACTGTCAGCTTAAAGTAATCCTGATCACCGTAATCGGTAATCGTGCCTCCATAAACAGCACCAAACGCCATATGTTTGGCTTCAGATGGACTGCTGCTCCCTGCACTTTCCCAATACGCATCTTCAGTCAAACGGATGGAAAACTGATAAATTCTGCCGACAATATCCGAGGATGACTCGAATCCGGGAGAAATCCAAAGGATATAAACGCCTTCATCGATCCCGGTACGCCAGGACAAAACCTCTGTATTCCCTCCCTCCGATTCGAAGGACGCAACTCTCTCTACACCGGAGCCGACGCGGTATAGCAGTATCTCCCATGCGGATGCTTCCGCCTCCTCGTGGGCAAACTGCAGATCTACATAACCGGCCGACGCAACGGCAAAACGATAACAATCGACATCCTCCAGACTGTCAAGAGAACCTGTGACCGGCACGCCGGGTATAATGGAATTAGCTGTATCCCATGTATTATTGTTTTCTTTTTCAGAAATAGAGGGGTCCTCTGCCATACAGGTGATGACAGACAAGAACGTCAGTAAAGCACATAGTATGACGGCCGTAAGCGCATTGCGTCCTTTTTTCATCTGTCATTCCTCCTTGCTTTTACCGTTTTGGCTGTTTAAATTTATCTCAGACCGTTTTTTTGCAAAAATTCGTCAGCAGCGTGGCAACTTTAACTCGGTTAGCCGTACCTTGCAGATCAATGGTTCCGTCTCCCTTTCCAGTGATAAGCCGGCTTGTGCACCGGCGAAATTCGTACATAAATAAAACCTTTTGCAGTTTTTCCATGCAGCGGCTGCCTGCTACACCGACTTTTATTACAGCTTTAATTCATATTTTTCGCGGGTTCTGAAAGTCCAGCAGATGTCATTATATAGACTGGCTGCAACGTTTGTACAAAGTGTGAATTCAGGCTGCTGAATCTACTGATATAAACAGTTCCGAATTTAAATCAATAGTGCGCCGGAATAGTTCTTTCGCTTCATCGGACGGCATATTCAATTTTTGGACATCTATGCTTTCAGCACGCTGATACAGTCCATTTTAAATTGTCTCATACGCTGTCAGAGACGCAGCAACAGGCTGTACGGTAAAACCTATGTACCTTCCGCCAATGTATAAGTGACTCGGCGCCTCTGGCTGCCTAGGATATATCAAAGCTCAAAGGAGTATGACCTCCGTTGTAAGCGATAAGACGATAAGAAACCTTTTTGAGTTCCTGCTCTTTCCGTTCATTAACACGGTCAGCAAAGGGAGTTGTTGATGCTTCGCAAATCCTTGCACGCCTCAATGATACGGTCAGCCATGCCCCGCTCTCCAAGCCGGTTGTATACGCGCGGGTCGTATACTTTTTTGTTTCCAACCTCTCCATCAACCTTCAGCACACCATCATAATTTTTAAACATGTGGTCTGCAATTGGACGAGTAAATGCATACTGTGTATCCGTATCGATGTTCATTTTTATAACACCGTATTCCAGAGCCTCCATAATCTTTTCTTTTTCGGACCCGGAACCGCCGTGGAAAACAAAATAAAAGGATTCGTTTTCTCCGATTTCCCTTTGTACAATATCCTGACCGGCTTTAAGAATTTCAGGTCTCAATTTCACGTTGCCCGGCTTATAAACGCCATGAACATTTCCGAAAGTTGCGGCAAACAAGTAACGGGCGTTTTTAACGTTCATAAGACTGCGGTAGAATTTCAGCATATCATCAGGCGTTGTGTACAGCTTTTGTGCCGGCACACCTTCGTTGTTTTCGCCGTCTTCCTCTCCGCCGACTACGCCCGCTTCGACCTCCAGAATGATTTGGCTGGCACCGCAGCGTTCCAAGAGATCTTTGGAAATCCGAATGTTTTCGTCCAGTGTGATATCAGAGCCATCGAACATGTGGCTGTTGAACAGATTGGGCAAGCCTGCGGCACGCCGTTTTTCCGTTTCATGAATTAATGGGAGCATATAGGACTCCAGCTTGCTTTTTTTACAGTGATCCGTATGTAACGCTATGTATACGTTGTATTTCTCTGCCATCAGATGTACATGGTTTGCAAGCGAAATCGCTCCCAAAACCATATCCTTTGCCGCCCCGGACGCATGCTCAGCACCTCCGGTGGAAACTTGTATAATACCGTCGGACCTGGCTTCGGCAAAACCGCGAAGCGCGGCATTTGCCGTCTCGAGCGAGGTGACGTTGACGGCCGGAAATGCGTATTTATTCTTTTTTGCATGGTCTAGCATTTTGCAGTAAACTTCATGATTTACAACAGGCATAATAAGTCCTCCATTTTCCATAATTCGTATAGAAATATTATAGTATAGGATCTTGAAATTTTCAACAACATTTTCATTAATTTTTACATATGTTGTCAAA
>DXYE01000214.1:0-1178 GCA_019415985.1 Clostridiales bacterium
GCGTACACCGGTGAGTGTGATACGCGCACAATGTGAGTATACGCTGGAAAAGGACAGAAGTCCGGAGGAATACCGTGAGGCGCTGGAGGTGATTTCCCGCCAAAGCGGAAAAATGTCGCGGCTGGTCGAGGATATGCTGAGCTTGACCCGTTTGGAGAGAAAAGCCGAAAATTATCCGCTGGAGCCGCTGGATTTTTCTGCACTCGTCAAATCGCTCAGCGAGGACCTGGCGTTGCTCCGGGAGAAGAACATTGTTCTGATCTGTGAAGCGGAGGAGGGCATTAAGGTCAATGGAAATCATGAGCTGCTCAGCCGGTTGCTTACGAATCTGGTCGGCAACGCATACCGATACGGCCATGAGAATGGGCATATCTATATATCACTGCGGCGTCAGGAAGGCAGTGCGCGGCTTGTCGTGGACGATGATGGAATCGGGATATCCCCCGAACAGGCGGACAAGATATTCGACCGGTTCTATCAGGCGGATTCCTCCCGCAGCAATCAGGGGACCGGTCTCGGACTATCAATGGCTCAGGAAATCGCGCGGATACATGGCGGCAGTATTACGGTAGAAAGCAACCTGGGAAAAGGAAGTAAATTTATATTCAAAATTCCCGAAAAAAATTAGCTTTCTAATGTTACTTTCATCTTCGTGTTTTATCATAAAGGCACAATAGGGAAAGGAGCATTTTTATGAAACTGAAGTCTTTATTTTCAACGCCGAAAAAAGCAATATTAACCAGCGTATGCGTGGCGGCGGTATTGGCAGTGACCGGAACGGCAACGGTCTTTACAGCAGAGGGCATTGCCAAAAGCTCCTCGATCGGGACGACTGCTGCGGAAGAAAAGGCTTTATCTGATGCCGGCGTAAACAAAGAGGATGCGGCGTTTTCTGTCACAGAGTTTGAGTTTCAAAAGGGAAGATTTGTCTATGACGTAGAGTTCACAGCAGGCGGGATCGAATACGACTATGTGATCAAAGCATCGGACGGTACGGTGCTTTCCCGCAAAGCGAAGGTGGATGATGACGATCTGCAGCAGGTAACGGCGGCGCCTGATAATACCGCTCCGACGACGCTGGCAGATGAATATATCAGTCTTGACGCCGCCAAAACCAAGGCGTTGGACGATGCGGGACTGAACGCCTCAGATGTGAGCTTTACCAAAGAAAAACTGGA
>DXYE01000214.1:1278-3548 GCA_019415985.1 Clostridiales bacterium
AGGAGGGCAACCCACCGACTCAGAATGAACAGAGCTATATCAGTCTTGACGCCGCTAAAGGCAAAGCGCTGGACGATGCGGGACTGAACGCCTCAGATGTGAGCTTTACCAAAGAAAAACTGGATGTTGACGATGGTGTACCCGTATATGACATCGAGTTCTATACGTCGGACGCAGAATATGATTACGAAATCAATGCCGAAACCGGCGCTGTCCATAAAAGAAGTGTGAACAGGAAGGAGGGCAACCCACCGACTCAGAATGAACAGAGCTATATCAGTCTTGACGCCGCAAAGACAAAAGCGTTGTCAGATGCAGGCGTCAAAGCTTCCGCTGCAACCTTTACCAAGGAAAAGCTGGATTCTGACGACGGTATTGCTGTATACGATCTTGAGTTCTACACAGAAGAAAATGCGTATGACTACGAGATCAACGCAAAGACCGGCACTGTCCACGAAAAGAGTATTGAAAAACGAGAACAGACACAACAGCCGCAGGGAGGCAACAGCGGCTCCTATATCGGCGTTGAGAAAGCTAAGACTCTTGCACTGAATCATGCAGGTCTTTCCGCCGGAGAGGTTTCCCTGTCTAAGGCGAAGTTTGAAAATGACGATGGCATTATGGTCTATGAAATTGAGTTCATCAAAGACCGCACTGAGTATGAATACACCATCGACGCAGCATCGGGGAAGATCCTCGAATTTGATTCTGAATACGATGACTAATCAAACTGGTATAACTGAAAGCAGCAGACGTTCCGGATAGGAACGATTGCTGCTTTGTCATTATATTATAGGGCTCAATTTTATCGGTAATCTGCGAGTTCAAAACAAGCATGTAAAAGTCCATAAGTCGTTGGAACTTGCGGTAATGTGCAGCGCATTGCCTGTCTTCGTTTTATCCGGCTATAGACAGGCGATTTGTTGTTTGCAAAAACCATTGCAATTTTTGAATCATTATGATAATATAATATACAGACTGCCACCGGGTAGTGAAATGCGAAAGCATTCGTATACACATCGTTAGGTCTCTGCAGATGTGTAAGCGGATGCTTTGTTTTTTGGAGGTTTGTATGAACGGCATTGATAAAGCAAAGGCAAAGCTGAATTATTTTTCAAAAGGAGAGCGGATTCTTTGGCTGGCGTCGGTATTACTGATCGTTGTTTCTTTCTGCATTTTTGACAGAGCAAATGTTCTGACGCTTATCGCTTCGTTGACGGGCGCAACGTCATTGATATTTAACGCTAAGGGAAATCCTCTCGGGCAGCTTTTAATGATCATCTTCAGTATTTTGTACGGCGTCATATCGTTTTCTTTCGCTTATTACGGTGAAATGATGACTTATCTGGGCATGACAGCGCCGATGGCCGTTTTTGCACTCATTTCATGGCTGCGCAATCCCTATAACGGCAACAAGGCGGAGGTGAAGGTCAACCAAATTTACGCGGGTGAAATCGTATGGATGTTTGTACTGACGGCCATTGTGACAACCGTCTTCTACTTTATTCTCAAAGCTTTTCATACGGCCAATTTGATACCGAGCACCCTGTCCGTTGCAACTTCTTTTCTGGCGGTTTATCTGACCTTCCGGCGGAGTGCATATTTTGCCGTTGCATACGCGGCAAACGATATCGTTTTGATTGTCTTATGGATTTTAGCGGCTATATCGGACATTACCTATCTTTCGGTGGTCATATGTTTCGCCATGTTTCTCGTTAACGATATTTACGGCTTTATCAACTGGTCGAAAATGCGGAAAAGGCAGATCGCGGGAGCCGGGAGACGGTAATCGAGAGGTAAACGGACAAAATAAAAAGCGGAGGAGCCCTATTTGGACACCTCCGCTGCCTTGATTCCGCGGCCGGAATGCAGCTGCCTTCCCTGCAAAAAAATCAATTCCAGTGATCGACATCTTTATATTCCGCAATATCTTCGAGTCTGCAAGACAGAGCGACACATAATTTGTCCAGTGTTTTCGTTCCTACGTTATCATTTTTCTGCAAACGACGAATGGTTTTATCATCGATGCCGCATTTTGCCCTTAGTTGATGTGTGGACATGCCTCTTTCGGCAGCCAGCGCCCACAATTTATCAAATGTTATCATGAGTTAGACCCTCCGATCTTGAAAATAACGAAACATATGCAAACCAGGCATGACATTTACGAGCCGCTGCAATGTGGCTTTTCTTGTTTATATGCGTTTTTTTGGTTTAGATATATAGGTTACATTCTGTTTATTCTAAATTTATATTAAATTATAAATTACTTC
>DXYE01000215.1 GCA_019415985.1 Clostridiales bacterium
ACAGAACTGTCACGCAGCGGAGTGAACTTGTAGAAATAGCGGGTAAACGGAATCTCATAGCCGATTTTGGTCTTGCTCTCGTCAATCCAGGCATCCGGCACAAACGGCAGAACCTCACGACGGAAATATTCGTGGATGTCTTCCTTCAACGGCACCATTTCGTAATCACGAAGGGAGGCATCTGCTTTTCTATTGCCTTTGCGGTCGATTACCGGTGTGCCATCTTCGTTGAGCAAGGGACGTTCTATAACAATTTTCCGGTATCCGAAATCTTCATTATCCAGATCCATATAGTTCTCATCCGGTTCGTAGGTGCTGTACAGGCGCACCAGTTCCGCACGATTTTCCGGGCTGATCATGTTGCGCTTGTTGCCGAGACCCTTGCGCATCTTTTCATAGAAACCGGCTCCGTTGATCAGACGCACTTTTCCTTTCCTTCGGTTCTCTTTGCGGTTGGTCAAAATCCAGATATAAGTGGTAATGCCGGTGTTGTAGAACAGCTGATCCGGAAGGCCAATAATAGCCTCCAGCAGATCATTTTCAATAATCCAGCGGCGGATTTCACTTTCTCCGCTTCCGGCATCGCCGGAGAACATGGGCGAACCGTTAAAGACAATACCAATGCGGCTTCCGCCTTTTTCTGGCGGGTTCATTTTGGAAATCAGATGCTGGAGAAACAGGAAAGAGCCGTCCGAGATACGGGGCAGACCAGCGCCAAATCTGCCACGATACCCCTGAGAAGCCGCTTCGTCCTTAATGAACTTCTCTACCTTTTTCCACTCCACGCCAAAAGGAGGGTTGCTCAGCATATAGTCAAAGGTCTGGGACTTGAATCCGTCCTCGTTGAAGCTGTTTCCCAAAACGATACGGCTGTTGGTATTACCTTTCAAAATCATATCGGAACGGCACGTTGCGTATGTTTCGGGGTTTAATTCCTGCCCAAAGGGGATTACCTGGGTCGTACTGTTCAGAGACTCCATTTTGTTCTGGGCAACGGACAGCATTCCACCCGTGCCGCAGGCCGGGTCCAGAATGGTAATGACCTTTCCATCAGTATTTGCAATTTCGTCCATATCGGGATCGAGCAGCACTTCTACCATTAGTTCGATTACCTCACGGGGCGTGAAGTGCTCACCAGCGGTTTCGTTGGACTGCTCAGAAAATCGCCGGATCAATTCCTCGAACATATATCCCATTTCCAGATTGTCAATCTGGGTGTCGCTCATATCAATCTCCGCAAAACGCTGTACGACCAGATAAAGCAGATTCGCCCTTGATAGACGATCGATTACCCCGAAAATTTCAAAGTTGTCCATGATTTCACGGACATCTTCGGAAAAGCCATTGATGTAATCCCGCAGATTAGCTTCGATAGCGTTGCTGTCATCCATCAGCTTTTCGAAATCGAACTGGCTGACATTATAGTAATCATGACCAGTCATGCGCTTAAAGATAGGACGCTTGTTGCTGACCGTCAAAGTCTTATTGGCCTCCAAAATTTTTGCCTTGGAAGGTGCCAGCACACAGTCAAAGCGACGCAGCACAGTAAAGGGCAGAATCACCTTGCCGTATTCGCTCTGTTTGAAATCGCCACGCAGCAAATCGGCTATGCTCCATATAAAATTGGCCTGTTCATTGATGTTCATATATCTGCTCCCTCTTCCCTGAGTCTCTTATACCGTTCGTATGAGATAACGACGTTCTGCGGCTTGTTTTGCTTGCTGACAATTAAAACCTTGTCCTGCTCGTTCACTTCCTTGAAAATGCGTGAAGCCTGGCCTTTTTGAAATGATGTAATTGCTTCGTAATCCGGCGTCACGGTAGAAGCGGACCTCTTTTTCGCCACAAAACCACCTCTTTTCGGCAAAATATGTCGATTTAATTTTAACACAAAATCATTACTTTTCGCAAGATAAAAAACTATATTAAAGTAATGACTTTTTCTTATAAATCGTTATGGGGCAAGGCTGTCACATGGATTAATCCCTTGCCCTCTCTTTTTCTTGCATATTCGAGAAGATCTCTTGCATTGCTGGCAGGGTGCCACGCATAGGCAATGAGGAAATCAGTATGATCGACCATATACCGATTTGCCCTGACAATAGCAACCTTACGAGGGACATTTTCCATCCCTGGAGGATAGTAGGTACTGTCAAATCCATCCGGCACAGGAATCGGGCGCTCTGCTGGATGGTACGGCAGCAATAATGTCAGTCCGACTTCTGGATGAGCTTGTTTTGCGGTTTTAACGGCTTTTGCCGCAAAACCGTCAAAACATCCATAATGACCAACAATAAATTCAGTAACACCGTAGCGGACTATATGCTCCTCAACAGCGGCGCATAGCACTGGGTAAATTTCTTCCGGTGTTTCTCTGTGCCCAATAAAGAAACATCTCTTCTGGCTCACTGAAATCATTCTCCTTTTGCTTGTGTATATCGTTAAAATTATACGATTAAAATTATTAAAGAGCAACGACAAACAAAAGTATAATTTACGAAGAACACAAGCAAAGGGGTGATGCAGGTGAAAGATATTCTCTCTGCCATAACCACATATCGAGAGGAGCGGGGCTGGACGGAGTATCAGCTTGCAGAACGCTCTGGTTTGCCTCAATCTACGATCTCCTCGTGGTATCGCAAGAATATGGTTCCCACTATTCCGTCGTTGGAAAAAATCTGCATGGCTTTTGGCATCACGCTTTCTCAGCTATTCGCAGAAGAAGATTCACCGGTTTCTCTGACTGATTCACAAAGGAAGCTCCTGGAACGATGGTCAAGATTGAGTGAAGAGCAACAAGCCGTAGTGTTTGCTTTAATTGACAAAATGTAAAAAAGCCGCCAGAAGCAGCATCGCATGGATGTGCCTCTGGCGGCTTTGCTTATGAATCGAAATCTAACTGTGGAGCCTCCGTTACGGTTCGCAGGTATTCTTCCGGATCGCCATTCAAAATCAATTCTGCATAGGACAGCGGATCGTTGTACATGAGCCAGTCCAGTTCAGACCGCTGGAAACGACTATTCGCCACCTCATCCTCAACAGCGGTGCAGTTGATGGAAACCATGCTGCCGTCGGAATATCTTAGTTCAACGCAACCGGTATCCATGTTAAATTCACAGGAAAGTAATGTTTTCATAATGTTATCCTCCAATATAAACTCTGTTAACAAGAAAAACTCCCGCCTAATTCCTGTTAGGAATCAGACGGGAGTTTCGTATGCACCCGAAAACCGTCAGCTAACAGTTGATAAGTGATTTAGTTCCTTATCACTGTTAAGCCAAGGCTTTTTGGTTTTTTTATTTATTATAAAAATATGTAACTAAAAGGCACGGTCAAATATGATCTGTGCCTTTAAATATGATCTGTATGCTCATCAATGAATGAGCATACAGATCATATCAAAGGTATGACATCTTTTTAGCTTCTGCAGCTCTCACTTAGGTCCTATCTTGTTTTGGTCTTTATGATCATTGCTCTATATATAATCGGTAAGCCTCTCTTTCTTGGTCATGACATACAGTGATATCATTTATCAGTATATATA
>DXYE01000216.1 GCA_019415985.1 Clostridiales bacterium
ATGTCGATCGCGCTTGGGACTCTTTCAACCAAAACTATCGTTTTGCCTCAAGCGAAGAAAGACCGCTCTTTGATCTTGACGATGAGCCGCAGCAAAATGCTACCTCCGACAAACCGCAAATCCTCCAGCCTGCACTGCGTTCAAATGCGCGTCCATACAGACGTGTGCTTCGCACAGCCGGTATCCTTGCGGCAGTTATTGCAGTTCTTCTGGCGACCTCTTTGACAGCTTATGCATTGGGGTTCGACTTGTGGGGGGCAATCGCCAGCTGGACAAAAGAGACATTTGGTTTCAGGTCAGAAGAATACACACAAACTGTTGTGACTTCTTCCAAAAAAGAGATTCCCGCGTCGCTGACCTCTATTGCCAATGAGATGGAAATGCACGGCATACCTACGACGATTTTGCCAAGGTATCTTCCTGATGGGTTTGTGGAACGTGATTTCCAATACAGCGCCGTAACTCAACCTGAGTCTCTATACTGTCTCTTGAAGAATGGCGATTCTTCGATCACGTTATTGTATACAGTGTTTTCAGAGAATCAGGATCATTTACTATATGAAAAGGACACGGTTGATCCTGAGCAGTACGAATACAATGGCACCGTATACTATATCATGACCAACGAGGGAGTTTATTTTGCAGCATGGACTGCGGACAATATCGAGTGCAGCATCGCGGGCGTTGAAACTTATGATGAAATCATTAAAATCATACAATCGATAGGAGAGTAATATGCGCAAACGAGTATTAACTTCAGCAATTTCCTTCATTTTGATCTTCTCTTTATTTACATCGTTCGCTTTGGCCGCAACACTTCGCGCCAGTGAGTATATTTCCGCATACAATGCAGTGATTTATTCTTCTGACAACGAAGTAACCGTGGACTGTACAATCGTTGGAACCGACGAAATGAAAACAATCGGCATTAAAACGGTTAAAATCTATAGCTCCAGTGGAACAAACGTTGCTACATATTCCTATACGACAAAAGGGTATGAGTATCTTATGGGAAGCAACACTGGCCGCAAAACAGCATCCGTCTCATATACGGGCGTTTCTGGCAGATCCTATTATGCGGTCGTTACGTTCTATGCCTCTGATGGAAGCGGCAGCGATTCAAGAACACATACAACCAAAACTATCACCTTATAAATCCCCCTTTGGGACATTAGGCTTAAATCAAGAAACGGACAATTGCTAAGCAACAGCAATTGTCCGTTTTTTATGCCGGAAACGTCATCAGACCGCCTGTAAAAAAATTTTTCAAATTGTGTGTCCCCATTTCGCGATATTGAGACATAAGTATAGTAAAAGGATAAATTCCTGACCCAATTAAAAAATAGCACGTCAATATTTGCACTAACGATGGCATCAAGTAATCAGTTAAGCTTCCTATATTCTCGAAGAAACCGTCGCAGTGCATACTTATTGAAAATGAAACACGGGGGGGAGGAATATCAACAGCATATTACATCGGTCAATCCACAGAAATAGGAAGCGGCTATTTCAAAGTTTAGGAAACGAGATGTCCTACGCCTATGGTTGGCTGCCATAAACCAAGCGGAAAATATATAGTAACAGGGGATGAAAACAGGACGCTGCCCGTTCACTTACCAAAATGTATATTTGAAAAGGAGAGTTTTATGAAAAAGATTCTGTCAACTATTCTGGTCGTAGCAATCTTGCTTTCTATGACCATATCTGCTTATGCCACAGAAGTATCAGACCATTTGCTAGAAGAGATGTCTGTTCCCGAGGCAATGTCCAATGCTGAAATTGTAAACTTTTTAATCTCAACAGGCGAGATTGATGAGCTCTATCAGGCTCAAGAAGAAATTCGTAATTGTCAGTACGAAACGACTGCAACATATGCACGAGAAGCGTTCGGATTTGACAGTATTTCCTCTATGGAAGTTAATACACTTACTGAAAAGTACAACTTACAGCTACCTTTAGAAAGCGGGAACGGCTTTATTGATAACGGTACAATTAACGTTCAGCGAAATCTGCTTGGCGATGTCGTTGATATATGGTATATTTTCGGTGTGGTTTCTCCGAGTGCATTTTCTGTTAAAGTAGCGATGGTTGATTCTGATAATCCATTGGATTCGATTACGGGTACAATTACTCGATATTACCTTGGTACTACCCGATGGGTAAGAAAAGACTCCGAATCTTTCAGCAAAACTGCAGTAACCAACGGGACGGTATATACTTGGCACGTTGCAAAATGGGGTGTCAAAGAAAAGTTCGAATACAATATTAAGATTGTTGATAATGGCATCACGCACAATAAAGATAATAAGGATGAGGATAACTACACTCGATACAATTTTGAAGCAAAACCATACGAAAGTTTCTCTGCAAACGGTGGACATCGACATCATTTTGTCCCAGCTAGTGCATTAAATGATAATGGCTTCAATTCAAATACGGCTTACTGCATCAGAATGATGGCGGAAGATCACTGGAATACGGGGAGTTATGGCAGTGCTACATATGTCAAAGAGTCGAGCGAATTGCTCAGTAGAGGTCAATACCAGGCCGCGCTGCAAAAGGAGGTCGATGATCTGCAATCCGAAAATGATTGTGAAGGCATTGCAGGAAATCTCCAGCAAAAGTACTACGATGAAGTGATTATTTGTCTGTTTCAGTACGAATCATTATTCGGAATTAACTAAAGGAGCATCAAAATGAATAGCTACATCGTCACGCCGCATGAGGGAATTGGCTCTTTGAAGCTCGGCATGTCCCCCGAGGAAATTCTTGCCGCAGTCCAGCGCGATTTGACAGATTTGAAGATCGTTTCCAAACGCGGCATTCAGATCTCGGAGGATCGGGAACGTGACCCAAGTTTTCAGACACTTCGATACATGGAAGATATCTACTTCTCCATGGTTCGTTATCAAAACGGGAAGGCAATCGAAATTTCGGTGAATTGGGGACTGCGCGACGATGTGAAGGTTTCCCTCTATGGTTTGGATGTGTTCAACACGCCGGCAGAGGACGTTATCCGGTTTATGAAGCAGATCGGTCCCTGCATCCATGACGAGCCGGACGAGCAGCTCAGCACCGAGTATGAATTCCCCGCGCTCGGTATCCGCTTCTGGCGCGAGCGGGCGTTTCACGAAAAGCTGCTCCAGGACCGCGCGTATGTGGAGGCAATGCAGCTGGTCCTCGAAGAGGAGAAACGATATTTGTATTTCGATATTGTTACTGTAAAGATATAGCTTTCTCCGTTCATAAGCGCACAACAACAGAGTGCTTTTTCACCACTTTTATAGTTTAGACCTTTGAGAAGGAAGATATCACCATTATTTCACTTCACATAGGGACCATTTGCTTTATACAAATGGTCCCTATTGAATGGGATTCTGGGGGCTGAAGCGGCGGATATGCCACATTTGTTTTTAACAAATACGGTAAAGAGCTGGCGCAGAAATATACCAGCCGATTAAGCAACAAAGACGATATTCTTTGCGCAAAAGCCA
>DXYE01000217.1 GCA_019415985.1 Clostridiales bacterium
TAAAGACACCATTGAAATCTGAACCCTTAAGTTCGGAGTCAATGGTGTTTTTATTATAAAATCCAGTATTTATGCGGCTTTTCGAGGTCGCATTTTCTTTTTGTCAGTCGGACTAAAAAACGAATAACTCGGATTTGGCAATCCGGAAAATTAAAAACAAACCTTTTTGAACCCTTTAGTCTGTCTGCACGTGTCTCAGAAATCCTTCAGTTTCAAGGCATATTCTTCTTCTTTCTGTTCGGGAGTCTTGTATTGCAATTTCTTGTGCGGGCGTTTGGTATTATAGAAAATCATGTACTTGTCCACCGCACTTCGAAAGTCTGATTCCGAGCGATACTTGGTGCGATATAACTCCTCCCGTTTCATAGAAGCAAAGAACGATTCCATTACGGAATTGTCATACGGCACATGCGCACGTGAAAAGGAGTGTGTGATGTTCAGAGACCGCATATAATCATTCATTGTTTTGGATCGGTAGTTGCTGCCACGGTCGGTATGGAAAACCAAACTTGAATCCGGCTGACGTGCTTTATATGCAATTTGAAAGGTTGATTTTACAAGCTGTGTGCTGTTGGTCTTGCTGATCTTATATCCCACGACCATACGGGAGAACAGGTCGATAATCACGCAAATATAATAAGCGTTTTCGCCGTACTTAAAATAGGTAACATCACTAACCCACACTTCGTTCGGTTTGCACGTGTCAAACTCTTTGTTAAGGAGGTTTTTGTATTTGCGGCCTTCATCCTCGTATAATTTCTTCGCCGACTGACGAATGCTGACTAACCCCATATCACGCATAAGCGTGCGTACCATTTCGTTACTGACTTTGAATCCTTCACTTTTCATAACTGCCGCAATTTTGGCAGCACCAAAAATCTGATTGCTTTCGTCGTAGACCTCCTGTATGCGAAGCCGTAGTTCTTCACGGCGTTTCGCATACCACGTGTTGTCTTTCTTATTGCGGAGAACGTGGTTGTAAAATGTTCCGCGGGGAATGTCAAACGCATCGCAGATCACGTGCACATTGTATTTGCCGTAAAGCTGTTCGGCAGCGTATAGCCTTTGCCTCAAAGGTGCCTTGGGTGTGCAGGGCGCAGATTTAAGAATTTCAACAATGCTCTCCAAACGTGCGACTTTGTTTTCAAGCAAATGAAAATTGCGGATACTGACTGTCCTTCGGTTATCGGCTTCCTGTTCCTCACGGTAAGCTCGTAACCAACCGTAAAATGTACTCTTGGGTATGCCGGTGTCGGCGAGGATATGCATCGACAGCTCACCGGATATAACACGGTCAATGACCGCTTGCTTTTCTTCTTGGGTGTATGTTCTCATATTTTCAACTCCTATATTGAATGCATTGAAATAATTTTACGACATTTTCTGTAGGAATTGAAAGAAATGTGGAAATATGATATAGTTAGAAAAACAATCATTTTTATTTGATAAAAAGATTCACGACTTTTTATTAATTATAAGACCAACGCCGGAAAAAACGTACTTAATGGGTGAAAGCGCTTTTAGGTCTGACAAGGGAGGTGAACAACATGGATGATCTGAGAATCATAGAACTCTACTTTGAACGGGATGAGCAGGCAATCAAGGAAACGGATGCAAAGTACGGCAAGCTCTGCCACAGTATTGCCTATAACATTCTGAACAATCACGAGGATTCGGAAGAATGTGTCAACGATACATACGTGGGAGTGTGGAATGCAATTCCGCCTACAAGACCGAGTAATTTTATGTCCTTTGTCTGTAAGATTGCGAGAAACCTGTCTCTGAAGCGGTTGGAGTTTATGAAGCGTGAAAAACGGTCAGCGGATGTAATGTTGTCCCTGGATGAACTGGAATCGGTACTGCCGGATGATCGGTATGCCCCCGACGTGAGTGACGAGGACGTAGGCAAACTGGTCAGCCACTTCCTGCGCACACAAAAGGAGGACGTGCGAAATGTCTTTATCCGGAAATATTTCTACTTCGATTCTATCGGAGAAATTGCAGAGCGCTTTGGGTTTACCAAAAGTAAGGTCAAAAATATGTTGTTCTACACCCGAAACAAACTAAGGGACTATCTCATTAAGGAGGGCGTTGAAATATGAAAATACCGAGATTTTCTAATGCCATCGGTAACCTCGATGAGGATCTTGTCGAGGCGGCAGCAGAATGTAAGAAAAAACAAAATCATTTGCTCAAATTGGGTTCAATAGCAGCCTGCTTTGCCGTGATCATTGTTGTAGGCGCGCTTGTTCTTCCATCGCTTTTAGGCGGCGAACCTACACCAGGAGGCACAAACGATAGGTATAAAGACATTAACATTATGGCAGACGAATCAGGAATTGTATGGCCATGGGAATATCAAACCGTTTTTGAGAAATACACTGAAGTAACAATTGACGGTATTGTATACCGAAGTCACGGTCGCCTTGTGTCTGAAGAACTCCTTGGCGATTTGATTGGAACATATACCGTATTGGGCATTGACGAAATTGAAGGAGATAGATACACTGAAAAATTTGAAGTGTATCAGTTAAAATATGCCGATAAGAGCCAGCTTGTCGCCGTGAGGATGGAAGGTAGTTGTTATACCTTCAAGAGGGATAATTATGAACCTCCGCACACGCTCGGTGAGCTCTTCAAGCTGGTAGACCTCCCAAAAGCAATTGAATTGAAGCGGTTCTCTGTAAACGGCGACAGTCCGAACAAAAAACACTATACACTGAGCAATGATGACTATGTATGGGAAGTTCTTGCCGGATGCGAAAATGCACCATTTGTTGAGGATGAGAAATGGGTTGCACATGATAGAGAGTATTACAGTTTTACGATCACATCTGAAACTCTCGGCGTATATAAAGTTGCCATGTATGTTACTGTAGATGGCTATCTGTGGACAAACGCTTTTAATTACCAATACCTCTTCAATATCGGAGAAGATGCAGCCAGTAAGATTATCAAATATGCAAAAGAGAATTCCACCGAAGCAGAGTATGAGCCGTATCAGAATACCATTGTCGGTAAGATTACGGAGATAACCGATGAGTATATTCTGTTAGACGATTCCATTCTCTGCGCCAATCCCGATGACGGAATCACGTACAAAATCCTTCTGAATGATCTGCGCATCTCCCGTTATGCAGAAAGCGGAGCTATCCGAGTGGGAGAAAATGTTCAGATAACATACGAAGGCGAAATTGACGAATCGAATACCATTGACAGTGCCATTTCCGCATCTGACGTGGTAATCTCCGGCGGGGATGTTCTTATTCCCGAATAATAAAATAAAAGTCGCATATATGATTAACCGAATATAAGTTTTTGCGAGAGTTCGAAGTCATACGCAAAACTGCCGAAAATATCTTTTTCGTAGCCCATAGACAAAACAAGTCGTAGAAATACGGCTTGTTTTTTATTGTAGCTTTAGCAAAAATAAACCAC
>DXYE01000218.1 GCA_019415985.1 Clostridiales bacterium
GTCCGACTCCGCCACAGGTCCTCTCTCCGCATCTGTTCACCGCCCTTCCTTCCGCATTTCGCGCAGCGTGTCTGCATACCCTCCCGCTGCACGGAAGGCATCCGTCAGCAAAATACTCAGCGAATAAAATTCATCGGTGCAAACGGTTCTTTTTCCGGGATGCCGTACCGGTCTTTTCCGAGCGCAATGCTTTTCATCAGGAACGCCATATTCCTTGCCAGCGTCCGCATCCCCTGCAAGCCCTCCGTATCCCGTTCGGCCTCTCCGGCTTCCCTGCCGTGGATGCTGTTCCAATACTGTCCGGAAGCAACGGGCATACCGGAAATGGTAAAAAACTTATTTAATTCATCAAAGGTGGAGGACAGTCCGCCCCTGCGCGCCGCGACGACGGCCGCCCCAACCTTCATCGTTTTATCAAAATGCGTACTGTAAAACAACCGGGTCAGGAAGGCGACCAGCGTTGCGTTTGCGGACGCATAATAGACGGGGCTCCCCACGACAAGACCGTCGCAGGCTTCAAACTTCGGTGCAACCGCATTGACCGCGTCATCGAATACGCACTTCCCGTTTTTTGCGCAAAGCCGACAGGCGATGCAGCCCCGAATGTCCTTATTGCCGATATGCACGATTTCGGTGTCTATCTTTTCCGCAGCAAAAATCTTATCCATTTCCTGCAGTGCGATATACGTGTTCCCCTTCTCGTGCGGGCTCCCGTTTATAAATAATACTTTCATCATCATTCCCCTTTTCCCATATGCGATTTCTGTTTCAAACGGACGATATGCACAATGTCCTGCGCCTACGCGGCGCGCGATCGGTCGGTGCGGTTTACGGGATTCGGTGCATCATTACTTCAGAGCGGCGCCGTCCGAAAATGCCTTGCCCGCCGTTTCTCCCATTTTCACATAAACGTTGCGGATGGGGTCAAAGGAGAGCGGGCTGAGCTTCTCGGGGTCGATCATACCGTCTCCGTTCAGTATACTTTCATCGGCACTGATATTGACGATCTCACCGATGATATTACCGTCTTCATTCTGTTTGACAAGCCTGCATTCGAGCGTCATAGGCAGTTCCTTGATGAGAGGCGCGTCTACAAACTCGCTCTGCATTGCATGGAACCCGGCCTTCGTTACCTTGTCCGGCTCTTTGTTGCCGGACACGATTCCCACATAGTCCGCCTCCGTTACATGTGCGACATCCGCAAAGCTGACGGTGAACGCCTTCTTTTTCAAAATATTTTTCGTTGTTTTATGTCCTGCGGACAGGCACAGAATCACTTGGTTTTCGTCATACAAGCCGCCCCAGGCCGCATTCATCAAATCCGCGCTTCCATTCTCGTCATAGGTCCCGACAAGCAGCACGGGCAGTGGATAAACCCACGGTTTTGCTCCAAAATTTTTTCTCATTCCAATCCATCCTTTCATCCTTTTGTTCGGGGCGAAGCGGGCCATAGAAATGGGGCGCCGCCGCACCGCCGTCAATCAAAAAATCCGCTCCGGTGATAAACTGTGCGCGTTCGCTCATCAAAAGCTGCACGCCGTCCGCCGCCTCATCCGCCGTTCCGGGTCTTCCGGCAGGACATTTGGCAAAATACTCTTATAAAACGCTCCGCGCGGCCGTTGAATTCATCCATAGCCAATGGCGTTAATGACAGAAAGCGCTATGGAGCCGTCAGCGCAGGACCTGCTTTGAAAAAACACATTCGGGAAAAGGATAAAGCCTTTTTGCGCCCGAAATGCAACCTCCGACAGTCTCTTTGCCCTCTCCCCCCTCAAACCGTTACGGCCTCACCATCGTGCGCTTCTTTCCCCTGCGGACAGGCTGTAAAATACGGCCGTCATCAAAATACGCCCGTTCCTTGCCGCCGCCGGCAGCCCGCTTCCGGCAAACAGAATGGCGGTCGCCACGTCGTGCAGATACGTTGTTTTTTCCGTTGCGTTCTCCCCGTATATCCCTGCCGCAGCAATCGCACGTCAAAGCAAACGGAAACAATGCTTTCAGTATGGATATGCCTTCGGCAATTTCCGGATATGTTCTCACACCATAGGCCGAGAGGGTGTCCGGATACGGACTGCAAATATCCATCAGCTCTGATTCCCGAAGCGGCGGCTGTATTTGATCCGAAAGAGGGCCGAAAAGCTTGTAAAGGATGGCGGCAAGGAATGTCATATTGCTCAGGTGACGCAAAATAATAAAATTGCCTTTTGGATTAAGCAGAGACCGATTTGACGAAAAAACCTTGCCTTCAAAGCATAAAGCTATAAACTGCGAAAGCAAAATGCTAAGAATCCAAAAAATCACAAATAACGTCCGCTCAGACCAGGCCGCAAGGATAAAACATACGCCGAACCCGAAACAAATCGGCTCCGGCGTCACTTTGAAAAGCAGAATATAAATAAAATTCCGTTCGAAATGCGAGCGGTAAGATCGGAGTAAAACGCTTGCTCCGCGCGCAAGGGCTCCCCGATTGTTTTCTGCCGCCCGGAGCCAAATATGCTTTCACCCTGTGCTTAAGAGCATATATTTTCCGACTGCTTACAGAAATGGAGCCGGCATCACGCTGTCAAGAGGCAGCAAAAAAGATGCCGACGCAAAATTCTGATGTGGAGTTGAACCGACAAGAAAATATATGCAATGAAATATCGCTGACACGATATGATATACGGTTATGCCGTATGGTATACTTGCAAAGCAAGTATACCATACCCGCAGGGTAAATAACCCATTCCGACAGGAACGGATATCGTTGTAAAAAACCACTCTTACCTTGGTAGACAAAAGAGGTTCCTTTCGTGTCTAGGAGGCCTAAAAGTGCACCAGCTTGATACCTTTTCACACAAACACCCAACTATCATTTGAGGCGCCCAACTAAAAAACAACTATACGGTTATTGTTTTTCCTTTTCGCGCATTTTATAATATAATTGTGGCCACGAAAACAACAAGAGAGGTTTTATTATGAATATCTATTTTGCGGAAAAGCTGAAAAAGCTTCGAGCAGAGAAAAAAGTATCACAGGAAAAACTGGCACAGTATCTGGATGTTTCATCTCAGGCGGTAAGTAAATGGGAGACAGGAAACGCATACCCTGACATCACACTGCTTCCAGACCTGGCGCGCTTTTTCGGAGTTACGGTTGACGAGCTACTTTGCGTTGAGAAAATTGATGAAAAACGACTGTTCGACGAGTATTCTGAAAAGGCGGCGGACTTGTTCAGATCCGGTAACACCGCAGGCGCGCTCGCGCTATGGCAACAGGCGTACCGAAGTATGCCCAATAATATCGACGTTAAGGAAATGCTGATGTCTTCATACTTTGATACGGATCGTAAAAAGTATTTTAATGAGTTTTACGATCTTGCAATAGATATCTGCAACGAAAACGCTGAGGGAAAAGCATGGGCAATGTATTACAA
>DXYE01000219.1 GCA_019415985.1 Clostridiales bacterium
TCTCCGGAGGTGGTAATAAGGTTCCGGCTGTAGTAGCCGCTGTGGTAACCTTGCCGCTGCTCATTGCGCTCGTACCGGGCCGCTTGTGTCAGCTTTTCTGCTTCGGCATCCGGCAGTTCGTTAAGTGTTTCCTCCACGCGGCCTCGCACAAGTTCCTTAAGTTCGCTGCTCTTGATTACTTCCTCGTTTAATTGTATAATCTTCGGTGTGTTTTAACACGCTGGACATCGGTTTGCTCTCTCCTTTCGGAATGGTGTGTCGCAACTTCATTCTGCCGGAGTTCTGCAAACCATGTCTATTTTTTCCCTTTTTCCTTTTTGCGAAACTTATTGTTACTGCTTTCACGAAACATTTCTAAAATATATTGACAACCCCCATAACGTTTGATATTATGAAAAAGGGATGACCGTGCCGGAGGTGTATCGCCTCTTGGGAATCGGTCATGGAAACTATACATCTTCTCAAAACGACACGATTTATTATACAGATTACGGAACAGAGGTGCAAATAAAATGGGCATATAACGGAAATTATCGGGACTATGAAGATTATTATGTTGAAGACTTTTTGGAAAAAACAATATCATAACAAAATGATGATTGAATATTATATACGCAATGAGTTGATTTCCGTTTCTATTCGTTAGGAAAAAATCGGTATGGAAGGAAGCGGCCTGATAAATTTCTGAAAGGATTGACGTATTATGAATAAAGCAGTAGTCAGAGAGCTTTTCGTCACGGCGTTCCTGTTTATCAGTCTATTTTCTTGCGGTAAAACGGATCATGACAGCCGCATCGTCGAGTCTTCTTCACTTCTGGAAATCGGTATGACGGAAGACGAAGTGATTGATATGGTTGAAAAAAATGAACAATATACTTTTCAACATTCCTTCCCTCTGTCTTATATATGTGTATTCGATCAAAACAACAAAACGGAAACATTAGCGCTGACCGATCGTGAAAAGGGTATCGTGATTGCGGTATACGACACTGTTACAGCAGATCCGCCGACGAGGCAGCAAACGGATCGGATAGAAAAAGGCATGTCTGCAGCGGAGGTTTTTCGATTGATCGGCTCCGGTGATTTCTTTTATTCCGGCGCTCAATCGGATTCGTGTTATTACACGGATTACGGGACGATATTCCAAATATTATGGGTTGATGGAGAGTCCGATGAAGGGGATTATATCGAATTCTTTGTGTCGGATATCGCCGAAACTCCGATTTCCTGACGAATTTTCAGCGATATTATGAAACCCAGTTTGAACAAGCACTGAATATAATCCATTGTTCGCTTTCAAATTGTGTAATGCGCTCTATGACCGGAAATGATGGCTTTGGGTGTAAATAAAGCTGATAGGAGGGTTATTCTTGAAACGAATGCAGTTTCTTGTGTTGCTGATAACAATGATGTGCCTGGTGTCGTATGGATGCGGACAGGAAAAGATAATTGTCTGCTTTCCGACAGCAACGTTTGAATTTGCTTCTTTGGATGAATTGCGAGCGGCAGTGCTGAATGAAAAGAAACATAAAACCGATTCAGCGCAAGAGTTGACTTACGAGGAAATCAATCTTGCTGATATGGACAGTATGCTTCTGCCGCTGTCAGATTTTAATGGGTGTAAGCCGGCGGGAATAAGAGTCGATGAAAAAGCGATTCATTATTTCTATACAAGTACAAATAGCGATGCTATCGGAATCACTGTTGAAATATCCAGGCCGGAAACCTGCACGGCGGAATCCTTTTATGATATGCAAGCGGAAGAATACGGAAAAGATAATGAAATTGAGCAGTATTTATATAATGAAAAACGAGGAGCGATCATATCCATCATTGATGACTTTTGTGTGTGCATCCGTGTGGGAAAAAATCAGGAAATGAATGATTTCGAATATTTAAAAAACTGCTTTCAATTTGAGACCATATATTTTAATTGAAGATCAAATTATATTTTCACGGGCCGGGGGCAAGCCCGGCCCGTAGTCAAATCGCGTTGGTCTTTTCAGCGATGGTGATGATTCAAGCCATCAGCCAATGCAACCACTCCCTACTATCTCGGTGTAATCAACGATTCCTCCGGTCTTGATGCAGACATCGTATTGCGGAGCGGTTCGGTGACGAACGGAATGAAGTGGAAAGTCGAGACAACGCCGAGCGGCGCATACAAGCTGACGTCCCAAACGGGCAGCGGCTATGTACTCGCCACAGATTCATCGGATGCTTCCAACGGTGTCAGGCTCATCCAGGGCGATTATATTCAGAATAACAGTTACTGGGATGAGTGGGAATTGGCAGAAATCGGTTTTGCCTCAACTGTTGAGGGGGAAGGGCAGAAAATGTCTCAATGGTGTTGGGCTGCATCGTCACGAATGTTTTCCAAACACTACTTTCCCCAACTGACATATACGCAAAATCAAGCTGTTGCACACATAAAAGGCAGCGAAGTAAATGACGGCGGAACGGTACAGGAAGCACAGGCAGCAATCGATTTTTACGTTTCTAATATTGGAACGTTTGATACGACGGAGCATGGAGATGATACAATCTACTCTGAGGAAACAATGATACAGTTTTTAGAAGACGGGCACGTCCTATATGTAACGAGAGGGTGGTATGAAAATATGAACAATCGCTACAGCCGTTACGGGGGACACGCAATATTCATCGTCGGATATGCAACAATAGATTCGGATATTCGGTTTTTGGTTCAAGATCCGGATCCGATTCATGTTGGAGATACCTACTGGATATCCTATGAAAAGCTTTGCTGCGGTACGGATCCTCAAGACGGTGAAATAGGTGATAAAGGCGTATGGGAAGCAGCTATCGTATTTGATACATCATATGCAGATACCACAGTACCGTATTATTTTGACAGATAGGGGGCAGAACAATGAAAACAAAATTCATATGCGTATTTTTCTCCATCCTGATGGTTGTATTATCATTCTCGCTTACGGTTCATGCGGAACAATATGATTCGTTGCGGCTGCCGGAAAACGAAAGAACGGATATGGCGGATGCGCCGGATGATACTGTCATCAAACTGTACGTCGGAATATTTTATGACAATTTTGCGAAAGGGCAATCTATTGAAGAAATCACATCGGGCAATAGCAATTTGACAGATAGATGGATAACTTATTTGATTATTTCACCCACCGAAGGGTATACAAAAATGAAACAATATTACAATGGGACTGTAAGTCGAATCAGGGGGGGGATACGAATGTCTTCATTCCGGAATGGGCTGCTTTCAGCAATTATGCGACGACGCCCGAACTGGTTTTTGATTCATCCGTACAGGTGAATGCAACTTACTGTCTTGATGCTTCCTCATCACATCACGGTGTGTGCA
>DXYE01000022.1 GCA_019415985.1 Clostridiales bacterium
GGCCATTATACCTGTATTTATATCACTGCATACGGGATGACATAGAAAAGGGCAGAATTCAACCGGATGCAAAGCTTCCATCAAAGCGCACGCTCGCTCTGCATCTGCAGATCAGCGTTATGACCGTTCAAAATGCTTATGCACAGCTTTTGACGGAGGGCTATCTATATACCAAGGAGCGAAAAGGCTATTTTGTGTCTAGAATAGAACAGACGCCTGTACGCCCACCGGAAAAGTGCGAACAGACCGCCCGGGCATGTTCTGTTGATGATACAGACCAATACTTTGCCGACTTTTGTGACAACAGTGTACAGCCGCCCTTGTTTCCCTTCAGCGTTTGGTCCTCACAAATGCGCGAGGCGCTGTCTGATGGCAGGGAAACGTTGCTCCGGCGTATGCCTCAGGCTGGCGTTTATGCACTGCGTAAAGCGATTGCGGCATATTTATATCGCTTCCGCGGCATGTCTGTCCAGGCGAAACAGATTTTTATCGGCGCGGGGACGGAATACTTGTATATGCTGCTGGTTCAGCTTTTTGGAATATCATCGATTTATGCGGTTGAGGATCCGGGATATAAAAAAATTAAACAGATATATAAAAATGCCGGCGCCTTATGCCGGCCGATCCCGCTGGATAAAGAAGGAATTTCGATGCAGGCACTGGAAGATTCAGGCGCTGAGATTGTCCATATATCTCCATCTCATCATTTTCCAACAGGAATTGTAACGCCGATCAAAAGAAGGCGTGAGCTGCTGCGCTGGGCAGCAAGCAAAAGAGGAAGATATATTATCGAGGATGATTACGACAGCGAATTCCGCTTCACGGGGCGAGTCCTGCCAACCATGCAAAGCATCGATGCCTGCGATACCGTCGTTTATATCAACACCTTTTCAAAAACCATTTCACCGGCTCTGCGTATCAGTTATATGGTGCTGCCGACGACGCTGGCGCAGCGCTTTGATTCCGATTTCGGACATCTCTCTTGTACAGTTTCGAGTCTGGAACAATTCACATTGGCGAAATTTATTGATAAGGGATACTTTGAACGCCATATCAATCGTATGCGGAAAGTATACAGAGAGAGGCGAGATGCAATCCTGCGCGCAATTGACAGCGGACCGCTGAGAGGAAAAGTAACGGTTCGTGAGGAGCATGCTGGGCTTCATTTTACAATGAAAATGAAAACGTCGCTGAGTGACTGTGAACTGGTCAGACGGGCGGGCGAGAAAGGGATAAAAATATCCTGTCTCTCTCAGTACTGTGATATAAAGAAGTCAGTCGAACCGTCTGTCTGCATCATTAATTATTCCGGCGTGCAAACAGACGATGCCGAGCGGGCCATGCATGTGCTCAGTCAGATCCTTTAAGGTGGTTTCATTCAACATTTAAATATTAATATTATAAAAAGACGAAAAAGGGTACTGTAAAATAATACATTTTACAGTACCCTTTTTGAAACGTTTACAGATACCCCATATGATCTACCTGGTTAATCCTCCAGCCGTGAGCACATACCTTTTGCTAGCAAGCAAAGTGTATACATGTGGTAGGCTGTATCTTGAAACATGGGCAATCAAACGGGACTCTGGAGATGGGGTCGTTTATTTTTGAAGCCCGAGCCTGTCCATCAACGCATGAATTCTGCCGACTGGATTCAAAAGCTCGCTGAGCGTATGGTCACGGTTCAGCGTATCTATGATATACGCAACATATTTGCACATGTTGACTTCATGATACCAAGGCTTACGCAGAAGCTCGGGCGTACGGTAAATCAGGTTTGTCGTATAGATTCTCGTAAGAAGTCCCTTTTCATAAGCGTCATCAAATTTATCAAGACCATTGCAGAAGAGGCCGAAGGTTGCAAAGACAAAAATCCGTTTGGCCCCCTTTTCTTTCAGCTGGTAAGCGACATCAAAAACCGAGTCACCGGAGGATATCATGTCGTCGACGATGATGACATTTTTTCCTTCAACACTGTTGCCAAGATATTCGTGGGCCTCGATCGGATTGCGGCCATCGACGACTATGGTATAGTTTCGACGCTTGTAGAACATGCCGAGATCCAATCCCAAAACGGATGCATAGTACATACAGCGTCCCATGCCGCCCTCGTCAGGCGAAATGATCATCGTCTGATCCGCTGTGAGTCTTACATCTGGTTCGTATCTAGTCAGGGCTTTGATCATTTGGTAGGAGGTCCGCACATTGTCGAAGCCGCTCAGCGGTATGGCGTTCTGGACTCTGGCGTCATGTGCGTCGAACGTGATGAGGTTGCTTACACCCATATTGGCCAGTTCCTGCAGAGAAATGGCGCAGTCCAGAGATTCACGCGCGGAGCGTCTGTGCTGTCGGCCCTCGTACAGCATCGGCATGATCACAGAGATCCTTCGCGCTTTTCCTCCAATAGCCCCGATGATGCGCTTGAGATCCTGAAAATGATCGTCCGGAGACATGGGTACCTGCATACCGTACATATTATATGTTACACCGTAGTTAAAAGCATCACAAATTAGGTAGATGTCATGTCCGCGCAGGGAAGTGTGTACAATACCCTTTGATTCACCAGTTCCAAAGCGTGGACAGTCAGCGTCCACAATGTAGGATTCGTCTGCATCACGGCTTTCCCGCAGATACCGGTCCACCTGTTCGACGAAATCATCACAGCCTTTCATGCCTATGACACTCAGATCCCCAAAAAACTGTCCCTCCATTATGTACCTCCATCAATTTTTATATTTTATTTTATCATTTTGCGGCTCAAAGATCTGGTTCACCGGCATTTCAAGGGAAATGATTCGGCGAGCTCGGACAACTCGGCATTGTTCAATACCGCCGGATTTTCCGTCAGAGAATGGGCGAGCGCGTCTGCCATGGCGCTGTTTTCCAGTACTTCCATGCGATCATAAACGGAAAGCAGGGATGGACCGACAGCCAGCGCACAGTCGTTCTCTACCAGAGAAACAGGACTTTCCGGCGATATTTCTTCTGCAAACAGAGCCGGCTGCATAAATGTCGTCCCAAACGGAAAGCGTTTAACCGTCCGCAGCATCATGTATGCTTCTGCGAGTCTGGCGGCGGACAGTTCACGGTCGGTAACAGCATAAGACATCACATGAAGGGGCGAAGCGACCATCATACACTGAACGAGCGGATGACGGCGGAAGATGCAGTCTGCCAGAAACATAGAACGGGAGGGGGATTTTCCATCCTCACAGCGGCCTTTGTCAATGCGCACAAGGTCGTCCGGCTGAAGCAGATACCGGTCCTTTTTGGCGGGGGTTATCAGAAATGCGTCGTCGTCCAATCTGCACATCAGCGAGCCCTGTGTACTTGAAAAAAGATGTCCGCGGCAGGCACGGCTGATGAAGCTGCACATCTGTGTACGTAGCGCCTTTTCCTCATTTGACATGGGCTTCGGCGAATACGTTTGAGGACAGGTTTCGACCTTCAGCTTATAAATTTCCATATGCCGTGCGCTGATACTGTGTATGGACGCGTGGTTACGTGATGCTTCCGTTTCCAGCAGAGCACAGAAATTTAAGAGTTCCAGACGCTGAAAAGCGGTATCGAGATCGCCGCAGGCGGAAATGACACCATGATTTTTCATGACGGCGAGCGCAGCGCCTTTTCGAAACGGTTCGGATACTTTTGACAGCAGGGCGTCGCTGCCCGGACAAGCATAATCAACCGTTGCAAGCTCACGGCAGAGCAGAGCGGATTGCGGCAAAAGAGAGGTATTGGGCAGACGGCCTGCCAGACTGTAGGCGAGAAGCGCTGCGGGGTGTGCATGCAGCACAGCGTGAACGTCCGGACGAATCCGATAAATTCCCAGGTGAATGGGGGCTTCAAGGGATGGACGGTGTCTACCTTCGAATGTACCATCCGGAAGGATCCTGACGATATCCTCCGGCAGCAGATTTCCCTTATCTATACCGCCAGGGGTGATCCAAATACATCCCTCAGCATCACGGACAGAAATATTTCCTCCGGATGTTGTTGTCAGATGTTGCTCATATAGACGCTTCATGATTCGGGCAATATGGCCAGCGGGATTTTCGCAACTGTCGTTCATTTCAAAGAAAGCCTTTCCAGTTAATGCCGGTTACGGCGTTATTTTGTTATGGTAATTTTTTTCAGAACATCGGAAACATCCGGATCGATTCCCTTGACCTCTGTCAGCTTCAGCGCAAACAACTGCATGGTGACGGCCAAAAGGAACGGGGCGACGCAGTCACAGCCTGCGTCGGGAATCTGAAGGGCGAATGGTTTGGATGAGGCGAGCGCCGCGTCGTCTGTCACCACGATGAGTTCTGCGCCGATGGATTCTATGCGCGCGATCATTTGCAACGCGTCCGCCATCGCGGGACCCTTGAGGGCAAGAACGAAGACAAGCGTCTTAGCGGAAATCTGAGCCATGGGGCCGTGATGGAAGTCAGAAGAAGCGTATCCTCTAACTCTGATCTTATTGGTCTCCAGAATTTTCAGAGCCCCTTCCAGTGCGATAGGATAAGCCATTCCGCGACCGAGAATGAATGCATCGTCCAGATACCTGTAACGGCTTACAATCGTCTCGATCTGACCAGGCATGGAATCTAAAAGTTCGGAGACCAAGGAGGGGATTTTATCGAGAAGTGCGGCAAGCTTTTCGTTCTGTGCCCATTCTGCACAGAGAAGTGCAAGCAGGTACATCTGACTGGTGAAGGTTTTGGTAGCCGCAATGCTGACCTCCGGTCCCGCACCGCAGAACAAATGATATTTGGCTTCCTTTGCCATGGGGGAGGCGGGATCGTTGGTTACCGCCACGGTTATGGTTTTTGCCTGATTTCCGCTTTTGAGGACAGCAAGCCCGTCTTCAGCTTTACCGGACTGTGATACACCGATGACAAGAGAGTGTTCCAGGTGCATCGGACTTTGATATAGGGTGATAGTAGAAGGCGTGGCCAAAGCGCAGGGGATGCCCAAAAAGCGATGAATAAGATACTGTGCATAAATAGAGGCGTGGTCAGATGTACCGCGCGCCGCAAAATAGACATTGGTAATCTGTCCCGCCTTGATATCGGCAACAATTTTCTTGATTGCCGCCATGTTGTTTTCTTTGATTCCCGCAAGAACCTGCGGCTGTTCTCTGATTTCTTTTTCCAGATTGATCATCATATGCCTCCAAATTTTTATATAAATTAATGCTTCAACAATTTTTGAGATGTATACATGTGCTGTCACAGAATCCTGAAATTCTGCAAGTCCTATCTCTTTTTAATGAGATTCACCCCATATTGCCGTACGATTAAAGTGTATTTAACTGTGGAGAAGATGCAGTTATGAATTTCCGTATTTTATCTCCGACTGCTCCTGGAATTCTAATAATTTAAAGAATAGAAACGGAACGGAACTCCAAAGCACCCTTTACAGACAAATGCTTGGACAATGAAAAATTTCTCTCTGTATATGGTTATCTACATTTCAGATTTAACCAAAGCAGATTCGTCTATCAAGAACTCAGAAGCCCTGCCCATTGCAGAACAAAGATACCTATAAAAAGCGTAAACACACAGATGATGGTGGTTAATATCAAAATCTGTGCAGAGAGCTCCGAATCACCGTGCATTTGCTTTGTCATAATATAACTGCTGACCGAAGCAGGTGTTCCGAACCACAACAGAATCATACCGAGTGAAATACCGCGAAAACCTAATATAACCGCACAAACCAAGGCGGCAGCGGGCAGAATCAGCGTTTTGCCGATAGCAGCGGCTAGAGCGGTACGAAAACGTCCGCGCAGATGCTCGGGACGAAAGCTGGCGCCAAGACTCAAAAGAGCAAGGGGAGCGGCTAAATCTCCTATATACGAAAGCGTCCGTTCAGCCATAACGGGAACAGGTATGCGCAACCATAAAAATACCAATCCAAGGATCATGGATAAGATCAGGGGATTTTGAACAATGCTTACTAAAATTTCCTTTGCGACAAGTTTAACAGACATATTTTGCTCACGCGGCGCAAAAAGCGCCAGAGCCACTACGGCGCATAAATTAAACAACACAACGGCAAAGGGCATCAGCATAATGATTTTGGACTGCCCTTCTTCCCCGAACAGGTTCTGTGCTAAAGGGATACCCAAAATCGCAAAATTACCGCGAAAGAAGCCTTGCACAAATGCTCCGCAGCTTGATCGGCTTTTTAAAAACAGGGGCGAAAAAAGACAGAGAAGAGAGAAACAAAGAAGCGTTGCAATTACACAAAAGGTGGTCAGGCGTCCATCAAAAACTGATGAAAGATCCGACGCGATCATCTCAGAAAACAACAGACATGGAAGCGCAGCATGGAACACAAGACGGTCTGCGCCTTCAAAAAAGGCCTTTCCGAGAAAGCCACGTCTGAAAAGCATCGCACCGAGAACAGAAAGAATCAAAAGAGGGGCGATGGTATTGATGCTGTACCAAAAGCTTTCATACATAAGCTCAGCGTACGGCGTTTTGCAGAGGCCGCCCGCATAACCACTCCTCCCGTACAGCGTTCCAAATATCTTAACAATATTTTACCTTGATTTAAAAGAAAAGTCAAGAGAATCGGTACGAACCAAAGCAGCTGATATCGATTTACGTGCTTTTTTGTCTCGCAATCCAACAAAGAGCAGGTGAGCGACGTAAAAACACATCTTAACACACAATAGGGTAAAAATGACAAACCGCGCTCTTATAAAAAATTCCACTATCACAAATTACATATCACCGTCTTTTATAAAAGAATTTCATTAACGGCGTAACGTCTGTTAAAAAGATTGAGACAATCAGAGCTTCCGGGCTTGTCCTTTAAGAAAGTTTTAGAAAACGCGCTGCATTGTTCCACAAAATATCGACTCTTTCGGCCTCTGTAAGATCCAGTCGTAAAAATCTTTCGAATTCATGGTCAATACGCATAACAGGATAATCCGTACCGAACATCACGCGGTCTGTGCCGAGCCTTCGAATAACCGAGGAGGCATATTCCGGCGTCGTCGCCCACAGCGCGCTTGAAGTATCGTACCAGACGTTAGTGCGGCCGGCCAGATTGCCGACACCCTCTTCCCATGCCTTGTAACCGCCGAGATGCGCCGCGACCACCTCTAATTTTGGAAAACGGTCTAACACCTTTGCTAATTTTTTAGATTCTGAAAAACGATACTCCGGCCGGTCATCTCCGATATGAAAATATACAGGAAGCCGGTTTTCGGCAATTTCATAAAGCCGCATGAGCCTGGGATCGTCGATGTCGACTTCCTGAATATCCGGATGCAGCTTAATACCGCAGAGCCCCATCGCAATCATGCGGTCAACCTCACCTTCCATATCTTGAAAGTCCTGATGCATGCCCCCGAAACCTATGGCTTTAAACCCGCACGCTCTCTCGCGTTTCACAAGCGCTGCTATAAAGTCATTGACCTTCGGAACCTGGCGGGCGTTCGTGGCGACGGAAAAAACGAGAAAGCCGCCTACGCCGAATGCTTTTGCGTCACTGCACATGTCAGTCTCCGTACCTTTTCCTTCTGGGACAAAATTATAAAACTTTCCAAGATTGATTACAGCTTTTTCTGAAATCTCGTCGGGATAGATGTGCGTATGAATATCGAAAATCCTGTACAATGTGTAATCCCTGCCTTTATTCTTCTGAAAATCTTAGGAATTAATCTGTGTCGTGGGCAAACTCTTCATAAATCGCACGCGTTGCGCGTTCAAAGTCACTGTCGTCTACGCCGATGATAATATTAAGTTCGCTGGAACCCTGGTCGATCATGCGGACATTGATATCTGCACCGGCAATGGCGTTGAAGAGCCTTGACGCCGTACCCTTTGTGCGAATCATGCCTCGTCCGACAACGGCAATCAGGGCTAGGTGATCCACGATAGAAATGGAATCCGGGGAGACGGCCTGACAGATTTTATGCAGGATTCTGTCCCGCTTTCCTTCGAGATCTTTCTGATTGAGGACAACGCACATGGTGTCAATGCCGGAGGGCAAATGTTCAAAGCAGATGCCCTCTTCTTCGAGCACGCCAAGTACACGGCGGCCAAAGCCGATTTCCTGGTTCATCATGTCTTTTTCCAGGGTTATGACGCAAAATCCCTTTTTGCCGGCTATACCGGTAACGGCGCGTGTTGCGGCCGAACTGTCGGCCGAGCCATTACCGGCGACGATCATCGTACCCTTTGCGGCCGGATCGTTCGTATTCCGAATATTGATCGGTATGCCTGAAAAGCGAACAGGAAAAATCGCATCCTCGTGCAGGACGCCGGCACCCATATAGGAAAGCTCGCGCAGCTCGTGGTAGGTAATGGTCTCGATGGTTTTCGGACGCTCGACGATACGCGGGTCTGCCATGAGAAAGCCGGAAACGTCGGTCCAGTTTTCATACAGATCCGCCTCGGCGGCACGGGCGACGATAGAGCCCGTAATATCGGAGCCGCCGCGCGAGAAGGTTTTTACGGTACCATCCGGAGAAGCACCGTAAAAGCCGGGAATGACAGCCCTTTCGTGACATGCGAGCGCTTTCTTCAGCGCAGTGTTTGTGCGTTCACTGTCGTAGCTGCCGTTTTCGTCGAAGAAAATTACTTCCGCTGCGTCAATAAAGTCATAGCCAAGATAGTCGGCCAATAAAATACCGTTCAGATATTCACCGCGACTGGCGGCATAATCTTTACTGCCGCCGGAAAGCAGCGTTGTACGGACCATTTCCAATTCATGCTCAAGAGATACGCTGAGATGGAGTTCCCTCTGGATGCTCTCGTATCTGTCGGTGATTTTTTCAAAAATCCGGTCGAAATTTTCGCCATCTTTGACAGCCTTATAACAGGCGTACAGCAGATCGGTCACCTTCTCATCCTTCGAATGCCTTTTACCGGGGGCTGACGGAACGACATAGCGTCTGGATGCATCCGCCTGAATAATCTCTGCCACCTTTTTAAACTGACCGGCTTCTGCGAGTGAGCTGCCGCCGAATTTTACAACAACAAGTTTTGTCTGCACAGGACTTCTCCTCGATTCAAGCAATTTCTATATCAGATTATTCTATTATATGAAATATAACTGCTTTTGTCAATGTAAAATATACCGAAAATGCAAATAAAAAGTGTGAAAAATAGCGGAATATGTCAAGAGCAGTTCCCTTTTCCTGACATAAAAATAACAGAATTTTTAATTCAAAATAAAAGCAGGTCGACGAAAAGCATCCTGCTGAAGGAAATATGCGTCGGCTTACCTCTGACAAATGTGTCTTGCAATTCTCCTCCTATTGTGATATAATAATTTCGCTAACGGTGCATGAGGAATTAGAGTTCTCACGTTTTGGACAAACCTTGCGAGGCCGGTTCGAGATACCGGGACGCAGGGATATCATAATATTGTACAAAATGCTATAGGTATTTTTTTCAGAACCGTCTGAGAAAATTACGGGTTTTTATTCGGTTTCCGCCTCTGATTCGGATGAAGGCGACGGAAAATGTAAGATACTATAGTCAGACATTTACGAAAAAAAAGAAAGGGCGGGAAAACCTGAAAACCCTGGAGATGTAAAACGATGAGCTGCGCTGAACACACGCGGAGACATAGATAGAAGGAAGGAACAGGAAAAGGAGCAGTCGGAGTTTCATGAATCAAAAAGCGCTATACCGGCAGCGGCGCCGGTACATCATCATTTCAGCCTTTCTTTGCTGCGGCTTAGCTGTAGTGCTGACTTTTGCATTTTTTATTATTCAGAGCCTTGGTGACAGCGGAAACGCGGAATATAACCAGTCGGCTGAACAAGGGGGATTCATTGACTGGCCGGTTTCGGAAAGCGGAGAACATTATTCATCGTTTTCCGAGAAACGAACGGCATATGCAGCAGTTCGGGAAGAGGATATGCACCGGGGGCCCTTGATTCTGGTCAATGCAGAGACTGAATATCAATTTCCGGATAATGAGGAGGCTATTCTGTCAGTATACGAGGAGAAGAACGAACATTATAAAGTAAGCAGCCGCAGCGAAGCGCTTCACCGTGACGCGTTGCAAGCGCTGAATCTGATGACGGAGGCTTTTTTCGAAGAAACCGGTTTGGACGATATTATGGTCAACAGCTCCTATCGGACGCTGGAAGAGCAGAAGGAGGTTTATCAATCGACGGTACAGACGCGCGGGGAAGCCTATGCGGAAACCTATGTAAGCGCTCCGGGATACAGCGAGCATCACACGGGTTTGGCTGCGGACTTGGCTATCTATACGGATGAAGGTGCTATGTATACGTTCGATGGAAGAGCGGAGTACAACTGGGTGTATGAGCATTGCGCAGAATATGGCTTTGTTATGCGGTATCCTGAAAATAAAACCGATGTGACGGGTATTGGGTATGAATCCTGGCATTTCCGGTATGTCACCGTGCCTCACGCCCTGGCGATGACGGCAAAGGGACTTTGCCTGGAAGAATACATCGAATATATTCAGCTTTTTACCTATGACGGAGAACGTCTGACTGTTGCCGGTCCCGGCGGCGAGGGGTATGAAATTTATTTTGTGGAAGCAACGGGCGAGGCAGAGCAGCAGATTCCGGTTCCTGAAGGGAGCAAGTACGAAATTTCGGGAAACAATGTCAACGGCTACGCAGTGGCTGTTTCTGTTGGCGTGGCTGCGTGATGAGGGATTTTCTGTTAATGTTTTATGTGACTGAGGACAGGACGGCGGATTTTTCGCTCATGAAAACGGAAGGGACTGATCAGAGCAATGCAGACCGGGCGGCCGAGGGCGGCAGTCTATACCTTAGGCTGCAAGGTCAATCAATATGAAAGTCAAGCCATTGCGGAAGCACTTGCAGAAGCTGGTTTTGAAATCTTGGATTTCCATGAAAAGTGCGACATCTATATCATCAATACCTGTACAGTTACCGCTGAGAGCGACCGAAAGGCGCGGCAGATTGTTCGCCGCGCATGGCACCAAAATACAGAAGCAGGAATTTTTGTGACTGGCTGTTATGCCCAAACGCAGCCGGAGGCTGTTGCAAAGCTGCCCGGTGTCGTTTACGTCTGCGGAAGCCGGAACAAATTATCGGTTGTGACTGAGGCTTTAAAATATATAGATAGCGTGAGACCTCTCAAAGAAGATATTTGCATCTGTGTGTCGGATGTGGAGCGGGATCCGTTTGAAAAAATGAGTATCCGCAGAGCGGAACGTGTGCGGGCGGGGATTAAAATTGAGGACGGCTGTGACAACCGGTGTACATACTGTGCTATTCCGGGAGCGCGCGGACGCGTTGCGTCCAAGCCTCCACGAGATGTTCTCGCGGAGGCCGAGTCGCTTGTTCGAGCGGGATACTGTGAAATTGTTCTGACAGGCATTGAAACGGCATCTTATGGTAAGGATCTAACCGGCGTCGGCTTGATCGATCTACTGGAACTTGTCGACCGGATTCCCTGTCTCGAGCGGGTCCGCCTGGGATCCCTGGATCCTTCCTATCTGTCTATGGATGTGATTTCTCGTATGTCGGAGCTTATACATTTAGCACCGCATTTCCATCTGTCGGTGCAGAGCGGTTCAGATGCCGTTCTTTGTAAAATGAAGCGTCGATATCGGGCGGAAACGGTAGCGAGAAGCGTTGCGGAAATCAGAAAATACATGCCGCAGGTCCTGTTTACGGCGGATATCATTGTTGGATTTCCCGGGGAGACAGACGCACAATTTCAGGAAACGGTTTCTTTGGTGGAACAAATCGGGTTTCTTCATGTTCACGTTTTTCCCTATTCACCCCGAACCGGAACAGTCGCCGCGAAAATGCAGGAGCAGGTGTCTGAGCATGTAAAAAGGCAGCGCGTAGCTGTTTTGAACGATGTTCAGCAGAGGTCAGAAAAGCGTATTTGCCGGCTCGAGGCGGAAGCGTCGCGCACCTATTCCGTTTTGTTTGAGAGGTATGAAAATGGGCGGAATATCGGCCGGGCGGCGAATTTTCTCGAAATTTCCGTACCGGGTGGGGAGGATCTCTCTGGAAAAATACGAACGGTGCGAGTGATGGGGATCAGGGCCGGGATGCTGCACGGCGTTTTGATATGATTAAAATGTCAATTAAGGTGAGATCTACTGTCGATTCTGTCAGGCATTAGATAATCTCCGATAGATAGCAATAAACGGAAAAGAAAGGATGAACCGATAAAATGGTATATCGAATTTTTGTGGAACGATCGGCGAATTACGCGGGGGAGGCTCAGTCGCTTTGCAGGGATCTGCGCTGCAATTTACGTATTGACAGTCTGACAGGCGTGCGATTGTTCCATCGATATGACGTAGAAGGCATTGATGCGGAGGTATTTGAAAGAGCGAAAAGAACTATCTTTTCCGAGCCTCAGACGGATCTGATTTATGAAGAATTGCCGACTTTTGAAAAAACGGGCAGGATTCTGGCTATCGAGTATCTGCCCGGACAGTACGACCAAAGGGCGGATTCCGCCGCGCAGTGTATTCAACTGATTTCTCAGGGGGAGAGACCGACCGTGAGAACGGCACGTATCCTTTATCTTGAGGGGCAGTTGACCGATGCGGCTTATCAGGCAGTACGCAATTACGTTATCAATCCTGTGGAATGCCGGGAGGCTGGCTTGGATGCCTTTGAAACCCTTAAATCCGATTTTGAGATTCCGCAGAGCGTGGAGACATTAACGGGTTTTTTAAACAAAAGTGTGGAGGAGCTGAAAGCTTTTTTGGAGGAATACGGTCTGGCGATGGATCTGGACGATATCATATTCTGTCAGAACTATTTCCGAGAGGAGGAGCGGCGGGAGCCGACCATAACCGAAATTCGGCTGCTGGACTCCTATTGGTCCGATCATTGCCGTCACACAACCTTTCTCACAGCCATTGACGATGTCGTTATACATGACGAATTTATAAAGGAAACTTTTGAGGATTATCTGGCTAAACGCGAGATCGTATATGGCGTGCGGAATAAGAATGTAACACTTATGGATATTGCCACAATGGCGGCCAAATATCTCAAAAGGGTCGGAACGCTCCGCGGACTTGACGAATCGGAGGAAATCAATGCGTGTTCGGTCAAGATCCGCGTCAAAGTGGATGGGGAGGAGCAGCCGTGGCTGCTGATGTTCAAAAACGAGACGCACAACCATCCCACTGAAATTGAACCCTTCGGCGGCGCCGCGACTTGTCTCGGCGGCGCAATCCGCGATCCTTTGTCCGGACGTGCCTATGTTTATCAGGCGATGCGTGTCACAGGCGCGGCGGATCCGCGCGTTCCGGTTCGGGATACCATGCGGGGTAAGCTGCCGCAGGCAAAAATTACAACCGGCGCGGCAAACGGGTACAGCTCCTACGGAAACCAAATCGGTTTGGCTACGGGCGGCGTTTATGAGATATACCATCCGAATTATGTGGCTAAGAGACTGGAAATCGGTGCAGTAATAGCTGCAGCACCGGAGGAGAATGTCGTCAGACAGTCGCCGGAGGCGGGAGATGTTGTTATTCTTTTAGGCGGCAGGACTGGCCGTGACGGCTGCGGCGGCGCGACGGGATCCTCAAAAGCGCATACAAAGGAAAGTCTTACCTCCTGCGGAGCCGAGGTCCAAAAGGGAAATCCGCCGGAGGAGCGTAAAATACAGCGCCTCTTCCGAAATCCCGAGGCCACCAGACTGATCAAGCGTTGCAACGATTTCGGCGCCGGAGGCGTATCCGTGGCCATTGGAGAACTGGCCGACGGTCTGCGTATTGACCTTTCCCGCGTACCTAAAAAGTACGAGGGGCTTGATGGAACAGAGCTTGCTATTTCAGAATCTCAGGAGCGAATGGCTGTTGTTGTGAGCCCGTCGCATGCGGACCATTTTATAGAACTGGCAGGCAGAGAGAATCTTGAGGCAACGGCTGTCGCCGTCGTTCAAGCGGAACCGAGACTTGAAATGGTGTGGAACGGCAAAACTATTGTGAACCTTTCCCGCAGATTTTTGAATTCAAACGGTGCAGAGAAGCATACTGCTGTTGTCATATCGCCATCTCAAACGAAGGGCCTTTTTGATGACCTGATACATAAGCTGCCTTCCGGAGATGCCAAAGAAATGATTTTCTCTATGCTCGGAGATTTGAATATCTGTTCGCAAAAGGGTCTTGTAGAGCGCTTTGATTCTACCATTGGAGCTTCCACAGTGGTTATGCCTTATGGCGGGAAATATCAGTTAACCGCTCCGCAGTATATGGCTGCAAAAATTCCCGTTCTGTCTGGCGAGACGACAACGGCCTCTGTTATGGCTTATGGGTTTGATCCGTTTGTATCCTCCAAAAGCCCATATCACGGTGCATATTATGCGGTACTCTCCTCTCTTGCAAAGCTGGTTTCAGCCGGCTTGAATTATGAGAATTGTTATCTCACGTTCCAGGAATACTTTGCAAAGCCGCAAAATGATCCGAAAAGGTACGGTCAGCCTGCTGCAGCGCTTTTGGGCGCTTTCCGCGCACAAATGGATTTCGGCGTTGCTTCCATTGGCGGAAAGGACAGTATGTCCGGCACGTTTGAACACATTGACGTACCGCCTACACTTGTTTCTTTTGCTGTAGCCCAGGCCGAGGCCTCCGCGTTGCTGACGCCCGAATTTAAAAAAGCAGGGAGCCGTGTTTATGTTCTTACACCCGTATATGATAAGGATGGCTTTCCAAACAAAGAGGAGATGCTGCGGCTGTTCCGTTATGTGCATCTGCTTGCATCCCAGGGAAAGATTCTCTCCTGCTATGCGGTAGGCTATGGCGGTATTGCGGAAGCTGTGGCGAAAATGACGTTCGGCAATCACATTGGCTTTAATTTTGATCAGTCGATGACAAAACAAAAGCTCTTCAGGAGCTCTTACGGTGCTTTTGTGGTCGAAACGGATGAAAATCTGAAAGGATATCTGTTGGGTCACACAAAGGATACTCCCAACATTTTGATCGGAAATGAAACCATAGCGCTGGAGGAGATGATTGAGGCTTGGAGAGCACCGCTTGAATCCGTTTTTCCGACCAGAACTGCCGACGTCGGTGAACACATCGTCGAAACCTTTTCCTATCGGGTACGTTCACAGGTCAGACCGTCTGTGCGTACGGCAAAACCGCGCGTACTAATTCCGGTATTTCCCGGAACAAACTGTGAATACGATACCAAGCGGCAGTTCGATGCCGCAGGTGCAGAAACTGAAATCTTCGTATTCCGGAATATGACCGCAGAAGCTCTGACAGACTCGATTGAACGGTTGGCGAGAGCATTGTCGCAGAGCCAAATTCTCATGCTGCCCGGCGGCTTTTCCGGAGGAGATGAGCCGGACGGTTCCGGAAAGTTTATTACGGCCGTTCTTCGGAATGCGCGTATCAAGGAGGCTGTCTGCGAGCTTCTTGAAAAGCGTGATGGTTTGATCCTGGGCATCTGTAACGGCTTCCAGGCCCTGATCAAGCTGGGTTTGCTGCCGTACGGCAAAATCATGGATGAAATGACGCCGGATTGTCCAACGCTTACCTTTAATAAAATCGGAAGACATCAGTCTATGATGGTTCATACAAGAATATCCTCCGTTCATTCTCCTTGGCTTGCACAGGTTGAGGAGGGCGATATCCATACCGTTCCGATCTCCCACGGAGAGGGACGGTTTACAGCCAACGAAAAAACGCTCCAGAAGCTGATTGATCATGGTCAGATTGCGACACAGTATGTCGATCTGAACGGGGATCCAACAATGGATATACGGTATAATCCAAATGCTTCGGTATACGCCATAGAGGGTATTCTGAGTCCTGACGGCAGGGTGTTCGGAAAAATGGGACATAGCGAACGTATCGGTTCTCATGTAGTAAAAAATGTCCCTGGTGAAAAGGACCAGAAGATATTCGCCTCCGGCGTTGCATATTTTCAGTGAGGTTAACAGCGGGGCAGGCTGTCCTGCATCCAAATGCCAGCCTGCCGCCTCTCGTTGTACTGATCTGCTGTCCCATGAAAACATTGCATAGAGAACATGCATCGATGAAAAAAACGCTGCCGTATGGATTTTGAGTGCGGTTGGCGAAGATCAATTGAAAGAGGTGCCGCAAGGTGAATATTTTGCATTGGAAATATGCAATAGAGGTGGAAAGGACGCGCTCCATCAACAGAGCGGCTGAAAATTTGTTTATGGGACAGCCCAATTTAAGCCGTGCTATAAAAGAGCTTGAAGAATCATTGGGCATTACCATCTTTAAAAGAACCTCAAAAGGCATGTCACCCACACCACAGGGAGAGGAGTTTTTACAGCATGCGAAAAAAATCCTTTCACAGATTGATGAGGTAGAGGCCCTGTATAATACAAATCATGGAGGACGCGTAAGATTTTCCGTTTCTGTGCCGCGGGCGAGTTATATTGCCTGTGCCTTTACGTCTTTTTTAGAAGAGCTCGACCTTGCCGAAGGCTCCGCTCAGACTGAAATATATTATAAGGAAACCAATGCGATGCGGGCGATTGATAATCTCCTGCAGGCAGATTATCGGATGGGTATCATACGTTATCAGAAAAAATTTGAGCAGTATTTTCAGGCAATGCTTCATGATAAGGGCATTTCTTCACAGGTTATTGCCGAATTCACTCATGTAGCCCTGATGTCCGCAAGGCATCCCCTTGCAGAACGCAAGAGCTTGGATATAAAAGATTTTCAGCCGTATACGGAGATAGCACACGCCGATCCGTTTGTACCTTCACTGCCGGCAGTTGATGCGCGAAAAGCAGAAATGACGGAAAATGTGAACAAGCATATTTATGTGTTTGAAAGAAGCAGTCAGATGGATTTACTCAGCCGTATTCCTGTAACCTTTATGTGGGTTTCACCTGTTCCCAAACGCATTCTGGATCAATACGGATTGGTACAGAAAAATTGTATGACCGGGCAAAAAACATATAAGGATGTTTTGATACACCGTCAAGGATACCGTTTGACAGATCTGGACGAAAAGTTTGTTTCGGCGGTTTTGCGGATGCGTGACACCATTCTGCCGCTGCAGGAAAGAACGAGTAAGGATATATCGATATAAACATATCGATATATCCTTTTTACATTTGCAAACCGGAACGATGTATGCTATAATACAGCATATAAACCAAAAATGTGAGTGGAAAGCGAATGCAGCTGACTTTCGAAAAATGAAATTCTCTTGACCATTCAGTTTGAGGAGAAAGGAGATGAACCCGTTGAATCAGTCACAGAAGCCGGGCGCTGTCGGTGGAATTTCAAAATCCACGATTAAAAGATTACCGGTCTATCTGTCGTATCTCAAATCCCTGCCGCCGAATAAGCGGTCGAATATTTCAGCGCCAATGATTGCAGCGGCGTTAAACCTTGGTGAGGTTCAGGTAAGAAAGGATCTGGCCGCCATAAGTGATGCAGGGAAACCGCGGGTGGGCTACGATGTTCCAAATCTGGTATCGAAGCTGGAGGAGGCGCTCGGATATAACGATGTACACGACGCCGTTTTGGTCGGTGCAGGGAAATTGGGCAGAGCGCTTATGGGCTATAGTGGTTTTTCTGCATACGGCCTAAACATTGTAGCGGGCTTTGATGCAGACGAGTCGGTGATTGGACAGATGGAATCTGGAAAACAAATTTTCAGCATGACGAAATTTGAGGATTTGTGCAGCAGACTGCAGATAAAAATTGGCATCATTACTGTACCTGCAGCATGTGCGCAGGTGGTATGTGATCTTATGACGAAAAACGGTATTCTCGCCATATGGAACTTCGCGCCGGTCCATCTGCATGTATCAGGGGAGATATTGGTGCAGAATGAAAATATGGCTGCATCGCTTGCCATGCTGTCAGGGCATTTGGCAGAGCAGGTTGGAAAATCACAGCAGTAAGAAACAGGGAGGAAAACTACAATGAACAACGAGCGTAAGAAAATAGAAGATGGCGCTGGCTTTGAGGAGCATCTGGCCAAAGTAAGAGAGAGCGCGAAGGCATACAGCCAGTACAGCCAGGAGAAGGTTGACAAGATTTTCCGCGCAGCAGCCATGGCTGCTGACCAGGCGCGTATCCGTCTTGCAAAAATGGCGGTTGAGGAAACGGGTATGGGCGTAGTGGAAGATAAAGTGATCAAAAATCACTATGCCGCTGAATATATATACAATGCATACAAGAATACGAAGACCTGCGGTGTTATCGAGGAGGATAAGGCTTACGGCATCCGGAAGATCGCTGAGCCTGTAGGCGTGATTGCGGCGGTTATTCCTACGACCAACCCAACATCTACCGCGATATTCAAGACTTTGCTGGCATTGAAGACGCGGAACGGTATTATTATCAGTCCTCACCCGCGTGCGAAAGCTTCTACGATTGAAGCTGCGCGCACGGTTTTGGAAGCGGCAGTTCAAGCCGGAGCGCCGGAAAATATTATTGACTGGATCGATGTGCCGAGCCTGGAATTAACCAACATGGTTATGAAGGAAGCAGATATTATTCTGGCAACCGGGGGACCCGGAATGGTACGGGCTGCATACTCGAGCGGTAAGCCCGCAGTGGGCGTTGGCGCCGGAAATACCCCTGCGATTATAGATGAAACGGCAAACATCGAACTGGCGGTTAATTCCGTAATCCATTCCAAGACTTTTGACAACGGCATGATCTGCGCGTCAGAGCAGTCGGTGATCGTGGCGGATAAAATCTATGCTAAAGTAAAGAAGGAATTCGCGGACCGCGGCTGCTACTTCCTGTCGGCGAAAGAGACGGAGAAGGTAAGAAAGACGATTATCATCAACGGTGCGTTGAATGCAAAGATCGTCGGTCAGAAAGCGCACACCATTGCAGCTCTTGCAGGCGTGGAGGTACCGGAGAATACGAAAATCCTTATCGGAGAAGTGGAGAGCGTCGAGCTTTCGGAAGAATTTGCCCACGAAAAGCTTTCACCGGTGCTGGCCATGTACCGTGTAAAGACATTTGAGGAAGCGTTGGACAAAGCGGAAAGATTGATTGCAGATGGAGGATACGGCCACACGGCATCTGTATACCTCAATGAGAAAACGGAGAAGGATAAGCTTGACACATTTGCAGCTCGTATGAAGACCTGCCGTATCCTGGTGAATACGCCCTCGTCACACGGTGGTATCGGAGACCTGTATAACTTTAAGCTGGCGCCATCTCTGACGCTTGGATGCGGTTCATGGGGCGGAAACTCGGTTTCCGAAAATGTGGGCGTAAAACATCTGCTGAATATCAAGACAGTAGCAGAGAGGAGAGAAAACATGCTTTGGTTCCGTGCGCCGGATAAGGTTTATATAAAGAAAGGGTGTCTGCCGGTGGCGCTCGACGAGCTGGGAAATGTGCTGAATAAAAAGCGGGCCTTTATCGTGACGGACAGCTTCCTGTATGAAAACGGTTATACGAAGCCGGTAACAGATAAACTGGACGAAATGGGCATTCAGCATGCAACATATTCGCAGGTGGCGCCGGATCCTACACTTGCATGCGCCAAGGAGGGTGCAGCTCAGATGACTGCATTCCGTCCGGACTGCATTATCGCAGTCGGCGGCGGTTCTGCAATGGATGCTGCCAAAATTATGTGGGTCATGTATGAGCATCCTGAGGCTGACTTTATGGATATGGCTATGCGCTTCATGGATATCCGCAAGAGAATTTATACTTTCCCGAAAATGGGAGAGAAGGCATACTTTATAGCGGTTCCGACAACGGCCGGCACCGGTTCTGAGGTCACGCCGTTCGCTGTTATTACGGATCAGGACACGGGCGTAAAATATCCTCTGGCCGATTATGAACTGATGCCGGATATGGCGATTGTCGATGCCGATATGATGATGAACGCACCGAAGGGCCTGACAAGCGCATCGGGTATTGATGCGGTGACACATGCGCTGGAAGCATACGCATCTATGATGGCCACCGATTTTACAGACGGTCTGGCTCTGCAGTCGCTGAAGGTTCTGTTTGAATATCTGCCGCGTGCATATGAAAACGGAGCGGCTGATCCGGAAGCAAGAGAAAAAATGGCAAATGCGGCCACTATGGCGGGTATGGCATTTGCAAATGCTTTCCTGGGGGTCTGTCACTCAATGGCGCATAAGCTGGGTGCTTTCCATCATCTGCCGCACGGTGTGGCAAACGCGTTGATGATCAACGAAGTTCTGCGCTTTAACGCTGCCGAGGTACCGGTGAAAATGGGAACCTTCCCGCAGTATGATCATCCGCATACGCTGGCGCGGTATGCGGATGTTGCCGAAACGCTCGGCCTGAAAGGGAAAAACGATACGGAAAAATTGGAGAGTCTGCTCGGTGCTTTAGATGCACTCAAAGAAAAAATTGGTATTAAAAAGACGATTCGGGATTATGGAATTGATGAGAGGGACTTCCTTGACAGGCTGGACGAGATGACAGAACAGGCCTTTGATGATCAGTGTACAGGAGCAAATCCGCGGTACCCGCTGATGAGCGAAATTAAACAGATGTATCTTAACGCATATTACGGAACACACACAGAGGTCTAAAATCGTGCGAGTGAACCGGCTCATCTTCTTTCCGGACTGCTGGGATGATCAATAGAGCAGTTCGGGAAAATCTGCCGGATTCCGAAAAAGGGCAGGCACCTGTAGGGATTTCGTTTGAGTTAGTATGCAGCAGCGAACTCTTTGCCACCGGTTCGACTGAACGACAAACCGCTGTAAAAATATGGATCAATATGAAAGGATGGTCACGTTATGAAACATGGAGAGGTAATAGCCAGACGTCCGGGCAAAACCATTTATAGGGACGGAGACCGTGCAATTAAAGTATTTGATGAGATGTATGCCAAATCAGATATACTCAATGAAGCGCTGAATCAGGCTCGTGTGGAGGAGACCGGACTGGCTGTACCGAGGATCCTCGAAGTGACAAAGCTGGATGGAAAGTGGGCGATCGTATCAGATTTTATAGAAGGCGAGACGCTGGCCTCATTGTTGGAGAAACACCCGGAAAAGCTCAATGATTATATGGATTTGTTTGTGGCTCTCCAAATGGAGGTGCACAGCAAGCATGCACCGCTGCTGACAAAGCTTAAGGATAAGATGAACCGCAAGATCAGTGAAAGCACACTGGATGCGACAACCAGATACGAGCTGCATACGCGTCTTGAAGGGATGCCAAAGCACAAAAAGGTTTGTCATGGTGACTTTAATCCGGGAAATATAATAATAACACCGGAAGGAAAGGCGTATTTATTGGATTGGTCGCATGCAACGCAGGGGAATGCGTCCGCAGACGTAGCGCGGACTTATCTGCTGTTCTGTCTTGAGGGCAAGGAAGATATTGCAGAGCTGTATCTGAAGCTGTTCTGCCAAAAGAGCGATACAGCAAAGCAGTATGTTCAGAGCTGGCTTCCCATTGTCGCGGCATCGCAGTCGGTAAAGGGTAAGCCTGAGGAAAAGGAATTCCTTCTGCACTGGACTAATGTTGTGGATTATGAATAAAACAATTATGCTGGACGGTAAGGCGGTGTAATCTGGACGGTAAGATACAGGACTGGTGGAATTATGCATGTGACGAAATCTGTTGCTGATCATGACCATCATGTCCTGTATTTTCATCCATACGATGCTTTGAATTTATAAACCATGAAAATAGATGGGATAAAGAATGCTAAAGAACGTTGTTTGAAGAGGTCGGCGCCTAAAACAGTCGTGCTGTACGGTAAGATCTATGTGGACTCGAATGAGTGAAAGCAGCAAGTATATTATGAAGATCTCGATATTCTTCGGTCCATATAAAATTTGTATTTAACCGATGCTTTTTTATAGAAAAGCACAGAAATGAGTGTGGATATGAAAATAACTGTATGTATAGGCAGCTCCTGTCATTTAAAGGGATCACGGCAGGTGATAGAGATATTACGGGATCTGATTCACGAAAATAAGTTAGAGGATAAAGTAGAAATGAGCGGAACCTTTTGTATTGGAAATTGTCAGAACGGTGTATGTCTGATGCTGGACGACCGCCCATATTCTCTTTCGCCTGAAACAACCCGAGATTTCTTCAATAGAGAAGTACTAAAGGCATTGACTACCTGATCTGAGAATTCCATAGTCATTTCAGATCTTGATCGGGGTGGTTAACCTATTAAAATATCGTGATTCCAGATAAGAAAAAAGCGCTCTGTTTGAAAGGGTGGTCACCTATGGCTGAATTTTTAAAGCTTAAAAAATCGAACTGTAAGAACTGTTATAAGTGTATTCGGAACTGTCCGGTCAAGTCTATACGCTTTTCCGGAAATCAGGCGCATATCGTGGGAGAAGCCTGTGTGCTATGCGGTCAGTGCTTTGTTGTATGTCCGCAAAACGCCAAGGAGATCGCAAATGATACGGAGAAGGTTAAGGTTTTGTTGTCGGATGACCGACCTGTTGTGGCCAGTATTGCTCCGTCTTTTGTGGCTAATTATAACGGAATCGGCATAGCGGCTATGGAAAGGGCGCTGAAGCAGCTCGGCTTTGATCACGCGGAGGAAACAGCCGTGGGCGCGACGATTGTCAAGCGTGAGTATGAGCGGTTGCTTCGTGAAGCGCAGCCGGATGTTTTAATATCCTCCTGCTGTCATTCTGTCAATTTGTTAATACGAAAATATTATCCGCGGGTACTGCCGTATTTGGCGGATGTTTTTACACCGATGCAGTCGCATGCCGTCGAAATAAGACGAAGGATACCGGATGCACATGTCGTTTTTATCGGACCGTGTGTAGCCAAAAAGGATGAAGCGGCGGAAGGGGAGCTTGTAGATGCGGTGCTGACCTTTGAAGAACTGACGGAATGGTTAAAGGCAGAGGGCATTGAGTTAGGCCAAGAAACCGATACGCTGGAAGAAAGCCGTTCTCGTTGGTTTCCGACAACAGGGGGTATCCTGAAATCGATGGAATGCGATCAGCCGGAATATACATACATGGCTATTGACGGGATGGAGAATTGTATTGCGGCGCTCAAGGATATAGAGCAGGGTAAGCTTCGGCGGTGCTTTATTGAGATGTCCGCATGCTCCGGCAGCTGCATCGGCGGTCCTGTTATGGAAAAATACCATCGCTCACCGGTGCGCGATTATGTTCAGGTCAAGCGCTATGCGGGACCTCGTGATTTTGAAGTGGAACAGCCCACAGGAGAAGCCATGCGGCGTCCGATGCTGCCGCTGACGCTGTCGTCACCTTTACCGTCGGAGACGGAAATACGAGACATTCTGAGACAGATGGGCAAAACGAAGCCTGAGCATGAACTGAACTGCGGTTCCTGCGGATACAATACCTGTCGGGAAAAGGCCGTTGCCATTTACCAGGGCAAGGCGGATTCCTCTATGTGCCTGCCGTTCTTAAAGGAAAAGGCAGAGAGCTTTTCGGACCAGATTATACAAAATACGCCAAACGGCATTTTGGTACTCAACGACAGCCTGGAAGTGCAGCAGATCAACGACGCAGCGCTTCGAATCATGAATCTGCGGAGCGCTTCAGATATTTTGGGAGATCAGGTCGTTCGTATATTGGATCCCGGAGATTTTCTGGCCGTGCGCCAAAGCGGAAAGAGTATTCGAAATCGACGGATATATTTGGCAGAATATAATAAGTATGTCGAGCAGTCCATTCTATATGACACTTCTTACCATATATTAATCTGTCTGATGCGGGATATCAGCGAGGAGGAGGCTCAGAGGGAGAAAAAGGAAGAGATCAGCCGGCAGACGGTGGAAACTGCGGATAAAGTGGTGGAAAAGCAGATGCGCGTTGTGCAGGAGATCGCCTCCTTGCTGGGTGAAACCGCGGCGGAAACAAAAATCGCGCTTACAAAGCTGAAGGAGTCGATTGCCGATGAATAACCTATGTATGGATATCGGATACCGCAGCGTGAACAAACATGGTGAACAATTATGCGGTGACCATGTTGATGTCGTTCCGCAGGGAGAAAATTCCAGCATTGTTGTCCTTGCAGACGGCATGGGGAGCGGTGTGAAAGCGAGTATTCTTTCTACGCTTACATCAAAAATCATCTCCACTATGATGGCCGAGGGATTAGACATCGGTGAATGCGTGGAAACGATTGCTGCCACACTGCCGGTCTGCTCAGTTCGGGGCGTTGCCTATTCCACGTTTACCATTCTTCACTTCATCGACAATGAAGAGGCCGAAATCATCCAGTATGACAATCCGCGTGTGATTCTTCTGCGTGATGGTAAAAACTATGAGCTTCCTTGTGAGACGCTTCAAATGGATGGCAAAGCTATACTAAGGTCCCGTATAACGCTAAGGGAAAACGATCTGTTTATCGCCATGAGCGATGGAGCAATACACGCGGGCGTTGGAATGTCTTTGAATTTCGGCTGGCAGCGCGACGATATCATTTCCTTTGCTGAGACGTTGTACGACGTCGGCTTTACAGCGAAAACGCTCTCGACCGTGATCCTCGACGAATGCGTAAAGCTGTATGGAGGAGAACCGGGAGACGATACAACCATTTGTGCCGTAAGAGTCCGAAGACGGGAGCCGGTCAGTCTGATGATCGGTCCTCCGTCCAACCGTGACGACTGCAGTCGGATGATGTCCCTGTTTTTTTCCAAGGGAGGAAAGCATATCATATGCGGCGGAACGACGTCATCCATCGCTGCCGAATATTTACACAAGCCGTTGCGCCCGCACCTGGATTTTCCTGATCCGGAAATTCCTCCGATTGCCGAACTCGAAGGTGTGGACCTTGTAACGGAAGGCGTTATAACGGTCAACCGAGTTTTGACCTATGCAAAGGATTATCTCGAAGACAATACCTCTTATACGCAATGGAGTTATAAGAAGGATGGAGCGTCTTTGATTGCGCGTCTTTTGTTCGAAGAGGCAACAGATATTAATTTTTTTGTCGGAAAGGCGGTAAACCCGGCTCATCAGAACCCCAATCTGCCCATTAACTTCAACATCAAAATGCGATTGGTAGAGGAATTGGCGGATTGTTTGAAAAAGATGGGCAAAAAAATCAAGGTCAGTTATTTTTAAATAAAATTTTATGAGTGCGGGACGCTGGTACGAATCTTGAAAGGAACAAATTCGGAACTGCAAAGAGCAAGCTGTGCGCGAACATATAAAGAAACACTATATTCCAGCTTAGAAATATGTACTTTAAAAGGAGTGAGATAGGCGTCTGCTTTTTGAAGCTTTTCGGTAAGAATACGGAGGAGGATAACTTAGAGTCGGATATGAAAAAGTCGGTTCATGTCAGACTGATCCGATTTCAAAAGGGGGAATCTCACAGAATAGGCAACGGTAAATCAGTGAGCAGATGGAGTTGTTTCCTTTGATGCAAAAAACAGAAATCGAAATAAGCTGGTTTTTTAGGTAAATCCCATATGAAAAATGAGTGACAGTAATGCAGGAATCTATTTTGCTTGTAAGCCAAGGAATTTTATTCGGACATGAGTATGGAGTACAGAAGGAAATATATGAGGAAACAGCACTGATAGCGGGAGAGGAATGATCATTACGGTGAGAAAATTTGATACGAAGGTTCAGGATCTGAAATATAGAGTGCTGAGGGAGGTGGCACGACAGGCATGGAAGGGGAATCTGCTCGAAAGTCTGACGGATATCCCCAAGACCATCGTGCCGGGGCGGGAACCGACCATGCGATGCTGTATCTACAAGGAACGCGCGATTGTGTCAGAACGCATCAAGCTTGCAATGGGCGGAGACAAAAACAATCCGAATGTCATCGAAGTGATAGACATAGCCTGTGACGAATGCCCGGTCGGGGGATATGAGGTAACAGATGCTTGCCGTGGCTGTATCGCACATCGATGTGAGGAGGTCTGCAGACGGGGAGCCATTACTTTCGACCGTCAGCAAAAGGCCCACATTGATAAATCAAAATGTGTGGAATGCGGACAATGCGCAAAGGTTTGTCCTTACAGCGCTATCTCAAACCGAAAGCGTCCCTGTGAAAATGCATGCAAAATCAAAGCGGTTTCCATGAATGTAGACACCAAAACAGCTCAAATTGACGAGCAGAAGTGTGTGGCCTGCGGGGCGTGTGTATACATGTGTCCGTTTGGTGCCATTATGGATAAATCCTATTTGCTGGACGCGATTGACCTTCTGAAGCAAAGTGAAGGCGGTCGGAAATATAAAATTTATGCCGTGGTTGCACCATCCATATCTAGCCAGTTTACATATGCAAAGCTGGGTCAGGTTATCTCCGGCATCAAGGAGATGGGATTCCACGCTGTGGTTGAAGCTGCGCTGGGCGCTGATATGGTTGCAGACGCGGAAGCACAAGAGCTCGTCGAAAAGGGCTTTCTTACCAGTTCCTGCTGCCCGGCCTTTGTCGACTACATCAAAAAACAGTTTCCGGCATTGGAAAAACATATATCGCACAATTTATCTCCAATGGCGACCATTGCAAAATATATCAAGCAGACCACACCGGGAGCAAAGGTTGTCTTCATTGGGCCGTGTACGGCGAAAAAAATGGAAGCGCAAAAGGATAGCGTCCGACCATATGTGGATTGCGTTTTAACCTTTGAAGAACTGCAGGCATTGTTTGACAGTCGGGACATTGAACTGACAGCACTGGCGGAAGATGTATTGGACAATGCTTCTTACTTTGGAAGAATCTTTGCGAGAAGCGGAGGTTTAGCGGATGCCGTGCATCAGGCGCTCAAGGAGCATGGAGAAGAAAGCTTTGAATATGCGCCGATTGTCTGTGATGGAATAGAAGCGTGCCGTGCGGCGCTGCTGAAAGCGTCAAAGGGTGTACTGAACGGAAATTTTATTGAAGGGATGGCATGTACCGGCGGCTGTATAGGCGGCGCCGGATGCTTGACACATGGAGAGAAGAACAAGGCAGAGGTCGATAAATACGGAAAAGAAGCATATGAGAAAAGTATAGGAGACGCCATTTCTGTTTTATAACAGAGAACACGATCTGTGAAGCAAAAAGCCGGTGTTTCGAGGAAACGGCAATAAAATATGCTGAGCGCAGGCCATGAATGCCTGCGCTCAAATTTTTTCGTAATCTGATTCGATTGAAAAACAATCCCAAAATAGATACACTTCTGAAAGGGAGCTTTTCATATTAATATTAATATGTGATAAAAAAGTCGTTTAGGATCACAATATTATGTATATGGGTTTCATTTATTTCATTCTATTGGATGTAAAGCAGAGGCCATAAAAACAGGTTAAAACAAATTTTTAATCTTTGTAAGCTGTGACGCTATGTATAGGGAATCCCTTGGATGAAAAATTCATTTCATATTCTGTCATAATATTGCCGGTATTATATATACTGTTATGAAGGTCATATGTCACTGCATCCAGACGGAATCCAGCCTTTTGAAATTCTTCCAGCGAAAAAACAAAAAGATCATGGTTGTCTGTTTTCAGAACAACTGAACCTCCGGGTGAGAGCAGTGTCTTGTAGATATTCAGAAAACCGGGTGCGGTAAGACGGCGTTTGTGATGCTTCTTTTTGGGCCACGGATCAGAAAAATTTAAATATATTCTGTTTACCTCTCCGTCAGCAAAATAGTCGGGTAGAAGAAAAGCATCTCCGATGATAAACCGTATGTTAGTCAAGGAGATACGGTTGCAGGCTTCCATAGCTGTCACAATGATGTCGGGGACCCGCTCGACCGCAATAAAGTTTATATCCGGATGGGTCTGAGCCATACCGCAGATAAAACGGCCTTTTCCACAGCCGATCTCTAAATGGAGCGGTGAAGCTCCGGCAAAAAAACGCTGATTGTATCCCGGTGCAGCGGATGTATCTGTTATCAAAAGATCGGAAAGTGCTGAAATTCTTTCGGATCCGTGTTTCTTTTTTCTCGTTCTCATCTTGCTATTTTCTCCTGTCGATGATATAATAAAAACAGTATCAAAGAAAGAGCTTCATTGACATAGTGGGGAGTTGTCTCTGGAATCCCTGTTTTCTAGAATTTATAAAAAGGAAAATGATACTGGAAAAAATTCTGATAAGACAGCATATGAATCATACATAATAGAAATCATGGATGAACTCGCTGCGCTCATTATAACATCACTTTTAAATTTATTGCACAAGGAAATGATGTTTGAATTCGCTGTGCTCATTATAACATAAAAACATAAGAATTGCAACGTCAGTGGACAAGAGCGCATGCCGGCATAGCTGCAGCGCTGTATGCATGAAAAGGAGGATACTTGTTTGAATCGAACGATTTTGCTGCAATTTTTAGAAAAGAAATTCAAAGAAGAGGGCTTTACATCAGAAGAGGCTTCTTTATATGTAACGGAATTCGAGAAAAAATACGAGCAGATGACGGACGAAGAGCTGGAAACGGATATTCTGCGTCAGGGCGGTCCTTCAAAGGTGGCGGCTGCTTTGATACAGAAGCGAAATCAAGCAGTTGAGGAAGACGAAGAATATAGAAGCTTTGTTGAACAGACTATGAGGGAACGGGAAAGTGCAGAGGACTCTGAATTGAACGATACATCGGAAGATCTGCCAGAGGATTTTTCCGACAGTGTGTTTCCGGAGGAGACAGGCGATGGAGTTACTGAATCTTCGCTGGAGCCCGAGTCTGAATGGGAGGACAATACACCGACGCAGACTCTGGATTCCTCTGAAATAACGGTCCGACAGGCAAAAACCCGCAGAAAAGCAGAGAACAGACAGGAGAAGCCGCAAGAGACATTCGATAAGACAGAAATTTCAGAAACGCGTCTGGCACAAATGACCTACAGAGGACCGGCGACGGAAGAGGGATTTCGAAAATTCTGGACGCTTTTTGCCGTCACTTCTCCGCTGACACTAATTCTTTTACTGCTTGCGGGTGGTATAGCTGCGGTCGGTATAGGGGCGTGCGCTGTGCTAACGGTAGGCTCCTTTGTTATCCTAATTGTTTGGGTTGCGGCAGGATCGGCCCTCTCACTGATCGGCATTATCTATGGTGTATCTCAACTGTTTATAACGCAGCCGGTCGGCCTTTTTGAATTGGGGCTAGGAATCGTTCTGGCCGGTGTGACCATGCTGTTCGGTATCCTGATTTATAATTTTGCATCACGTGTTATGCCATTTGTTATGAAAAAGGCGTTTAAGGGCGTTCGTTACGGTATACGGTATCTTCGGGATCTGTTTTTCTACGTGAGAGGAGAGTATTATAAAAAATGAAACCCACCTCAATTATATTCTTAATTATTTCTGCGGTCATCATCGTTATTGGATTGGTTGTATGCAATATCGGAACCAGAAAAGCCAAGGATATGGATATAGAATTGTTTGAAACCGACGTTCAGACAAGCGGCGATAATCAAATTCGTACCTATGACTTCACAGATGATGAAATTACACGGCTGAAAATCACGGCGGGAGAGGCTGATGTCTACCTGTATCCGGCGGAAGGAAGTACCTCTTATGTGGAGCTGGTCAATTTCCAGGTAGGTGAATATACCCTTTCTGTAGAAAACCACATTTTGATTGTCAATAATAAATCGAGTTTGATGTCCGTTTTGGATATTGCGGAGGGAAATTTTAGCTTTAATGGTCTCAGACATTATTTGACCTATACTTCAGGTCTGAATTCTGGTGAAAAACGCATCAATGTCTATTTGTCGCGCGATCTTTCACCTAAAATTTTCAACGTAACCGTTGATGAGGGGAACATTGTCGCAGAAAAACTTTATTTTCCCAGCGATTATCATCTGGAGACCAAAAAAGGAAATATCGAGCTTTCGCATATTGCGACGAGTTCATTGCTGGATTTGATTGTATCTGAAAAAGGTGACGTCAGTCTTGGCAGAAGCAGGGTGCAGAATCTGAAGATTACAGTAGCTGAAGGAAATGTAACGGGTGTCCTGTGTTCAGATGATTATAGAAACACATCATCGGTTACAGTCGGACTGGGAAATGTTGAGTTGGAAACGGATTTCTCTCTGAATATGATCTCGCAGCACTATCAGGTTACGTCTGATGGAAGCGTGGTCGTAGAAGGCGATAAGAGAGGGAAAACCTATGAACAGGCGGGCGTTGAGGAAGGCGAGCTCAGTGTACAGGTGGAGTCCGGCAATATAGAAGTCAAACCGACAGAGGTCAATTCACCTTCTGACGATACAGGTGAGTCAGATACAGCTCAGTGAGACAAAAATCGAAAGTCGTATTCTTCCGAATTATAGGACAAATGCAAATATCAGATATTCTTTTTATGCTTATTTTAAGCGTGAAATCGATAGATTATTAAATTTTTAATTGAAGCTCCGTTTTTTGCATAGACAGCGATACTATTTGTACAGAGAAAAGGGATTGAGCAATTGGCAATGTATGCTAAAGACTTAAAAATAGATGCAGGTGAGTCAAAGGACGGTTTACTTCATAAATCTGCTTGTATCGATTGGCTGGACGAACGTATTACATGGGTGAAAAACCGGGTTTAACCAAAGCTGGAAATAGACAAAAAGTGAATAAGAGACGGATCAGGGG
>DXYE01000220.1 GCA_019415985.1 Clostridiales bacterium
GACGGTATATCCTGCCGCGCCGCCCAGTGTATTCAGCCATATATCGTCGATATCCGTCACCCTTGCCTGCGGAAGCTGGCATATTTCAATGAAAAGGGAGATAGAAAGACTGAGGAACAACACTCTGCGAAAGCTCACACCGGTCCAAAGCAGCGGGATAAAAAAGCCAATCGGCATGAAAATTATGATATTACCAAGAAAATTTATAACAAGAGAATGAACATTACCCTCGAAGGCGACCGCTCTCCAGGTTTCTCCGATCACCCGAAACGGTATCAGATTGATCATTTTATAGCCATCCGCCGCCGTGACAGCCGCGGCGGGGAAGATCGTTTGGGAGGCAAGTCCGGTCAGAAAAGCAGCAAACAGAAGCCAGCCGATTTCATGGCATACAGTATAAGCAAGACGCCTGCGCTTCAGCCGACTTACCCAAAAACACCGAAAAACAGCAAGCGGGAGCAACGCGCCGAACATATAGGGCAGCATGTCAGCGATATATCTGATGATTCTCTCTAGCATAAGTTCTCCGAAAGCACAGCGATATTCTTTGTTATATCATATCATATATGATCGAAAATTGCAAGAATTGTACTATTTTGCTTTCATTTCAACCGGATCAATCACAGTCATACAGGATTGCCAAAAATAATATGGGGAAGCGGTAAAGCATTCAACTAACGCCAATAAGGACGAAAATAAACTAACTTAACGTCTGACAGACAGTGTGCAATGCAAAGCGGTAAAGAGGTCGATGACTTCTTTACCGCTTTTTCCATGTCACATGTCCTGTGGAACGATAGAACGACATTTGCCGCTTTCAGGGTATTTGTGTGTATTGCCTTACCCGTTTATACGCTCTATAAGCCGCATATATACGGGCTTTCACTGCCCTGAGTATCCAACTGGCGTCAGAAATTGCAGTGCAGCAGACCACTATTTAGTAGGTATAAGAATAAAAAATGCCACATGCCTTTACGATGTTTACACAACCGCACGCTGCAAAGCTTTACCATTCTCTGCCGCGTCGAATAACATAATGAATTTGGATTTGTACAGCAAATGGATGACCGCCATTCATATTGCTTTTCTAATAAATATCCGCTTGTGTTTATATCTCCGGCTTAAACAGTCGCCTGCCGTCGCAAACCCCTGTTTACCTCATTTTGACCTGAAATGCATGTGGACTGAAGCTCTCGTTGCTCAGGCGAATCCAACACAGAACAGCGAGGCGCCTGATTAGCGGGCGGTTTTCCGCATTCCGGCGCTTGACATATGAAAAGAATTGCCTGCGTACTCTATCTCTATGCGTCAAACCAGCGTTTTTTCTCCGCAGATCTCTGCTTTCCCTTCTACTTAGATTGTTTCATGTGTTTATTAAAAAATACAATACGCTTGTCTTATGGAATCTTTTGGATTCCGGCTTTTGCCTCCTGCAAATCCGGGCAGAGTTCCGCTTCTCCGAAGAACCAACCGATGACACCGTTTTTCTTGACAAAATATCCGAGCGGCGTTTTTCGTATCAATGAAAGCCTGTCCCCTTTTTCGACTTGCAGCCGGTAATCAGTATAATCCATGGATTTTGCGTCACCATCAATATCATAGATAAAACTATACGGTATATCCAGTTCTCTACCGCTGGTTCTGTGCCTCACACGAGCAGCATTTTCCCGTCTGTCCAGCACCTCTATTTTATTGTCGGTCCATTTGATAAATATACTACCCAAAGACGCCGCCTGGGCCGTTTTTGCACAAAGCACAGGCAATTCGTCATAGCTCTGAAAACAAACGTTTTCAGGACATTGCATGTCAAGTGTCAAAAGATTTAGCTGACCCTCAGCTTTCACTCCGCAGCCGCCATCCATGGAGATGATTTTTTGCTTTGTATCGACGACAGGATTTAAGCTTGGAATCCCTCGGCTGTAAAGCAATACCGGCCAATGTCCGACAACAATGTATTTATCAAAGCTCAGCCCCTTTTCCATAAACGCATCGTTTTTCAACAGATCATGCGCGTTGAACGCCTCAAGCCCCTCCGTACCGCCGGCCGGCAGTCCGCCATGCACAAAAATGAATTTCTGTGTCTCAATAAGCGTCGGAAGTGAACGCAGAAAATCCAGCTCTTTTTGAAAATGATGCCGCACAGCCGCTTTTGCCCAAACAACATCCCGCACATCATTCAGCGGGCATTTGATCTCCCTGCACATCTCCTCAAAAAAGCAGGTACCCCAATGCTTTCTCATGAAATTTATGTAATTCAGCAATTCTTCAGCCGCGCAAGTCCCCTCCAGCATCTGCAGCCGGACAAGGTCCACATTGCCGATACTGGGATATACGTTGCCAGCTTCGCAGAGCTTCATGACATAACGGAGCGTTTTTAGACTTTCCGGTCCCTTTTCAATGTAGTCTCCGACAATAAAAAGAATATCCTCTTTTTGAAAATTAACCCTTTTCAGCAGCTTTTCCAGCCAGGTGTAATGCCCATGAATATCACTGACGACAAAAATTCTTTTGTCCTCAGGCAATGTAACTTGCTTTTTGACAATTTTCATCTTCTTTTCTTTTTCTCCCTTAAAGTCATAAAGACTGTCTGTTCCTCAGGATATATGTGTAATTCCAAAAATACGACGCCGCTTTTTTTCAATTCAGACCTTTATAGATCAAATAAAAGATAACCGTGCGGACCGAATGTTTACGCACCGTAATTTAGTATAGCAGGCTGCGGCTATCGGCAGGCGTTCAGGCAACAGGTGCAAAACGGAAGAAAATTTCAGCGTCAACTCTAAAGCCGCGCGCTGATCACAGCGGGATACGAAAAGATGCCGTAAAACATCCTGCCGGATAAAAAGCGCGAACCTATTGCCTATATCCTTTTGAGGTATGAACCCAAGGGGCTTTCTTCTTTTACTAAAAATCCATCATAATGCAGTGCAGCCATGCTGCAATATATGGTGTATTCACATTTGCATCAGTCCATATTTAACGCATTATATTCAGCTGGCGACAGAAATGGTGTAATCTCTGATAATACGATCTATCGAGCTGTTAATGTTTTTTCTCCTTGGTTTATCTTCTTTGCTCACAGCTGCTGCTCTGTATCAATATTTACTCTTTTAATTTTCATCTTTATCGTCACGGTAGAATTTAGCCTGTTTATCGAACATTTCTGTGTAAACTCCGCCCCTCTCATACAGTTCTTTGTGCGTTCCGTACCCCACAACACAGCCGTCGTCAAATACAGCTACCTTATCTGCAAGCTGCAGGGCTGAAAGGCGATGCGATATGAGCACTGCGCATTTGTCGGTAATCATGCTGTTAAACTGGGTATATATTTCACATTCCGCCA
>DXYE01000221.1 GCA_019415985.1 Clostridiales bacterium
ACACAGAGGGAAGTCTGGAGTTTACCGCAAAGACTGACTACGAAATTTTTATTTCAGGTAACTGCACAAAACTTGATATAAACCAGTTCAAAGCGAAAGCGATTGTTCACCTTGAAAATGCAGATAACTACAAACTCTCAAATAACGGCAGAAAATGCAAGCTCATCACCCGCAAAAACGGAGAAATTGTTGAGCTTGAAGAAAACGAAACTGCCGAAAATACAATCAACATATCAGGCATATTCTCCGAGCTGATTGTTGAGGTTGAGAGATAAATTTCAGCTTTACGCATACTATGTACTTCAAATAGCCGCATCCATTATGTGTATGGATACGGCTATTTTTGTGGCATGGGGCGATTATCTCGCCCCTTTATCTCTGCTTCGGTGAGGTTGGTTGGCATTCTGTCTGTCAGCCTTTTCCTGATACCGCTGTAACTTTTCGTGCATTGATTCGGCTTTGGGAGTGGCTTTCTCTCCATAGACTTCCTCCCGCTTGGCACATTCTTTCTCATATGCGTCGTTGGCACGCTGTGCGGTATAGAATGCTGTGTAGAAATCCTGCACCGTTGCAAATCCATGCTGTCTGACGATACCGGATAGTCCGGCTTTGAAGGTTCGGATTTCCTCGGTTTTGGTGGCAATCCTGTTTTCAAGCTCCTTTTTCTTGGTAAGTCTTGCAAGTCCCTTTAAATCAGCCAATTCAATCTCCAGTTTTGTCCGTTCACGCTCTGCTTCAAAGATAAGGTTATTGTGTTTATCAAGAGTAACCTTAATCTTTTGAAGTCTTGAGAAAGTGGCAGCTTCCGGTGGCATAACCGGTCTTGGAGGTATTTGTGGCTTGGGTGGTTCTTGAACCTCTGCCTTTGGAGCAGTTGCAGTAATAGTGTTTTCTGGTGCTTTGGGTTCTGTTATTACTTCCTTAGCCGGAGTTGTAATAACCTCTGCGGTGTCCTCTGCTTTAATAACAGACATGCTTCCGTATTCTTTTTCAAGAGCTTCATGGAACAGCTTGTTTTTTAGTTCCCTTGCGGCGGTCAGTACCTTGGAAATCAGAAGTGCAAGTTTCGCTGTGGCTATTGTGATAATGCCTGTCAGTTTCTCAGGACACTTGCCGAATACATCAATGGATAACCGGATACGCTCCGTAATCCATTTCTGCTTTATCTGCCGTATCTCATCCTCCGGCACTTGGCTGACTAAGGCTCGGTCTACTTCGTGATTCCACTGCATACGCACCTCATTATCTTCTTTTATCTGTTCCGCTTTGGGATTATTCTTACCGATTTTCTTGGTAGCAAGATACAATCCGTTTCTATCGAATACATGGAGCTTGTCTTTATCATCTTCTATCAGAAGATTGATAAGGTCGGTATAGAAGCGTTTTGCCTCGTCCAGATAATGCTCCTGCTTGAACAGCTTGTTCTTGGCGGTAAATAAGGTTCGCTCATAAACTTCGCCCTTCTTGACAATCTTACAGCCTTTGCGGACATTCCCGCTATCATCCAGTATCTCTTTCTTGGTGCGTACATGCTTACCTTGTTCGTTGTAGAACATATTGCGTGTGGCAATCTTTTCTATGGGTTCCGGTAACAGTTCCCTTTCGGAAAAGATGAGATGGATATGATAGTTGGTCTTGCGTTTGTTATGGTGCAGGGCTGATACACATTCCACACCATATTTTTCCTTAAAGCGGTTGGTAAACATCTGTAACAGCTTGTCGGGGTTATATAGGTCGGGGAAGGATTCCGGCAGGGCTATAATCAGTTCCCTTGCCTCGATACATTTCCCTTCCGTACCGCTTTTTTGAAATTCCTGCTGATTAAATCTGGCAAGCTCCGTCCAGTAGTGTCGGTCTGTGGTTTCATAAACCGCATACAGATTTTCCTGCTTGGCGTGATTGGATATATAAGTAATCCTGCCACGGACATTGTGGGGCTTGCTCATCTGAATAAATGAATTTCTTTCGATAGTGCTTCCTCCTCTCGTAAATGTTACTTAGGGAAAGAGGTGGAAGGATTATATAAGTGAGTGGACACTTAGTGTGTCCAAAGGATGTTGCACATCCTCGTACGAACACAATGCCGTGTCCGGCATTATCTCAAATGCGACAGCATTTGTATAAGTCACGCAGGCGTGACTTTGCTCCCTGCAAGGGCGAAATACCCAGAGTACAAATCGGAGATTTGTGCGAAGGGTGTATTTCGCTCTCAAACGCCGAGGGCTTGCAAAAGAATTGCACTAAAAGGTCTGTACCACTCACTTCAATATGAAATTGTCCTGTAAAATTCCTGCTCCTTTCCCGTAAGTTTTGGTTGATACCAGAGGAAGCACATGATATAATCTATTTGCGTGTAGGTATATCATGGCTTCGGTCTGATACATACCAAAGGGTGGTTTCGTAGGAAGCCACCCTTTTAAGTTACAGCAGTTTTTCTGATAACTGCTCTGACAGTATTCTTATCCCTTAAGTCCCTGCCCTCGTTGGCTTCCATGAACTGCTCCAGTATATCAGTCTTTATCAGAACCTTTCGTCCTACCTGAAGTACCGGGAGCTTCTTCCACTTTACCAAATCTCGGAGCGTATTTCTTCCGATACCGGTATAGTCGGCTGCTTCCTCAATGGATAAGGCAATTTTCATTTCTGTCATTAAATCACCTCCTTGCAAATTGCATTATGCAATTTACGAACTAAGCCTACTATAAACCTTTTATATCTTCTTGTCAAGCGTTACGAAATTCTAAAAATAATTATTAACTTGCATATTGCAATTACAAAAGATGTGTGTTATAGTAGTACCATACCGAAAAAGGAGGCGTATTAAGATGAAAGATAAAGAATTACGCAAGCTAATCGGTAGCAGGGCAAAACAGCGAAGATTGGAATTAGGATTGAAACAGCCTTATGTAGCTGAAAAGATGGGAGTGACAGCTTCCACCATTCAGAGATATGAAGCCGGAACAATCGACAATACCAAGAAGCTGGTGCTGGATGGACTTTCAGAAGCACTTCATGTATCTGTGGAATGGCTCAAAGGCGAAACAGAGGAATACGAAACAGACATTACGGATAAAAGGGAATTACAGATTCGTGATGCAATGAGCAGTATTTTAAACCGTTTACCCTTTGACCTTAATAATGAGGAAGCTGACTTCTCGAAAGACCTGCTGCTACTGATATTACAGGAGTATGAGTTGTTTATGGATTCGTTCCAGTTTGCCTGCAAGAACTTCAAGGGCAACACGGAGAATGCAGACATAGCAGCCACCATAGGTTTTGAATCGAATAAGGAATACAACGAAATCATGTTTCTTAGGGAGATTACCCACACAGTCAATGC
>DXYE01000222.1 GCA_019415985.1 Clostridiales bacterium
CCGGTCGTCAGATTGGAATAGCGGTTGAGGTCCTCGTCGATAAAGCGTTCATAGTGTCCCAGGTCGAGGTCGGTTTCCGTCCCGTCCTCGGTGACATAGACCTCGCCGTGCTGGTAAGGGCTCATCGTCCCGGGATCCACGTTGATATACGGGTCCAGCTTCTGCGCGGCGACCTTCAGCCCTCTGGCCTTCAAAAGTCTCCCCAGCGATGCCGCGGTGATTCCCTTTCCCAGACCCGAGACCACGCCGCCCGTCACGAATATGTATTTCGTCATCCAGACTCCCCCTTCATCTTCTGCGCGTTTGTTCTATAGAATTGGAAATTTGCAATTCAATATGGTGCAGGCTTGCAATTTCCCGATTTTTTCTTCTTTCGTCTGCATCTCCTGCTCCCGCCAAAGCGCCGTTCGAAAACCGCTTCGCCGTTTTCACAGCGTCTTGCTGCATTTTGAAAAATGCAGCAAGACGCGCAATTCTTCCTGAAAATATGTGCTGCTAACATTTGTTCTTTTATCCGCACGGCACCGGAAGCGCACGCTGTGCGCTTCTTCCTGAGAACCGCTTCGCGGTTCTCATTCCCACTCGGCGTGTTCTTTGTTGTTCTTAACCGTATTTGTTTGAGTTTTACGCAAATACACGCCCATTTTTACATCAATTACATCATTTATTATGGCTTGCAGATTTTCTGTTGCCAATAAGGAAAATACATACTCCCCACACTTCCAAACAACAAAGCTACTATTGCTTACTGATCTTCATATTGCATAGGAACATATGGAAGAATTCCCCAAGTTATCTCATCAGCATAATGAACCTCCGTATGTATCATAGAACGATAATCCGCAGATGTTGCCTTTATACATGGAAATTCCTCACACTCTCTGCACTCTGATAATTCCTTCTTCTGCGCACACCCTTTCGCATTACATGGATCGTCTTTACAGTAGCAATTGTCACTGTAGCATCCCTCGCAACGCATACTCCAATCTGTTTGCCCCCACATTTTGCTTAATGACACTTCCATAGTCGTTCGCAGTTCTTCACTTGTATAAATATAATGAACACACAAATCACAGCGCTGACCACATTTGGAATATAACGCACCTTCCTTCGGAAAAGGCTTGCGATTAGGCTTCTTTTTAATTAATATGAGTTTTTTGACCTCTTGTAATTGCTCCAAAGTATTTACATCAATAAACATCCATTTTCCATCATGGTAAGTTTTTGAATTATCATAATAATCGCACACATATTTTGAAAACCCGCTTTTCAGCATTTCAAAACATTCACGCTCTTTTTTGCCGAAAATAATTAGAAAAGTAAATTTATCTTCATGAATATATATTGTGACAATAGTCTTTTGGCCCTGCTTAAACTTCAATTCATCTTTGCCATCTCCGATTTCGTCTAAACGATATTTGCCACGCATAAATACCATTGTTTCATGACTTATTTGCTCAAGGATAGTCATAGGATACCTCCATACTTTACTTTTTTTGATTCTATCACTCCCACTCTTTTACAATATTCTCCCACGCCCTATTTTCAGTTCGTTTTCCTATCATTTCAGGCGTTTTTGAGAGCATTTTTCTATGTCGTATTTTATTTATCGTCCCTCGTGTTGCAAAAAGTGTTGCAATTACTGCAAAGAAATGATACCACACGGTTTTGAGGTTGGGTATGAAGAAATCGTTAATTCATTATAAACAAAAAGCCCGGTTTCGTCAACCGGACTTCATTGTTAGATAGCGCTCTTGATATATAGGTTATCAATGATTTCTGCAATCAATTTTACATTCGCCATCAGCTCATCATCTACCGTTCCTCCGTTTTCAATTCGCTGCAATTCAGCCAATACTTCATTGAGCTTATCATAAACAGCTCTATGGACTTTGCAGTTGCCTTTCACATAAATAGTTCGGTCAAGCAACTTGGATGTAATGTAATCCTGCTTTGTCATTCCTGAAAGCTCTACAACAGTGTTGATCTGTTTGTCCTCTTCTGAAGAAACACGAAAGGCTATTGTTTTATCTCGAAACCTATTATGGGTATCACAGTTTTTAGCTGACATATTTTTACCTCCTCCTAAGACTGTCAAGGTCATTTGCAATCGTCTTTTGGACTTCATCAAACAGATGTCCATAAATATCCTGCGTCGTTTTAATGGATTTGTGTCCTATCCGTTTTGACACCTCAAAAATATCATATTTCTTGCTTATAAGAAGGGATACATGAGAATGCCGCAACCCGTGTACGGTAATACGCCTCAATCCTGCTTCTTCAGATAACTTGTGAAAACGATGTGTAAGTTTTGATTTAGTAATCGTAAAAATTCTCTGATCGGGAGCAGGGAAGTAGAGCATATCAATGTATTCTCTGAGTTCATCACAAAGAAAAGCAGGCATACTAACCTTCCTCACTGAACTCGGAGTTTTCGGTGTGCTGATGACGTCTTGTCTATGAAATCGTTGGTATGTTTTGTTTACATAGATGACTGCCTGTTCGAGATCAATGTCTTGTAGCGTTAAAGCGAGCATTTCTCCTTCTCGGAGTCCGCACCAATAAAGCACCTCAAAAGCGTAATAGTAATTGGGATACTTCATTGCACAATAGGCAAACCGTTCATATTCAGATGTACTCCAAAATTCTACCCGTTTATCCTTTATGCCCATATTCTTAATGTCCGCAAGGGGATTTTGATTAAGATACCCTTTGCTGTTTGCGTAGTTGATAATGGAATTGAACTGACTCTGAATTGTCCTTAAAAACGATTTGGAAAAATGCTTCCCATTCGGCATACGCAAAAACTTGTTGTAATGCTCCAGCGCCTTGCAGACATACTCCTCTGTTTGGTTGATGGGGATATTTTTCGGGATCAGGCTTCGCACCCTGTCCCCACGCAAAACAATCTTCTCGCGCTGATTCGGCTTTTCCTCGCTCATAATCGCAGAAATCGCTTCTGTTGTCAGCTTGCCTTCCTCGAAAAACTTCCGCATACGGATTGCCTGATCGTGGGACGGGGTACAGTCGTTTAGGTCGATTTCGTCCACCAAATCCCTCTGGCAGTCCTCGTTCAGATAGGACAGCTCAACGGCGGGGCGCATTTTAATCCTGCCCTCGTCCACAAATTCGAGCAGTTCAGGAACAAGGTTAGTCAAGCGGATATATCGCTGTATTTGCCTTGCACTTTCTCCAACACTATCAGCAAGTTGTTCATCAGAACGAGTACCGATTAAATTTGCGCCCACTGGGCACAGATTTTCTTTACTCGGTCTGCCTGCCTGTCTTTTCATAGCGTCAAGCCGCATTTTATATGCGTGAG
>DXYE01000223.1 GCA_019415985.1 Clostridiales bacterium
TCTTTCGTCCCTATTTGTGCCGAGAGCGAAGCGGTCGGCATGGTGATTATTATGACCACCAGCGAGTTGCATCCCACCCAATCTTCCCGGCTTACGTCGAGAACAGATATCGGACAGAGCCAACACACATGCCGGACTACTTTAATGAACCGGAGATGAATGATACCCGGATGTTATCCTGGGCAGCCACAATCGGCCCATACACGAATGACGTCATCGCAAGGGTGTTCCGCAGCGTGCAGATCAAGGAACAGGGCTACAACGCAGCCTTGGCTATCCTCCGCCTGTCAAAGGGCTATCCGAAGGATCGGTTCGAAGCCGCATGCCGCATTGCTCTTGGACAGGCCTCATCACCGCGTTACCGCCTGATACAGGCCATCCTGATCAATAACCAGGATCTCATCCGCAGGGATCAGGAGGCGATTCCAAAGGAGAACAGCCAGGCAACGGAAGAGTCCGGCGCATTCATCAGGGGAGCCGCCTACTATGGAGGAGGTGATCCGGATGCTGAATGAGGAATCCCGCCGCAAGATACGAGAGCTTAAGATCGATGAGCTCGTCGATATCCTCGATGACCAGGAGCACCGTCTGGATGTTTATGCCCCCATGTCCTTCGATGACCGGCTGTCCCTGGCTATTGACGAACTCTACTACCGGAAGAACAGCAAGCGGGCTAAGCGACTGATCAGTTCCGCAAAACTCAGATATCCTGATGCAGATATCAACACCCTGATCCTTGAGCCGAGAGGCTTAAGCAAACCCCGGATGATTGCATTGGCGGCAGAATCCTATCTCATAGATGCGCGCAACATCATTATCAACGGATACACTGGGGTTGGAAAGACCTATCTTTCCTGTGCCATAGCAAAGGAAGCCTGCCGTAGGCTGCACAAGACCAGATATGTCCGTATGCCGAAGATGCTGGAGGAGTTCAATCTATCCACCCAAACAGGGAGCGGAATCAGTAAGTTGGTCAAACGATACAGCACCTACCATCTGCTCATCGTGGATGAGTGGCTGGTGGAGATCCCATCAGAGATGGAGGTGAAATATCTGCTTGAGATTTTCGAGATCCGCTATGATCTACATCCGACCATCTTCTGTACCCGGTACAAGCAGTCCGAATGGCACCCCCGCCTTGGCGGCGGCGTGATGGCTGACGCAATCATGGACCGGATCGTACACAACGCCGACACCGTAGACCTTGGGAAGGTCAACATGCGGGAACTGTTAGCACGTAAACCGTGCTGATGCCCATGGAGGATACCTACGGTATCCAGTCGCGGATCGGCAGTATCATTGTTGTGGAACGATGGTACTGCTGCCGCGGCAGTCCGGTCTTTTCAGACCGGAATATTCATCTGAACATTTTTATCAGCGCATTTATAGTCTTGTGTCCATCAAAGAAATTTTCCCATTTTGGAATTCTATTGATTAAAGAAATAGCAATTTCCGCTACGGACCACAGCATCTCCAGGAATTTTGCTTGTGCATATTCGTCCCATAATGCATGCCGACCAAAAAGCAGTTCCGCTTCGGATAGCACCCTGCCATAGTCGTTGTTGCCCGTGTTTAATACTTGATACCAGGCTCCGGAGAGCGAACGTTCAAAATATCTGGGGGCTCTTCCGAATAACACATTAAATATACGATCTTTATAAGCGACCTGCTCTGCAACACTTTCGTATAGACATTCTGCGCGTAATTTGACATAAAAAGCAACACCAAAAGGATCCAGCTGGTATAATAATTTTAGCTCTTCGTCGCTGTAATCCCTTATATCTAAATCGGATTCAGTCTCGTGCAAAGGATTATAATCCACAAAAACATTATGCTTCCCCTTGGCAAAATCTGAAGAAATCGCATTTTCCGCTTCATAGATTAAATCTCGGTGTACGCAATGCCATACCTTAAAAGAGTTTGGACCTTTCAATGCGACCTTACAGCAGTTCCCGTCTCTGAAAATAGTAGCACCATTTCTAAAATATGCTGTTGTCTTAGAATCATGCGCAAAAAACTGCAAATTAGAAAGAGTGTAAAGCGGCCCTTGGGATGTTGTCATAACTGAGGCCGTTGGCGTTACAGGCTGCTCCTTGTCTTCTGCCGAGAGTACAATGATATTGCTTTCATTTATACCGATCGCTGCAATCCCATTATTAGCCTTATCCTGAGCCTTTTCCTTTGTGCAGGCCCGCCAGCCCATATAATCGTTCGTCCGTATTATATCATAGACATGTTTCATATCTCCTTGGGGTAAAGACACGCCCATATTGTTCAGGATTGCTCGTGATGTTTCAAGAGCGCTTTGGCATTCATTACAATCGTTTTGCAACGTATGTTCGATAATATTATTATACTGTTTTCTGTTCATCCATTTCACCTTCCTTATAATCCCACATATATGCAAGTACTTTTTCGTCTCTTGCATAAATATCATCTGCTTCGGTCTCATCAAATACCGTTTTCCCACAGGCCCACAAAGACATATCTTTTCTGTTTAAGCTGGATGGGCAATATGGTTCCCAAATTTCCGGAGCCGCTTTACATTTTGGCTCCGTAGACATGAAGATTGCGCCCCAATAATCAATTTCTTTTGTTGCTTTTACATAGTGACTGCATTGTCTGTCGAAGCTAAAATTTTTACTTGAATCCGTATTTCCGATAAAACCGGGGATAAAACCATTTGCCTTCATTGTTTGCGCAAATAAGATCATCCAGTTGTGATTTATGCTCCATTTAGGCTTAATGTCAGCAAATATTGCAATTGATCTGTTTTCCGGAAAGCCCGCCGCTTTCGCTGCTTCTGCTGCTCTAAGAGCCGACAGGGCACCCTTGGAGCTTGAAACCTCCGCTTCAGTCAAATCATTTAAGACCAATGCAATTCTGCAATTTTTCCTTTTTAAGTATTCAATTTCTTCTGCAGTGATCTTATTGTCACCGCAGAGCGTCCTCATACAAAAAACAGGATAGCAGTTTTTTCTCGTAACCCAATCATACATTGTATGACCATTTTTAAGTTTTTTGTTAATGGGCGTTTCCATTTTTACACCATAAATTGTTTTCATTCAGAAAATCTCCTTGCTAAAATTTTTGTTATTATTTGATTAGCGTCCTAATCTCTTACAGCTGTGCTCCTATTATCAAAGTTAAACCTGTCAGCTGCTGTCCGGTTTAAAATTACTTTTTAAAAATTTTTTTACGGCTGCAGTTCCTGCATACTGTGAATCACTTTAGAAATTCCAGCACAATTTCGCAATGTTCGCTTTTTAAAAGAATCATTCTTTCTGTAACGAATTTCCCTTGATAATGAACGC
>DXYE01000224.1 GCA_019415985.1 Clostridiales bacterium
ATATCACATTTTCCGCAATTCTGCTCAGATCTTTTTTGTGCGGTTTTTCCCTAAAAGTTTTTCTGTCCGCTTTTCATCCCTCTTATTTGGTAGATAGTCGACTAATATATAAAATATTAATGATGCAATATATGCTAACGAAAGATTTTCAGCAATCCTTAATATTTCATACTCCGCAGTTCCTTCATTGGGCCTTTGAAACAAAAAAGCTAAACAATCAAAAATAGGCGGCGCATCAGAAAATTTGCATATAACTAATAGTGATACTATCAATAAAACTATGTGTACTTTCAAATCTTTCCATAGATTAGACCGCATTAGCTATGCAGCTCCTTTACCTGACATCAGCAGTGAATAATAAAAAAACAATACCATTGGACTTTTAGTCCCACTTCAGACTATATGAAATTATTATATCACAGTATCTGCTCCATTTGTACTGTGTGTTTAATGCGCCCTTCCATCTCTTGTGCCCGGTCAAAAGCTTCCTGGTCAATGATTGGTTCATGAGCATCCTCCACCAAGTACATCTCCAGCTGTCCTCGGTTCTTTTCTTTTTTGCCCGTCAGAAAATCCGGTACATAGGTCTTCTGCATTAGCACTTGGCCCACATACTTCTCGTTGCTCAGCATTCGGTCAATGGTGGAGATGCTCCACTCCGATTTTCCTGTGACCGTCTTGAGACCATGGCTCTCTAAATACTTCTGGATTTTCCGCACACTGTTCCCGTGCACATAGAGATCAAAGATCATTCTGACGATTTCGGCCTCCTCGGGAACGATCTGTAATACGCCGTCAAGCCCTTTGGTATAACCGAGAAATTGGGTGTGGTTGATGAGCGTCTTGCCACTCCTCATACGGTGGTGGATGCCAAACTTGATGTTCTCGCGGCGGGACTGGCTCTCTGCCTGATCCAAAGAGGCCAGTTGGTCGATGATGCTGTCACTGATAGCCAATGTATTGATGCCTCCGGTTTCGATATAAACACCGATGTTCATGCGCTTTAACCTCCGCATCTGTTTAATTGTTTCTATTGTGTCCCGCCCGAACCTACTGAAGGAGTTCACTAAAATCGGGTCGATCTTCTTTATTCTGCTATCTTTGAGCAGTTACTGGTAGCCGGGACGATGATTCATCCGCAGACCCGATGCGGTACCATAGTAAACGGCGACAAACTGCCAATGTGGATCTCGCTGGATGTATTCGGTATAAAACTCGATTTGCTTCTTCAGACTGCTCCGCTGCTCCTCATGGCCCGTGCTGGCCCTGCAGTAAGCTGACACCCTGAATTGCTGTCTCCAAATAGATGCCAATTTTTTACTTTGTGGTATCTCAATGACCTTTCCAGATATGACAAAACCTCCATGCCTTCTACTCATGTATCTATGAGCAGTATAACATGGAGGTTTTCACAAAAAGAAAAGCTACATTTCAGCCTCGTTTGTAAGACTGAAATGTAGCTTCCAGCTTGGAGCTGGTGGACGGACTCGAACCCCCGACCTATTGATTACAAGTCAATTGCACTACCAACTGTGCTACACCAGCGTATTGTATAATGAGTGTACCAAATGTAATACGATTTGTCAAGAACGATACATAGAACAAGTACCGCGAAAAATTTCGCTGCTTTTAAATATTAAGTGTTGACAAAACGTAATACATTTGATATTATGATTAAGCGTTCTGAATCATTTGCAAAGTCTGTGAACGCAATCGGACTTTGAAAATGGAGAGAATGCAGAAACATGGGTTTCTGTTTTGAATTAAAATGCTGGCGAATTGTTGATTTGTAATCAGCAGGTCGGGGGTTCGAATCCGTCCACCAGCTCCATTTATTGAATATGGGAGAGTTCCCGAGTGGCCAATGGGGGCAGACTGTAAATCTGTTGCGTCTTCGCTTCGATGGTTCGAATCCATCCTCTCCCACCAAAAAAGTTGCATTTCATTTTTGGAATGTAACTTTTTTATTTTTGCCGTCATCTCACCGGAAAAAGGCGGTATAAACATGGGAGAAATATTAAACAAAGCAATCGTGTACGCAGTAAAGGCTCATAACGGCCAGGTGAGAAAGGGTACGCAGGTCCCCTACATTCTTCATCCCTTGGAGGCTGCGTCTATTGTAGGCACTCTGACAACGGATGAAGAAGTCATAGCAGCCGCTGTTCTGCACGACGTCGTGGAGGATACCGCCGCCACAACAGAATGCATTCAAGAAGCCTTTGGGGAAAGGATCGCCGCTTTGGTCGCTGCAGAAAGCGAAAACAAACGAGAAGATCTGCCTGCCGGATCGACCTGGAAAATCCGTAAGCAGGAAACAATAGATCACTTGAGGGACGCTTCTATAGAAGTAAAAATGTTAACGCTCGGCGATAAGCTTTCCAATATCCGTTCCCTTTACCGGGATCAGCTTGTTTACGGAGAGCGGTTATGGCAAAGATTCAACCAAAAAGATAAACAGGAACACTACTGGTATTACAAACGCATTGCCGAATGCCTCACAGAACTGAAGAATCATTGTGCTTACGCAGAATACGCCGAGCTGGTAGAAAAAACCTTTAAAGAATGATCCCCTGCAATTATTCGCTGTCCCTGAAGCTCTCATAAAAACCAAAGAGCGGGCTGTCCTCCAGTCTCTTTGGGAAGCTGGTTCCGGAAAACACCAATTGAAACGCGCTGTTTCCTTGGGCGGCAGACAAAATGTCCGACACAAATTTTCTGCTTTGGTTGATTTTGCCGCACCGGCTTGGTACAATAACACCAAAAGGGGGCTTTGGCTATGGAAAACGCAGACAACGGCGGCATCGTTTGGAGCGACCGAAAACGCATCGCATTCGGCCTGCCATGGACTTTTACGAAATATACGCTGACAAAAGAAAAGCTGCTCATCCACACCGGCATGCTGAACACGCAGGAGGATGAGGTGCGCCTGTACCGCATTATGGACGTGACGCTGCGCCGCTCGCTGTGGGAGCGTATGTTCGGCCTTGGCACCATCCATTGTTGCTCGGCGGATAAGTCCACGCCGGAGTTCGATATCGCCTGGGTGAAGGACGCGGCACAGGTAAAGGAAACGCTCTCCGACATGGTGGAGGCTGAGCGCATGGCAAAACGCGTGAGCAGCCGCGAATTTATGACGGACGACGAGGACGGTGAAATGCTGTAACGCGCCGTCCCGCAAAAATATCATTCCGGCGCCGCCGGACGGGAAGACCGTCCGGCGGCGCTTTTGTTTTTTAGAACAAATATTTCTGTTTTTCCGGAAAAGGTATTGTTGACTTTTCGTCTCATAAAAGTATAATAAGTTATACAA
>DXYE01000225.1 GCA_019415985.1 Clostridiales bacterium
GAAAGGCACAGCCTCCAGGGCAGAGGTGACGACCCTGATCATCAATTTTGCGAGAGCACTCGACTTGAGTAAAGCTCCTGCCGAATAAACCAGCCTCCTAAAAAATTATATATATTCATGCAGGAAAAAGGGGAGCCCCTTGTCGCTCGTATACCAGCGAGTACAGCGGTATTTTTCCCGGCATTATGGACGCCCCCTTTTTACTGCTGCAGAAAAGACTGCCCGGTAGGCGATGCTTTGCATACAATTGGGAAGGACAGTCCTTTTAATCCGATCATATTTATTCTGAAAAATCAATATTGTATAGAAATTATTGCGTTTCTGTGATATAATGTGTACGGTATAATGCTTTATCATCGTAAAGCTATGGTGAATCGTGCACCGTAAATTTGGGTTAGCCCAATTTGACCGGAATTTTTTATGTTATCATGCGTACGGCATGGAAGTGCTTGCGCTGCTGAGTTCTTTTTTAGGAATAAAATGCATAGACAGCATCGAATGGATACGGCAGAGCAGGGAGAGGGAGATTAAAATGGATAAAAAATTGAGGATTGGTTGTCATTTATCTTCGTCCGGAGGCTATCTGACTATGGCGGAAGTGGCAAAGCGTATCGGAGCGAATACGTTTCAATTCTTCACGAGAAATCCGCGCGGCGGCGCGGCAAAGCCTGTAAAACTGGAGGAAATCGCAGCGTTTCGGGCGTTTTTAAAAGAAAATGAAATTGGGCCGATCATGGCGCATGCGCCGTATACGCTGAATCCTTGCGCAGCGGTACCGAAAACGCTGGAATTTGCTGAAATGGTGCTGGAGGACGACATCCGGCGTATGGAATTAATACCGGGGAATCTATACAATTTTCATCCGGGCAGTCACGTAGGGCAGGGGATCGATAGGGGAATTGAACTGGTCTCCTCTATGCTCAACAGAATTTTGAGGTCGGATATGAAAACTACCGTATTGCTTGAAACCATGTCGGGCAAGGGAAGCGAGGTAGGCGGTCGCTTTGAGGAACTGCGGGAAATCATCGACAGAATCGATTGCTCGGAGCATATTGGCGTTTGCCTGGATACCTGTCATATTTCCGATGCAGGGTATGACATTGCGGGTGATCTGGACGGTGTGCTCGAAGCATTCGACCGTATAGTCGGCCTAAATCGTCTGAAAGCCGTTCATTTAAATGACAGCAAATTCCCTGTCGGTTCCAAAAAGGATCGTCACGCCCCCATAGGCGAGGGAACGCTGGGCCTTGATGTACTGAAGGCGGTACTCAACCATCCCTGTCTACGGGATCTGCCGTTTTATTTGGAGACACCTTTGGAGACCGAGGGCCATGCAAAGGAAATCGCGCTTCTCAAGGGGCTTTATCAAAAGGTTTGAACATTTAAAGTAACGGTTTACTGTTTAAAGACAGGAGGACGCCGATTCTGCATTGGAGTGAGCAAGCGGAAACGGAGAAAGAGGGCGCCGCAAAAGGATTCCTTTTGCGGCGCCCTCTTGTCGGAATCCCCAATATCCTCTCAGAGAGCAGCACTGTACTTTTAAGACGCTGCGGTCAGTCGTCACGCGTCCTGGCCGCCGGAAGAGCGGGAACGCAGATTGACAATGACAATACCGATACAGACCAGCAGAAGGGAAACGAGGGCTCGCCAGCCCAGTGCGGTTTGATCATCACGGATCAGAATGGTTGAAAGGAGCACGCCGCAGACAGGGTTCATGAAACCAAAAACAGCCACTTTGGATACGGGATTAAATTTCAGCAGCATACTCCATACGGTATAGGAAGCGGCAGAGACATAAGCCAAATAAACGAAGATCCAAAATCCCGACAGAGACCAGGCGATACGACCTCCGCTCAGAATTCCGCATAGAGATAAGACAAGGCCGCCGATCAGAAATTGCCAGCCGCTGAGCATCACCGGATCGTCTGACTGAGAAAACCGCTTCATCAGTACAGAAGAAACGGCAGAAGCCAGAGCCGCAAAGACGATAAACCCTTCGCCTGCAAAACGTATTTGAAGATCCAGACCGTCGGAACCGGTATTGATCAGTACAACGCCCAAAAAACCAATGATGCCGCCCAAAAGCTTTGGGACCGTTAGCTTTTCCTGCCGCAGCAGCACGGAGAGCAGTAGGGCTGCAAACACGTTTGTCGCGGTTAAAATCGATGCCTTTACACCGCTGACCTGTGACAGACCTATGTAAAAAAACAAGTATTGAAGAATTGTCTGAAAGGTACTGAGTATGCAGGCGCGAGATACGGAGGAGAGGGAATGCGGCACCAACGGATTTCTGCGCAGAACGCTGAAGAGTAAAATGCTCATGATACCGGCTAGTGCGAACCTCAGCCCTGCAAAAAGGAGCTGCGAGCCAGTATCCGAGGAGGCTATACCGAGTGTTTGATAACCGATTTTAATCATGGGAAAGGCGCTGCCCCACATCATGCAGCAGAAAGCGGCGAGCAGACATACGACCGGCGTTTTTTTCATAACTGTGGCTTTTTCATGGAGATTTTTACTTCGTAACATCGTATTGTACATCAACCTTCCGTTTTCGAAAATGAGTCAAAGGCACTGCTGTTGCAGACGATATTTACTTTTGTTAAAACAAACAGCAGATTCAGACGCTCGTAGGCAAAGGGCTTCGTCGTTTTTTGCTTTGACGAAACAAAGCAGCCAAAGCTGTATAACGTGGCTTAAGGAAAGCGCACGGCTGGGGCAGGGAACGGACGCCAAAGCGCCATCCTGCTGACGTTCATCCATCAAAGCTGTATTGGGAAATATACTGAGAGACGCGGCGTTTTATTCTGCTGCTCACTTTCTTATTCTGCCTGCAACAGATTCCAGCGAGATAAACCGGATAGGCTTCATCGTTCCTGCTTCGTCTTTCGGTGCTGATACCAATATCCCTGTACCTTGCGTAGAATTTCCGTGAGTGAGGTTATGAGGATGATTCCGAATGCGATAGCAGCAGCCTTTTTCAGTACCAGCAGGGAGGAAGCTGCAAAGTCTTCCTCAATACCTCTGACCAGATAATTCATCGTATCATACAAATCACCGCCCGGAACGAGAGGGATAAGCATGGGCACAAAGAGAATGACGGCAGGCGCTTTCAAAACTCTTGCAAGGATTTCTGCTATAAGCGCAGTTACGGCGGTCGCAATCAAAAGCGCGAGAATCTGACTTTCCAAAAGTGCGCAGACACATAAATAGCATGAATATGAAATCGCTCCACCAGCCGCGATATAGACCAGCTTCCAACCTTTTATATTAAAT
>DXYE01000226.1 GCA_019415985.1 Clostridiales bacterium
GTTTCTATGTGTATTTAAGCGTCGGTGCACAGGCGCTTGTAATTGTCCGAATATCAACCCTACGAAATCCATTAGATTGGAGGCTTATCAAATGTCAACGATGAAGAAACGCATCCCCATGTTCCTGCTCGCTCTCGCAATGATGGTGGCAATGGCGGCACCTACATTTGCTGACGGATTCCACCCTGCCGGATGCGGCAATCTCTACTTAAACATCACTAGGAGTAGCACTTCCCAAAGTGTGTATCAGCGTCCTCTTTGCTTATACGAGACGGATTACAAGCCCGACACTGCCCACAATGACCAAAATTTCACCATTGGTACTTCCAGTGAAGCGAGCGGTTTTTTCATGTATGTCACACGACATCCCAGTTACGCTGTCAACCGTTCTACTGCAGATGCGCGCGCTATTATTTGGGATATCAGCTCTGGTGTTGATGACTCTCGCTTGGTAAGCACAAGCAAAAGCAGCATTACTTTACGGAGAACCGGTGAAAAGCTTACAGCTATCTATCCCATAGCAAATTACAGCCGCGTTTACTTTGGCGGCTCTGGCAACTCTGACTGGGTATCCAAAACTTCCTGATGAGATTTGCTCTTTATAAGGCTATTTAATAAAACAAGTATTCCAATTCTATAGAAAAGTAATACAAGCACAAACTCATTATTGTAATGGGGTTGTGCTTGTATTTGGATTATTTTACTTATTTGAAATTTTCTTCACGTGGAGGCTTCCAATGTCAAATCATCGCTTTTTCGCTATCTGTTCATTTATGCTTTTACTGTCACTCGCCTGCTCATCATGCTCAACCGCAAAAGATACTATCTCTTCAGATGTCCAAAGCACTCCGCCTACTACGGCTTCTGACTCTACTACGTCGATGGATGATTCTGAACCAATCTCAACAGCTTCATTTGTCAAGGCAGGGAATGGACCGCTTGTGTCACTTGATTCTGGCATTTATGAAGCGCAAATTGTCTACGAAAATTCGTGTAGCATTTTTTACACAGATCCGATTCAGCAAAAGCGAATCTACCTATGTGGAACACCTAACTGCACACATGACAATGAAAGTTGCCCTGCCTACTTTTCAACACCAGGCCGCACTTACCCGCCGATGCTTTTAACCAATGGCAAGAAAATTTTGCTCATGTTTACAGAAGCCTTAGAAGGTAGCAATCCGTCTATGATTTCAATCGATTTGGACGGAAGTAATCGGCAGACAGTATTTGAATTAGCATCAAATCAATATGTTAGAGGTAATTTTTACATAAGTAATGACGATATTTATTTTGATGTAGTGCAAACAGATTCTGACTCGTCGTCGCATTATCAACTGTGGCACGCGAACATCGAGAGTAAAGAAGCCCAGGAAGTTGCTGACTTAGGCAGTGATGAACAGTTCTACTACCTATGTGGTTGCGCGGGATCTAAATTATGTTTTGCCACAATTGATAGTAATAGTAATATCAAATATTATCTTTCTACTCCCCAGGAACTTAATTTTGATGCCCCATTCTATACAGACAATTCTGGGCACGCTGACTCGTTTGTATCAAATGGATTTTTATATACTATAAGCGAAGAAGGTGAATGCGTTACACGAACCAATTTGATTTCAGGAGAAAAGCATATCACTGCATTTCCTATAAAAGAAGGCTATAGCGACCCGGCAATGCAGTATGCGTATGATAATAATCTTCTTGTAACCGAAGGAAGCCCTGTAGTAAACGGAAAATTTGATGTTTGTGCTTATTATATCGACTTTGATAATGATACAGCAACTGAAATTTCCTTGCGGACGCCGTATAATAATCGCCCTGTTTATGTTTATGCAACCGTTGGCGACAAACTCTATGTGGCCACTGACTATAAAACTTACACTGTCAAGCAAAGCTTTCAAGATGGGGGCAGTGAAAATTATGAATATATTGCATACGAATATGCCTTTATATCAAAAAAAGACTATGTGAACTCTAACGACGCCGGTTATGAAATGGTTGAGGACATGTTCGATTGAGTAGCTGGCGATTCCATATACTTTTTTACACCAGTGGAGACGACTACAATTCTAATTTCATGATATTTCTTGCCAACTTCATTTTGAGGAGCGCTTTCATATGGCTAAGCATATAAATGCCGGTTCATTTGTGAATCTTTCGATAACGGATTTGCAAAAGACATACGAACTGCCATCTATTCGGACACCTCATACCAAACATTCACATCTAATAAAGCACGCTCTAGCTGGTATCACAATCACTCTTGCGCCAGGCCTCTATGGTCTCCTCGGCCCCAACGGTGCAGGAAAATCCACCCTAATCCATATAATAACTGGTAGCCTGGCTCCTGATTCTGGAGAGGTTCGCTGGTGCGGCAAGCCTGCAATGGGTATTGTCTTCCGCCGTATTCTTGGCTATATGCCGCAGCAGCAGGGTTTGTATGACAGCTATACCGGCCGCCGTTTTCTTGCCTATATGGCCGCGCTGAAAGAAATCCCGCGAAAGACCGTTGCCGCCGAGATAGCCCGTGTGGCTGCCGCCGTAAATTTAACCGCCGAATTGGACAAGCGCCTTTCTGCCTATTCCGGCGGCATGAAGCAGCGCCTACTGTTGGCATCCGCTCTGCTTGGAGATGCGAAGCTGTTGATTTTAGACGAACCAACGGCAGGTCTTGACCCGAAAGAGCGCGTCCGTCTGCGCGAACTGCTGGCAGATATGGCTAAGGATCGAATCATCCTTGTGGCAACACATGTCGTTTCGGATGTGGAAACGGTGGCAACCAAAGTTATCCTATTGCGCGCCGGCAAGATTGTGGATGCCGCGCCCGTGCCGGAGCTGATTGAAAAATATGCTCCCGGCCAAGGTCTGGAAGATGTGTACTTGAATGTGTTTGGTGAGGGAGACGGTAAATGAGTCTATTTTTTGCTGAACTCCGCAAAATCTGGGGTGGCAGGGTGTTCCCTGTCCTGTTGGCGATACTGGCGTCCGCCAATCTCTTGCTGCTGTGGATGGGCACCCGCCCCACCGCCAAACAGCCTCCTGCATCAGCTTATCGCGCAGTAGGTGTCGAGCTTTCCGATAAAACCATGGAAGAAAAGAGAGCCTACCTTCACGACAAATACACCGAGATAGAAAGCCTTGTAAAAATCGGGCAGTATTATCGGGAACTGGCTTACGGCGGCTATGGGCTCACTCAGTATCGGCAGGACAATGCCGCTATGTTCGATGCCTATGAACAAGAGTACACAGATAAGACCTATACTC
>DXYE01000227.1:0-2503 GCA_019415985.1 Clostridiales bacterium
GGCGGCTGTCAATTCGACATAATTTTCTTGTGATACTTTACCGTACATGAGCATTGGAGCCGGGATTATCGCTGCCGTACCCCTCCAGGAGATTGACAACGCCCCACACGCCCAGGCCAGCGCCGAGAGCCACAACAAGGGTCTGCAAAGTATCAATAGCGGAAGAAAAGAACTGCATATAGCCTCCATTTCTCCGGGGGTTTCCCCGGCCATGAAAAAAGCCGCCCATACAGGCGGCAGGTTACGACCTCTGGACACTTTGTCCAGAAGTGCTTTAGGGGAATACTCCGTCAACACCTATGTTGGGTGTACGCACAGATGCAAATACTGCTATGCATCCTTTATGAAGCGGTTTACCGGCCATACGGAGCCGTGGGGAACTTTTTTAGACGTCAAAAATTGGCCTGAAATCAAAGACCCAAAAAAATACGCGGGAAAAGAATTATTTATCGGTTCCGTTACAGACCCCTATCTCCCGCAGGAAAAAATTTATGAACGCACCAGGGCCCTGCTTATACAGCTAAAAGGAAGCGGTGCGAAAATCAGCATTGCCACGAAAAGCGATTTGATACTGCGGGATTTGGATTTGATCAAAACTTTTCCGGACGCCCGTGTTTCGTGGTCTATCCATACATTGGACGAGAACTTTCAGCACGATATGGATAATGCCGTCAGTATCGAGAGACGGCTTGCAGCTATGGAGGCGTTTTACCGCGCCGGTATCCGCACTACCTGCTTTATCTCTCCCATTTTTCCCGGCATTACCGACGTAAAAGCAATTATTCAGAGAGCAAAGGGACAGTGCCATTTGATTTGGCTGGAAAATCTTAACCTGCGGGGAGATTATAAAGCGGTTATCTTGGACTATATACGGAAAAAATATCCACACCTGCTATCCTTGTACCGGGAAATTTATCACAACGGGAACCGCAGATATTGGGAACTGCTGGACGCAAAGCTGAAAAACTATACTGCCGAAATCGGTTTGGACTATGTAACGAATGACGACAGTATAAAACGTCCGCTTGACGCGCCGCCGGTTGTTGTCAATTATTTCTATCACGAGCAGATTAAGAAATCAACGAGGAAAGGCGGTGGCAATCATGCCGGAGTTACCGGAAGCAGAAACCATAAAGCGTGTAATTGAACCGCAAATACAAGGGCTTATGATTAAAAATGTCATAGTCAATCGTCCGGAAGTGATTGCGTACCCTCATGCCGGTGAATTTTGCAAGCAACTTGTGGGACAAACCATATCCGGCATGGCACGTCGGGGAAAATTTCTGCTGATTTTACTGGACAGCGGCGACCGCGTGATTATCCACTTGCGAATGACCGGCTGCCTATTGTTGACACCCGCAGATTACCCGGAAGAAAAGCACACACATCTTGTATTTCGCTTATCGAATGAAAAAGAGCTGCGTTTTTCCGACATACGGCGATTCGGACGTTTTTGGCTGCTTCAAAATGGTGAAGCAGATGCCTGCAGCGGTTTGGATAGGCTGGGGCTGGAGCCGTCTGACCCTGCCTTTTCTGCTGAATATCTAATCAATCATTTTGGAAAACGAAAGAAAGCAATCAAAGCATGTCTGTTGGAACAGAGCGTCATTGCCGGGATTGGAAATATTTATTCCGACGAAATTTTATTTGCAGCAAGGATATATCCGGCGTGCCCGGCGCACAGTCTTACCGGAAAAGAATGGGAGCGCCTTGCAGGCACCATTTCGGAACGTCTTTCTTATTTTACCGAAAAAAACAAAATAACACCGGAGGAATACTTGGAAGCCAAAGGACAGGACTACCGCAATACACCTTTTTTACAGGTTTACGGACACGAAGGAGAGCCTTGTCCGAGCTGTGGGACAGTTCTTTGCCGTATGGTCATCGGGGGTAGAAGCAGCATATTTTGTCCAAGGTGTCAACAAGCCGACAAATCCGATGGCGGACAACATTTTGAATTCTTCTGATCGGATAACGGTATTTGCAAAAAGCCGTCGAAGATAAGACTTTTGCTTATCTACTCGACGGCTTTTTGACTTTAGGGATATACTTTTCTATATCAAAGACGGCTTTGCAATTCGCCCCAGGCGCCGAGCACTTTCCCGTCGTAAGAAAAATAGGTTCGGCAGGTGGTATGGATCGGTGCAATGCGGCGCATGCGCGTTTCGAGGCTTTCACTTTGTTTGAGCAGCGATTCCTCCGCCGATACGTGGCGGATCTTGCAGAGATATACCTCGCCGTCGCCGAGCGATACCGTTCTGATCACCTCAAGCTCCATCGAGACGGGGCTTTGCGTCAGTGTCGGAACGTGCAGCACGTTCCCGGGCGCACAAGTGGGGAGGACACGCGTTTTGTCTGTCGTATATCCATCGTTGCAGCCGCAATAATCTGCGAGCGGCAGCAGGTTCTCGGTGACGAGATTGGCGGAAAACATGCCGGTTTCGCGGATTCTGTCCTTGGTCAGCTTATCAAGTCCGATGCAGGCCATTACGCCGATTTCACT
>DXYE01000227.1:2513-3226 GCA_019415985.1 Clostridiales bacterium
GCTGATCCAGCAGAACAGCCCGAAATTCGGCGTTCCGTCCTTCTTATACGTGCCGTAGAGGAACAGGGTCTGGGGACAAAAATCGTTGCCGATGGGAGCGGGAATCTTTGCCATTGCAGTTTGCCTCCTTTATGTGTTTCGGTTCATATCCAGATCGATCCGATAAGCGCTGTAGGGAACGCCGCGGACCACGTAGGTGCATGCGTAGTCAACGGCTGAAACCGTCCTGTCCGGCCAGAGCCCGAGCGCTTCGGTCACGGTTTCATCCCAGACGGCTTCGCCATTCGGCCCGTACAGGCGCGCGTCGGCAACGCAGATGTTCTGCATATACAGCCCTTCGTCGCTGCTGTAGAGGATGCTGGCCGGCCAGTCCGCCGCATCGTAAACTGCGCCGGGATTACCGTCCGCGCCGATTTTCAGGTCGTCGGGAAAGTCAAGCGCGAAATTCTGGTAGTAAGCGGTATTCGAGCCGTCGCAGAGCAGTTTCGCGGCCGTAAAGGACACGCGGTCGGCTTCTGCGCCGGTCGTGGTATCGATGACGGTAAGAACGGCTTTTCCATCCGCCTCCGACGTGTCCAGCAGCAGGCGGTAATCGTGGTCGTCCGCCAGCTTTACGGTGGATTCGTACCACGCGGAGCCGCCGTCGGCCGTCTCGTAAACGTTATAAAACAGGTGCCACGCGCCGGTACCGCCTGAGCGGACCAGTCCTGCGT
>DXYE01000228.1 GCA_019415985.1 Clostridiales bacterium
AGAGTCAGCAGTCTGATCCACTCAGGCTGCTGTTCTTCTTTTTCTGCTGTAAATCCTTCGTACAGTGGGAAGTTCACCTTCTCCTGTCATCATGCCAGGTGCCAACTTTCACCAAAAGGGCGCAGTTGCCCCTTGGCGGAAGGTGGTATTTTTATACGGTCACGGTTTCCGAAGCTGAAAAAGCAAGCTGCTCTTGCCGCCCCTGGCACGGTACCTTTGCTTAGTGACGAGAAGCTCTGCTTTTTTCAAATCCTGAATTGTCCGTCTTATGGTAGATTCAGGAGAAATAGAAAAAGACGCGTAAGGAATAGATAATTATATCATCCGACACATTATCTTCATCAGATGAGCCGAGGTAGGTTTCCATTGCATGGCTCAGAGTATCAAATGCACCGGACAGTACCTGCATAGACGGCACAGACATGGTATATTGCGGTTCGAGAACGGCAAAAGAAGCAGCGGTTCCAAAAATCGGTCCTTTCCATTTCTTCTCTTCATAAGTAATAACTGCGCCTGCATTCATTTCCGCGCCCGTGCCGGAAGCCGTCACAACGGCCCCCATTGGAATACCTGTTGTGGGGAATACTCCTTTTTCATACTCCATACTCCAAATATCTTCATTCAGTACAGCCTGCGCGGAAATTACCTTGCAGCAGTCGATGACACTACCGCCTCCTACTGCCAAAATGAAGTCCACATGATGTTCACGGGCCAGTGCTGCACCTTCCTGCACTTTGGTATAGGTGGGATTCGACATGATACCGGAAAACTCGATAATTTCTTTCCCAGCTTCATGTAGCAATGTTTTCATTTCCTCATAAATACCTGCTTTTTTTATTGAACCGCCACCATAGGCCAGCATCACAGTCTTGCCGAACTGGCCCAACTCGGCGTTGAAGGCATTCTTCGCCGCATCTTTGCCAAAATAAACCTTTGTGGGATAAGAATAGGCAAACTCATTCATTCTAATTTCCTCCTTATGCTTGACAGCTTTCCATTTTGCTAACTACTTCATCAATAATATTCATAGCGTTTAATGTACGGGGATAACCGATATAAGGCATACATTGCTCAACAACGCTATATAGCTTATCCTTGTCATTCCCAACGCCGAAGTTGCCTGCGATATGTCCCCGAAGTTGGTTTTCGCATCCGCCCTGAGCTAAAATAAAGCAGAAAGTGATCATTTCTCGTTCCTGATCATTCAGACCGGTGCGGGTATAGTAGTCACCAAAGCAGTTATCTGCCAGCCAACGGTTGATATTTCGGCGAAGAACAGGGCCTTCTGTCTGTCGTTTTGCCATATCCTCTCCGAATAACTTTACCTGCTTCGTGAGGCCATCCCCAAACCTGTTTTTTTCATTTGTTGTCGCCTGAGAAGCAAGCGGCAGCTGAATATCATGCTGCTCCATAATCTGATTTGCCGCTATGAGAAAATCATGGGTACGGCCAATTCCAAGATAGGCCGTTGCCTGATAAATGATCTCCTTTACTGCGATAGGATCAATACCTGTATTAAGCGCCGCATGGAGCATATCCTGAAATTCTTTCATTCCTTGACAGCCGAGCAATACGGATAAAATGCAAAGCATCTGTTCTTTTTCCGTCAGCTTGTTTGCCTCTATTACTTCATTTTGAGAGAAATTCAAAATGATTTCTGTGAACTCAGGATCCGTTTCCTGCAAAGAGGAAACCACTCCATCAAATAATCTTTGAATCCTTTTCTCTGTATCTTTGTTCATAGAAAGCTCCTTTTCTTTTACCGTGCGAAATTAGTTAAGACCTTTTCATTGTCGGGATGCGACAGCCCATTTTCTTTTCCGAGTTCAATACATTTCAGCAGCCACGCCATGTTTTTGCCGATGTTGTACATTGTCATAAGCCCTTCCTTGTCCTCTGCCACTTCTTCTGGTCGTACGCCGTAAACATGGTTCCAATAAGTAGAGGAAACAACCGGCATGGAACAAATCGTAAAATACTTGTTAATAACATCAAAGGATGCCGTGGTGCCTGCCCGTCTTGCGGATAAAACTGCTGCCGCCGGCTTAAATTGAAACGCCGCCCCGCCAGAATAAAAAGCTCTATCCATAAATGTCAGAAGTCTGCCGCTTGGATGGGCGAAATAAACTGGAGAACCGAATACAAATCCATCCGCAGACCTTGCTTTCTCCACAAATTCATTGACAGGATCATCGAAAACGCAACGCCCGTTTTCTCCGCATCTACGGCAGGCAATACAATCCGGTAAAGCCTCATTGCCAATAAAGAATTGTTCGGTTTCAATCTTTTCTTCATTCAAAGCTCGTTCTACCTCGCACAGCGCCGCATTTGTGCAGCCTTTTTTTCGTGAACTGCTATTTACAAGCATTACTTTCATTTGCAGTCACCATTCCTCCCTCTTGCATTTCTGCTGTTTTTATGATACAATGCATTTGCATGAACCGCTTGATACAACCGATTATAATTTGCGGTAGTAACCACCGGTCAATAGATTTATCAAAATATTTTTGTGAATTTTTCGTGAATATCCCAGGAGGCGTTATAATGTATACGATGATGCAGGTTTGTCGGGAACTGGACATGACTTATCAAACCTTGAAATTTTATTGCAACGAGGGATTGATTCCAAATGTCAAGCGTGACAATAACAACCGGCGCATTTTTGACGAGAAAGATGTTAAGTGGATTAAAGACCTTACCTGCTTAAAAAAATGCGGCATGAGTATTCAGGAAATGAAAGAATATCTGGAGCTTTGCATGCAGGGGAAATCTACCATAATTCCACGAAAAGAAATGCTGAGAAAAAAACAGGAAGCATTAAGAGCTTCTATCAAAGAGCTAGAAGACAGTGTTGCCTATATCGACTGGAAACAGAATTTTTACGATGAGGTTCTTTCCGGGAAACGTCCGTATGTAAGCAACCTGATCCGGGTAGAAGAGTAGTCAATAATCGCATAAATATTACGGGGTGAAGGGCAACCCCTAACGAGTTTTACTTATTAAAGCCCGTTGGGATACAAACAGACTGCTCGTTAATATAATACAGAAAAACCGGAGAAAGCGAATCGCTTTCTCCGGTTCGTTGTATTTTACTTTTTTACTTTGATTTTCTTTCTCTTTGTTTTCTGAAAACTTAATAATCAGATTGTCCGCTTGTTTATTTATTTTTATTTTATTCGGTAATATATAAT
>DXYE01000229.1 GCA_019415985.1 Clostridiales bacterium
GAATGGCATTCAAGAGGTCAGCGGTTCGATCCCGCTTATCTCCACCAAAAGTGTTGAAAACCAATGGTTTTCAACACTTTTTTACTTTAACAAAATCTGTTTGAAAGTACATGTATGGTATGGTAATATAAGAATAGTTTAGAGCTATTTTGGTCATAACAGTAGTAGCTACAGTCTAAGAGGTGGAGATATGGGCAAAATTCTTGGAATTGCTATCAAAAATTACGGGTCACTTAAAGATGTAAAAATGGGACAATTATATTCGGACCAAGCCGGAGTACCGCTTGGAAACATGGTCGCAATCATTGGACCTAGTGGGAATGGCAAAAGCACTTTAGCTGATGCATTCGGATTTATCGCAGATGCGCTTACAACAGATGTCGAAAGCGCATGTGATGCAAGTAATCGTGGTGGCTATGATAAACTTGTATCGCAGGGAAGCGACGGCCCGATTCACTTTGAAATTTACTATAAAGAAAATAGCAATTCTCGGCCGATAACATATGAACTTACGGTTGGAAAAGATAAGAACGATAGGCCCTATGTAAGAGATGAGCGTTTACGTCAACGTCGGCCTGGAAATAAGAGTGGTCGGCCATTGTCGTTTTTGTATCTTATTGATGGAAAAGGCTACGCTTTTGAGGGGGCTGAAGGTGGGCAAGACGATGAAGGAGTCGTAACTGGGGATAAGGTAGATGTTGAACTAAATGATATTCGGAAACTTGGAATTGTAACGTTAGGTGCTATGAAGCAGTATTCGAGAATTGAGAAATTTCTCGCATTCTTAAAAAGTTGGTATTTGTGCTACTTTACGCCTGATACTGCACGGCAAGTTCAAATAGCGGCACCTGCCCCCTATTTAAACCGTACAGGAAGCAATTTGAATAATGTGGCTCAGTTTATGTATCGTGAAAATCCAAGTGATTTTAGAAAAATCCTTGCGAACATTCAGACTAAGATTCCCAATATAAACAGAATCGAGCCTGTAAGAATGCAAAATGGACAGATGGTATTAGAGTTCTGGCAAAATGGGTTTAGTGAGCCCTTTTTTTCTCAGAGAATGTCAGATGGTACTTTGAAACTGTTTGCCTATTATATGCTTTTACACGAGAAAAATCCGCGCCAATTAGTCTTTATTGAAGAACCGGAAAACGGTTTGTACCATCAGTATTTAGCGGATCTAGCTATTGAAATGTCCAAAAATGTGGGAACAGGCTACAGTAAGCAGCTGTTTGTTACCACACATAGTCCGTTCTTTGTCAATGCGCTTTCTCCTGAACAAGTATGGGTTTTAGACAAAGGACCTGATGGCTTCTCTACTATAAAACGCTCATCTGAATACGATTTTGTAAGCGATCTTGTCCAAGAAGGTGCATATATTGGCGATTTATGGAATAGCAAGTATTTTGGCTGAGGGGGACAACTATGCATTTTCAATACCTTATTGAAGATCAGTCAAGTACAGAGCTTATTCATGCGTTAATGCAAAAAGTTGTGGCGGCCTATCCTGATGTAACATATAATTGCAAGGGGTTTCGTGGACTTGGTGGATTTACAAAGAAAAATACTGTAAAAGAAACTAAAACAGGAAAATTGTTAAATGATCTAGCAACTTATTTGCGTGGGTTTAACAAAAGCCTGCAAAAATTTCCAGCCGTAATTATTGTCGTATTGGATAATGACGATCGAAATACAGAAAAGTTTAAACTTGAATTAGAAGATGTTGCAAGAAAGAATATGATATTTGTAGATCATGTATTCTGCATCGCGGTAGAGGAAGTTGAAGCGTGGTTGCTGGGAGATGTACGGGCGCTATTGACGGCTTATCCTGAGGCAAAAATCCAAATATTGCACGCTTATGTTCAAGATAGTATTTGTGGAACGTGGGAAGTTCTGGCGGATGCTGTTTATCCGGGCGGAAGTCAGAAGCTACATAAAGAACACGTTTCATTTATGGAGATAGGTAAACTAAAAGCAGAGTGGGCTAGGAATATAGGAATACATATGGATTTAAAAGCCAATCGCTCGCCGAGCTTTAATAATTTTATTGGTGAAATTGAAAAACGCCTTGCCTCATAATGTGGATAAATAAGAAAGCGTGTAGTCTACCCGCGTATTGAAGCGCTCTTTTGACCCGGTTTAGAGGGGTATGTAACCGATGCAACCGGGAGCCCGGTACGTTCGGTTACACACCCCTCTTTTGACAACTGCATATCGAAACAAATTTGTTGACAAGCAACTCTCCACATGCTTTCATAAACAAGGAGACAAAACTATGAAGCCCTTCCGCATTATATATCACTGTGGGGATGAACTTACCCTGCGGACAAAAGTGAAGTCCGGTCGGTTGGCGGATGATAACGGTATTCTTACTATAGTGCCTCGCCATGAGCAACAAACCATTGCGTTAGACGCTATACGCAGCGTAGAGCTGTTTATGATGAATGGAATAGGAAGCTGCCTTAAAATTCGGAATGGGGACAGCACCATCTTTATTAGTGTGGTGCGTTTCTGCATTGCCGGTCAATTCTCGGTGGTGAACATGCTCGGCACCCGTAAGCTAAAGGCTTTACTGGAAGCCCGTATCCTGTAAGTAAACATTCACCGGCGGGGCAGACGGCCGGCGGGATTCCATTTTATATAGCAAAACCCCCGGTTCTACCGGGGGCAGCATAACTGTGACAGCGGCGATACGGCTATACGGCCGTATTTGGGGATAGCGCGCCGCCGCCTGTTCAATTCGTCCGTTTTTTGCGGATAATCACCGCCGCTATAGACGCTCCGATGACTGCCGCCGCACCGAGCACGATAAGCAGCACGCGGATGAACCACGTCGAAGTAGGCTTGCCGTCCTTGGCGGCAGAGATATCTGTCGCGGCGTCGGAATCGCCGCTTTTACGGGCGCCGATTCGATCCAGACTGTCATAATAAGCTTTTGCAACCTGTCTTTCATCCAGTCCCTGTGTGTAGATTTTGGCGCCTAGTACCACATAATTGGTAAAATCCGAAAGCATTTCTTCTTTATAGGAAACGTTGCAGCCGATCCCCAATTTATTGTATATGGCATTGCCAAGCCGGAATTGACCAGTGAATTTTTCCTGCCCAATGAGTACGCCGTTGTAATATAGCTGCAGCATACGGTCTTCCGGGTCATAGGTACCCAGCACATGCGCCACCCG
>DXYE01000023.1:0-10496 GCA_019415985.1 Clostridiales bacterium
CTGGAGCTGGTGATCGGAGTCGAACCAACAACCTGCTGATTACAAATCAGCTGCTCTGCCATTGAGCCACACCAGCATGAATTACAGCTTTTATAGCATACCATAAAGCAAAAAGTTTGTCAAGTGGTTTCTTATTTTTTTTACGGATTTTTTCCGATACTCACCGACAACTTTCCTAAAATCTCTCCGCTAAAACACAAACACTCTGAATCCGTTTCCAACATCTTGAACCCTCTGCGATATCGAAAAGGCTTAATCGAATAGCGAACATTTTCAATCTGCGTAGAAATTCCATGAAATCCTGAATTCTACCGCGGATAAACTGCTTTTTCACCGAAATCCGCTGCCGGATAATCCAATTTTTCCTTTTCTATTTTCTCCAGTATCCCACGGTCAGCAGGACAAGGACAAAGGTGCAATAAGAAACCAGCGTGAGCGTCCAAACACCTGCCATGAGGCCGCGCTTTCGGGTCTTATGCCTGAAAAAATAAAATGCCGAGAGAACGCCGGCTCCGCCGCCGAAACAGGCCAGCATCAGAAAGATACGCTCTCTCGTTCTCCAATATCCGCGTCTTGCCTTATATTTATCATATGCCGTTATACCAAAAGTAATCAGGTTAAAAAATAACAAAAGAGATACAAAAATCATGATATCTGTCACAGCGCCGAAACACCTTTCTCAAGCGGCAGATAGCCGGAAGAGGATTTTGCTTGGCCGTTTGTCTGAGTTTTTTGCGGTACATCGGCTTCGAGATTTTCTGAAACTACATCGAACAGCGCACATGGCGTCACGCCTCCCTGCACAATTTTCTCAAACAATGCCAGGGCTGCAGCCTCATCGCGCGTCACATCATATATGTAACTCTCGTCCGTAATGACTGCGCATTCAATTTTTGAAACCATAAGAGAATATACAGTGTCCATTGGTTTGTTTTCCTCAGCGGTCAGCCACTCTGTCGTTTCGATCAAACGATAACATAAAACAAAGGACGCGGCGGACGATACTGTTTGAAGAACGGTGTCCGGTAGATGAATGGGGATTTGCCTCCGTATCATCCTGCATCCTTCCATTTGACAAAACGTGTGCTTTTCCGTGCCTAAAAACAAATTTTCCACGCTCCTTGATAGAGTTTGCAGCAAAAATCCCAACAAAAAGCCGCACAGATTTCACCGGCTGCCGGTTGCCTGCCTGCGATACTCATTTTATCACAGATTTTCTTAAAAGAAAAGAAAAAGCGTCAGCCCAAATCCAAGCGAAATTTTTCAGGTGCGACAAAATATGCAGCTTTTACAGGCGATATCCCGTGCGTGCCGTCGAATTCCCGCAGCATTTGATGGATTGAGCGATGTAATATTTCCCATATCTTGTATAAATTTTAACATGAAATTCCCCACTTGATATGGTATAATGTACACAGCATAAGTTCCGCTCATCGTAGTGCTGCTCGCTAAAGCTCAATGATAATTGAAATACAATCGATAATAACGATAGATACGAGATTCTCTGGAAAGGATGTCCCTCATGCGCATGTTTCAAAAAAAGCTGTGCCTTGCTGCCAATGGCATACATAAATATACTGCCATCGTTCTTGCAGTCCTTCTGCCGGTCATTGCCTGCATGATGCTCGCAGCGTTTCTCAAGGTCTATGAAATGCCCAGAGACCTGCTTCCGGCTGCGCTGCCGAATTTCTGTGAGACGATGACGCTGCTGATGTTTTCTCTGATGCTGACCTTCGGCGGTGCATGCCTTATGGAAATTGCTTTGCGTTACGAATGCCGCAATAGAGATATTTGACAAACGGGGACAAGCGCTAAATATAACGATATAATATCACAGGCTGAATTGTAAGCATCCGGCGGATTACTGCCTTCCCGCAGTATAAGCCGGATTTTTCCATCGTCAGCTGCCCTCTGCCTCTACAGTATAGATCCCTTTGGATAATTTGAATATTTGACGACGACAGCCGTTTGAAGATTCTCTGCACACCATTTAACACTTTTCGCGTTTATGACTATTCAGTCTGCCAAATACATATATAATATCTATACATAGAAAAACCGGGATGTCAAAAACATCCCGGCTGTGTTCATATGGATTCACTAATACCTTATGCCTCAAGAGCATTACAGAAATTTGTAATCAACGTAGCAACCTCTGCTCTGGACGCAGTACCCTTCGGATTGATGGTGCCATCACCAGGTCCCTGCATCAAACCAGTCTCAACACACATCTCTACAGCATCCTTTGCCCAACCGGCTACATCGTCTGCATCTTTAATATCGACATTCTCATTGATAACATCCAGTGTAATGTCCTTATATTCCATATAATTGTAGATCAGCATACACATCTGCTCGCGCGTAATGCCATCGTTAGGATTGAAAGTTGTCTCTGAGGTTCCTTTGACCACCCCGTTCTCATAAGCCCAAGCTACCGCCGTTCCATACCAGGAATCCATGTCCACATCGGTAAACGGAAGCCGTGCATCTTCATATTCGGTAAAGTCCACGCCCTCAAGGTTTGCAAACAGTCTTACAAACATGGAACGTGTCATAACGGTTGACGGCTCGAAAGTTGTCTCGGACGTACCGAGGAACAGGCCATTCTGCACCGCATATCCTACATAAGAGAAATACCAAGAATCGTTGGAGACATCCGAAAATGCGTTCAGATCGCTCAGCTTGATAAAGTTATAAGCAATTGCCTGGAAATCGTCCCGTCCGTCCTCTTCTACATACCATGCGGTCGGCTTATCCTGAGAACCGCCGGATGTAAAGTCGTACAGGAATACAAACAGGCCGAAATAATCTTCTTTGTCAAAGATGGCGGTGCCGTCTGTATTGTTCAACAGTATCGCATACTCATAGCAGTACCCGTCATCGGTCTGCTTGAAGGAAACCTTGCCCTCCTCCAGAACCTTGACTAGAGTATTTTCCTTAAAACGACCAAAGCTCATCGGCTGATTGTTTGCGTAATCCTCATACGTGATATAGGTGTAGCCGCTCGTATCCGTCTGGAAAATACGCTTATCGTTCTGTGTCACGGAGCTTGCCGGATCCAAAACAATTTTTACATGGTCTGTCGTGTCCATTTTTGCAGCCGTTCTGTGCTGGTCGTCTGTGGGCGCAACCATATCCTTATCTACAACCTCAACATACACATACAGCTTTTCATTGTCATGGACCATATATACAGCACCAGAAGCGCCGGTTTCATTCCCCTCATACAAACGGCCGAACGGTACAAAAAGTCCGCCATTGTATATGTTTTCCTTTTCACCGTCTACTGTTATGTCGCCCGTACTTACCTTTGGTACCAAATTAATCTTATCTTCATCCTGCCAATAAGCACCGGAAACAGCGACCGTTAATGAGGCAACAACCATGATAACAGTCAAAAGAAGTGCCATTGTTTTTTTCATGTATATTTCCTCCAAAATAAATTAGATTTGCGTTGGCTATATTGTATCAAATATTTCATAGCTTGTCAAGCATTATCGGGGATATATTATATCTTTTTTTTTAAAATTGATTGTATTTCAAGGATTTTTTAGGCAATTTTACCATATTGTATGGGTTTCGGGCTATATAGACAAAAGGGTCCGGGGAGAAGCGAAAATGCCGGCATATAACGAAAGAAACCTACCGTGTAACATAAACGACCGCAGATAGTAAAAGGAGAAAGCTATGCCCCAGTGCTTCGAGCCGTATACTTTTGTCCCTGTTTTTTTGAATAAAGTCAAATGCACAACAGTGCTCTTTTTTCTGTGTTAACAGTATTTTTATATATTTTCGGAAAATCGTTCCGGTATCGAGTGCAGCTCGCTGAGACTGAGCCAAAGCGTTTATGAATTCCATTCGGTTCCGATCAAGTCGCACCGGAAGCAGAGTCTCCGCTGTTCTGACCATTCGATTTACTGCTGTGCCGTATCACCAGAACGACAATGACAATTACAATCAACACGCCGGAAATGACAAAAGCCGCGACTGCGCCTGTTGGAATGCCGTCTTTGTTCTCGCCCGAAGCATCCGCGGACTTATCCGACGTGACTTTTCCGGATGTATCAGCCGTTAAACCTGCAGAATCCACCGATTTCTCCGTGTCTGCTCCGCCCGTGTCTTCTTTCTGCAAATTCGGATCATACAGTGCCATGACATCTCTGTTCGTTATCAGCAGAGATTGATTGGTCATCTGTACACCGTTCCATTTTGTATAATCCAGGACATTATCCTTGTTCAGTGATGCATTTGTACTGTATGACGAGACCTTATCCCCGTTCTCATACGCATCGTTCAGGATCACCTCAAGACCGTAAACCGCCGTTTCATCTGTCTTTGTCAGGAATAACGACACTTCAATGTTGTAACCGGTCTCTGTCTTCTGAACAAAAACGCAGCTATTCTCATCGTTTTCGTCCGTCGGTCTGCATGTACCCATAAGCGGGCCCCCCGAACCGTATAAGTCACTGTTCGTGAAATATTTTCCATCTGATCCTTCCGTATCGTATTCAAGACTGTGAGAATAATCCGTCCACCAGCTATAGCCGAATCCTGTCCAGTCAAAGCGGTAAAGACGGGCAATGGAGCCTTGGTCGACAATCTGCTCATACTCCCCTGTTTCGGGATTCGGCAGCCAGCGTCCCCTGAATTCCTCCTCAGGATCCAAAAGAATCTCAATGCTGTCAAACGCGTCTATCCCCTTTGGCTCGGTAAACTGCGCCTCCTCGCTTGGCGTGACCATCTCCGAATCTGTGACCTCTATGAACACACGAAGGTCATAATCTCTCAGCAGATAGATTTTTGCATGGGCGCCTGTATCCTCTCCGTCAATCAAATGATCGGTTTCAAGAATCAGGCCATAATCGTATACCGGGTCCTTGACGCCGTCCATCTTTATATATTCCTCAAACTGGTAACCCGTCATATGCCACGCATCATCCCATATACTCGGTATGACACCGTAATACGTTTGATATTCCCTCGGCGCAAATACGGCCTCTTCGTCCTCTTCCGCGTGTACCGCTGAGGGAAGCAGAGATGCAGCCAAAAAAACGGTAAGCACTACGTGCAACAGCTTTTTCATCGAAGGATAGCCTCCTTTGTTCGTTTTTTTATTATCGTTTGATAGAACCGGCCATACCCATTCCTCTTTTAAAAACCGGTATAAGGGAACGGCCATGAATCAAAAATCAAAGGACATTTCAAAGTAATGACAAAACTGCATCTTCTATGAATCTTGATTAACTGACAGTATTGTTTTTTTCCGTTCTTTTTCTTCATAACAACAACGACCACAATTGCCGCCGCTACAATGCAAATGATCATACCTGTATTACCGCTGTCATTCTGCTCTCCGTCAGTACTGCCTGTATCTGTTGATCCCGCTGTATCGGCAGACGTTCCCGTACCAACTGCTGCATCCGTCACAGTCGGCTCCGGGGCATCATCGCCAAGCTGCGCATTGATATACACTTCTCTGCCAGCCGCGTCAAGGGCCTCGCCGTTGTCGTCAAGAGGCTCGGCTATCATATAACCCAGCGTGAAATAATCCATCTCTTTCCAATCCAAGGGTTCCGCAGCTCTGTTCAGTGTATAGACGGATTTCTTTGTGCCGCCGTCGTGCACATCGGTCAGAACGACATTGACGCCGTATTCCGGCCCTTCGTTGTAGGCTGTCTGGAACGGACATATCTCAACGTTATAGCCGTTTTCCGTCATACGCACAGCAATGGCACTGCTCGGATCGTTCGTATCCGGAAATCTCATGCTGGCGCTAAAAGTGCCGCCCCAGCCGTACAGGTCGCTATAGGTAAAGTATGCACCGCCTCTTTCAAAGTCAACCGGCACCTCGAGCCCCTGACTGAAGTCTACCGGCGTCGTTGTATCGGGATACACATAGACTTTCATGGTGTCATACCACTCAAAGCCTCCGTCAGTGTACACATATTTTCCGCCGTCTTCCCACCAGATGACATTCGTGCCTACTTCAAGCTCAATATCTTCGCGTCCCGGAAAGTTTTCTGCTAGAAATTCTTCGCCTTGCATTCTCTGGTCATCATCCATCCACTCGTTGTACAGGAAGCCCGTGTAATCCATACGTATATTCGGTAAGGCGTCTGACCTCTTCCCCATGGATAGCTGCCATCATCGTCCTCGGGATTTTCCTGAAACCATGGGCTCACATCGAGATTACCCGTTTTTGGTGTTCAAAATAATCTGCACGCAGTCAAACGACTGTATACCCGTTGTCGGTTCCACCTGCTGCTCTGCGGCCGGATCAACCAATTCCTTGTCCGTTACCTCAATGAAAATTCTTAAAGACGTGTCGTGAAGAATATACACCTTTGCGGAGGCGCCGGTATCCTCGCCTTCATCAGCGTATCGGCAGTAAAAATCAAACCATCGTTGTATTCCGGCTCTTTGATGCCTCAACGCGATGAACTCAAATGGGTCGCCATCAAAGCCCCCACCCCTCATAGTCCTTCTTGGTTTCGCCCAGCGTATCGTTTTCAATATGAGCGGAAACATTCAGCAGCATTGCCGAACACATGAGGATCGTCAAAAGAATGGCCATGATTTTTTTCATAATTTTTCGCCCGCCTTATTGTATGAAATCGTTACGAGTTGCAGTTTAAGTTTGACAATAACAGTATCATTTTTCCAAACGTACCTTTATAGTACGGCGAAATGATAAATGAACGATTTATTTGCTGTTCCGCGGCTGATCGTCATAAAGATGAAAACGCGTGCGCCGTTTTTCCGGCGCACGCGTAGGGATATGCCGGAGTTCTGCTTCCTGCGGGGACCCGATTGCCTGCCTTGATTTGATGATTATTCTGTTTTCTTTTTCTTCATTACAACGACGACTACAATAACCGCTGCCACAACAACTACGGCCGCGACAATGCCTATGACCATACCCGTGTTTCCGCTGCCCTCATCCTCGTTGTCCGTACCTGATGTGGTTACAGGCGTCGTACCATCCGTATCGTTTGCTGTGTTCGCAGCCTCGGTATCGGTCGGCTCCGGGGCATCCTCGCCAAGCTGCGCATTGATATACGCTTCTCTGCCCGCCGCGTCAAGGGCCTCGCCGTTGTCGTCCAATGCCATTGCCACAAAATCATCAATGACAATATAGTCAAATGTTTTCCAGTCCATCGGATCTGCCTCGCCATTCAGCGTGTAGACCGATTTCTTTTCGCCGCCGTCATATACGTCAGTCAGCACGATGTTAAGCCCCATTTCCGTACCGCCGCCGTACTCTGGCCACATCGCGAAAATTTCAATATTGTAGCCCTTATCCGTCTTCCGAACAGCCGCAAAGGAGTTTTCATCGTTTTCCAACGGTTTCAAAGCATCTGATAGTGGATTTCCCCAACCGATAAAGTCATTGTTGGTAAAATACTTTGCATCATTCGCATCCATTGGGATCGGCGTACCCGTGCTCGGATCCAGCGGCTCATTCGGAGTATCGGGCAGGTAATAATACTTTTCGTTCGCGTTCCATTCAAAGCCGCTTTCGAAATACATATAGCAATCGTCTTCCTCGCTCCAGATCGCGTTTTTACCTATGAGCAATTCCCATTCTTCATCCTTGGCCTTCTGTTCATCCAGCCATTCCTTATCAAATTGATGATTGTCATCCATCCATTCGTTGTATACAAAGCCCGTGTGGTCCATGCGGTATACACGGAACCAGCTTTGGTCCAAATTCCACGGCCAGCTTCCGTCGTCGTCTTCGGGATTGTCCTGGAACCACTGGCCCACACTATGGTCGCCGTTGTAGCTGTCAAAGATAAGCTGAATGCTATCGAATGTCTGTCCGCCTGTTACCTCCTCTACCTGCTGCTCCTGCGTCGGGTCTATCAGCTCCGAATCCGTTACCTCGATAAAAATTCTCATGCAGGTATCTATAAGCATGTAAACCTTTGCGGAAGCGCCGGAATCCTCTCCTTCGATGAGCTGGTTGACCTCCAGCATCAGACTGTCATTATACTCCGGTTCCTTGATAGCGTCCAGATCGATCCACTCATACAGCTCGTAGCCGGCCTGTAAATCAAACGGCCGCTTAACCTCTCCGAGTAAATCGTTCTCCACATAGGCATTCACCGGAAGAAGAAGCAGACACATGAGCAGACTCAACGCTGCAATAAAACCCTTTTTCATTACAACCTCCATCTCGCCGCCTCTCGGCGGCACAAATCATTTCTTCATATAAAATCGGTGATCTCCGCACTGAAAACCAAAAGCCACGGTCTGTATAAAGGATACATAGCTGTGGAACGCTGATAATATATATTGTATCCGTCGGTTCTTTTAGCATACTGTCTTCCTTTATACTTTGTCCCTATTTTTGAAGAAAAAGGATGCAATTATGTAGCGGTGAAAAAACGCATGCAACCGAGAGCCACCCGACACATGCGTTTTTTCGCCATTTCACTCAGGGGAAATTTTTTCAGCGTCAATTATTGTCTAAAACGATTCAATTATTCCGCTTTCTTTTTCTTCATCACAACAACCACGACAATGACTACTGCTACAACAACCACTGCTACGACAATACCGATAATCATGCCCGTGTTTCCGCTGCCCTCATCCTCGTTGTCCGTACCTGATGTGGTTACAGGCGTCGTACCGTCCGTATCGTTTGTTGTGTTCGCAGCCTCGGTATCGGTCGGCTCCGGGGCATCATCGCCAAGCTGCGCATTGATATACGCTTCTCTGCCAGCCGCGTCAAGGGCCTCGCCGTTGTCGTCAAGCGGTACTGCGACCATGGCGCCCAATGTGAAATAATCCATCTCTTCCCAAGCCATGGGATCCGCCGCCCCGTTCAGGGAGTAGGCCGATTTCTTTTCGCCGCCGTCGTATACGTCGGTCAGAACCACGTTTATACCAAATTCCGTTCCCTCGGAGTATGCTGTCAGCATAGGTGCAATTTCAACGTTATAACCGGTTTCCGTTTCGCGAACAGCCACCGCCGTGTTGGGATCGTTCTCATCCACCACCCGCATGCTGCTGGTCAGCGGACCGCCCCAGCCGATCAGATCGTTATTAGAGAAATACTTGCCGCCATTCTCATCAAAGGGAATTTCTTCAGCCTTGCTCAGATCCAGCGGAGTTGTTGTATCTTTATATACATAGCATTCCTGATCCTTATTCCACTCAATGCCTTCTTCAATATAATAATATGTCTGATCCTCTTCTACCCAGAGGGCATTCTCGCCTACAGTTAATTCCCATTCTTCATCCAGAGCCTTTTTTGCTTCCTCCCATTCACCGCCTATTTTGTGCCCGTCATCCATCCACTCGTTGTAAAGGAAGCCTGTGTGATCCATACGGTATACGCGGTAAGGCGTCTGGCCTAATCTCCACGGATAGCTGCCGTCATCATCCTCCGGATTTTCCTGGAACCACGGGCTCACATCGAGATTACCGTTTTCAGTGTTCAGAATGATCTGGATGGAATCGAACGACTGAACGCCCGTGACTTCTTCAATCTGCTGGTCCTGCGTCGGATCTATCAGTTCCGAATCCGTTACCTCGATTAAAATTCTCAGCGCCGTGTCATGCAGAATATACACCTTTGCGGAAGCGCCAGTGTCCTCGCCCTCAATCAGTTGATCAACCGTCAGAATTAATCCATCGTTGTACTCCGGCTCCTTGATACCGTCCAGTTTAAGAATATCCTGCCAATCGCCAGTATATCCCCAGCCCTCGTAGTCCTTTTTGGTTTCGCCCAGCAAATCGTTTTCGATGTAGGCGGAGGCGTTCAGCAACATTGCCGAACACATGAGTGCCGTCAAAAGAACGGCCATGATTTTTTTCATTTCAATGCTCCCTTTCTAAAATTTAATAAATTACTATTGATAGAATATGATATAATATTCTACGTTACAGCGCGCCTTATCCCCTCCATTCTATGGAAACACAGCGCCGTTTACATCATTTCTATTCAAAAGTCTTTCAAATAATGCGCGATGCGAAGTTTTTGCGGTCCCTGACGCTGTTTTTTCCGAGAATAATTTCTCCTGCAGCAGTACAATAGCATTCGGCTTTTAATTTTCAACGGTCAGCGATTCAAATTCCCTGCCATTTATCATGGAACTATCCGGAGCTCGCCTGTCAATCCGGTACATACGACCAGACGTGCGGCTTCGCGGCTAACCGAAGATTCCCCTGTTCACTGTCAACGTTTGCCATGCCGTTGCAGCAGAAGCTGTGTTCTTTTTATATTACTTTTGTCTAATACGCTATCATTATATCCTATAGGATAGAAATTGTCAAGATATTCCTAAAATTTTTGGTCAATTATACCAAATTTGTTCCTTGAGTTTATATGAAATAAGCATTTCAAAAAAAGCAGCTTCACTTTTCTGCTGTACATTCAAAATAAATTCCCCAGTAAAATCAAGGTCTGCGGTCCTATTGAACCGCAGACCTCCCGTCAAACTTCATCAGCCGTGCCAAGATGTGCAAGCGCTTGCTCAATGCCTGTA
>DXYE01000023.1:10506-30390 GCA_019415985.1 Clostridiales bacterium
CCTCCGCAGACGTCCTCTCCTTCTCTAGACGCTGCCGTTCCTTATCCAAATCGATCATATCTGCAAGCGGAATAAAAATATGTGCTTTATCCGTCACAATTTGAACGGCTTTGGAAAGCTCACCTTTGTAAGCTCGGCAAACCTCCACTTCCGACGCTGATGCCAGCTTGATGAAGAACACCGCAGATTTTTCCGAAAAAGTTTCCATATCCTCCGTCTGTATATATACCTTTGCCTTTCTGGACGGCGGCACGTTCATCTCCGCCCGTCGGTTGCGGATCGCCTGAATCGCTGCAATCAGGCGCTCCATACATGTTTCCTCCTCCGCAAACAACAGCTCCGGCATCTCGGAGGGATATGCGCTTATCATAATGCTGTCGCCCTCATGCGGCAGCTTCTGCCAGATTTCTTCCGTGATAAACGGCATGAACGGATGCAACAGCTTCATGGTGCCGCCGAGTACATGGCACAGCACCTGCTGGGCCACAAGATTCGACGTGTTTCCGCGCTCCGCCAGTCTCGGCTTGACCAGCTCAATGTACCAGTCACAGAACACATCCCAAAGAAAATCGTACAGCTTGGTCAGCGCCATGCCGATTTCATAACGGTCCAGGTTATTCTGCACCTCTCCCGCCAGACGGTTGAAACGCGAAAGGATCCAGCGGTCCTCAAGCTCCAGCTCGTCCAGGTTCGGCAGCGTCGCCTCGGAGATATCCAGATTCATCAGTACGAACCGCGCCGCATTCCAGATTTTGTTGCAGAAATTTCGCGCTGCCTCTATTTTTTCATCAGAAAATCTCATATCGTTGCCTGGGGAGTTGCCCGTAGCCAGCGCGAAGCGAAGTGCATCCGCGCCGTATTCCTCCACCAGCTTCAGCGGATCAATACCGTTGCCGAGGGATTTTGACATTTTGCGCCCCTGCGCATCCCGCATCAGTCCATGAATCAGCACATCCGAAAACGGCTTTTTGCCGGTATACGCAAGGCCGGAAAAAATCATGCGCGACACCCAAAATGTGATAATATCATACGCTGTAACCAATGTACTGGTTGGATAAAAGTAATCGAGTTCAGGTGTTTTCTCAGGCCAGCCAAGCGTGGAGAACGGCCAGAGCGCAGAGGAAAACCAGGTGTCCAGCGTATCCGGATCCTGCCGCATCGGTTTGCCGCAGGATGGACAGATCGGTGAATCCTCCTTTGTAACCACAGTTTTCTCGCACGCGTCGCAGTAAAACGCGGGAATCCTATGGCCCCACCAGAGCTGACGGGAAATACACCAGTCTCGAATATTCTCCATCCAGTGGAAATAGTTCTTTTCAAAGCGCTCCGGTACAAACCGGATCTCACCGTTTTTCACAGCTTCAATCGCCGGCTTGGCCAGCGTTTCCATGCGGACAAACCACTGCAGGGAAACGCGCGGTTCCACGGTAGTCGAGCAGCGGTAGCACGTACCGACGTTGTGTGCGTGTTCCTCTGTGCGAAGCAGGTAGCCCTCCGCCTCCAGATCCTTTACAATCGCCTTGCGCGCCTCATAGCGGTCCATACCAGCGTATCTTGGATAATCCTGTGTGATTTTCGCGTCCGGCGTCATGCAGTTCAGTACCGGCAGATTGTGGCGGCGTCCCACCTCAAAGTCGTTCGGGTCATGTGCAGGTGTAATTTTTACCACGCCGGTACCGAAATCCATTTCCACATAGGGGTCAGCGACTACAGGAATCTCACGTCCCACAAGCGGCAGCCGCACCGTCTTGCCCACAGCCTCGCGGTATCTTTCGTCCGACGGATGCACGGCCACCGCCGTGTCACCCAGCAGCGTTTCGGGCCTCGTCGTCGCCAGCTCCAAATAGCCGCTACCGTCTGTGAAAGGATACCGCAGATGCCAGAAATGTCCGGCCTTTTCCTCGTATTCAACCTCTGCGTCTGAGATGGAAGTCAGGCAGCGCGGACACCAGTTGATAATCCGCTCGCCGCGATAGATCAGGCCTTTTTCATACAGACGCACAAAGACCTCCCGCACAGCGCGCGAGCATCCATCGTCCAGCGTGAACCGCGTGCGCGACCAATCGCAGGAGGCTCCGAGCTTCTTCAGCTGCTCAATGATTCTTCCGCCGTACTTATCCTTCCACGCCCATGCGCGCTCAAGAAATCCTTCGCGGCCGACGTCATCCTTCGTGAGCCCCTCTTCGCGCATGGCTTCTACAATTTTGGCCTCTGTTGCTATCGATGCATGGTCTGTTCCAGGCAGCCACAGTGTGCTGAAGCCCTGCATCCGCTTGTAACGAATCAAGATATCCTGCAGGGTATTGTCGAGGGCATGTCCCATATGGAGCTGACCCGTAATGTTCGGCGGCGGTATGACTATGGTATACGGCTGCTTTTTTTCGTCTATCTCGGGTGTGAAGTACCCGTGTTCACACCACATTCCGTAGATCCGGTCCTCTATTTCGCCCGGCTGATAAGTTTTGCTCAGTTCCTCTGCCAAAATGCATCTCTCCTTTGCCTTCATTTCTTTATGAGCATTCTAAATTCTGCAGCCGTGAAACACAGGCTGTTCCGCCTCCGGCGCCGGTTTTTCCGTTTTTGAACCCTAACTGATAGCGCTAAAGGTCATTTCCTTGCATTTTTTTCGTGCCGTAATTCTCCGCGCCATTCGCTGCGCTCAGACTTTTATGGGCGTATAATAATCCATTTGTTCATAGCCCATAATTTCACGTGCCAGCGGAAGCGTAATAATATTTCCAAGCTCCGGGCGGGCCATATCCCGTTCAAAACCATGGATAGCCAAAATTTAACCGGCATCCGCATCGGTTTTGTGATCAATGTCCGTCGCAGCGGCATACAATCCGCCATGGTGTCCGGGCATTCGATCTGTCACTCGCCGTCGTCCCAGTTGTGGTATACCGCCTGGACGTCATCGTTGTCCTCCAGGTGCTCCAGCAGCAAATTCATATGCTTGATATCGTCCTCATTTTCCAGCGCAGTATACGTTGCAGGTATTCTATCCTGTTCTGCTGACAGAATTTCATACCCCTTCCGCTCCAGCGCCTCTCTGACAGCTCCGAGATCATCCGGCTCCGTATAAATTTCAAAGACTTCTTCATCCGCGACAATATCAGCCGCCCCCGCTTCCAGTGCTTCCTCCATCAACTTATCTTCATCTACCTCCCGGCGCTCGATGACAATGACGCCCTTGGTTTCAAAAAGATAGGAAACGCATCCGCTCTGCCCCAAATTCCCCCCGAATTTATCAAAGTAATGCCGAACCTCCGAGGCTGTGCGATTGCGGTTGTCCGTCGTCGTCTCTACTATAACCGCAATGCCGGACGGTCCGTACCCTTCATACGTAATTTCTTCGTAAACAACGCCGTCTCCTCCGCCTGCGGCCTTTTTGATTACGCGTTCTATATTGTCGTTGGGCACATTGTTGCTTTTGGCCTTGGCAATCAAATCCTTCAGCTTGGGATTGCTGACAGGATCCGCTCCGCCGTTTTTCACGGCAATGGTGATCTCCTTGCCGATCTTCGTGAAAACCTTTGCGCGCTGCGCGTCGGTTTTCTCCTTTTTATGCATAATATTTTTCCATTTGCTGTGTCCAGACATGCTGATTTCCACGCCGAAATTTCTTATTTCTCCGGCCTTTCCTTTCTCTATAATAATTACGCTGCCGATACAAAGCAGGCGGCAGTCCGCCATATTCGTTCCCAAATTGTTTTAAGCGCCGTCCGTCCCTGATTTTACGGAGTAGAACGCGCGTCCAGCGCATCCGGAATTCAAAAGACATTGTATACCGCTGCGCGTCCGCTCTTCCACGCCGTTATTTGATCATCAGAGGGATCTTGATCCGCGACCGGCAAGCCAAACCGTGGTCCGTTGTAAGGTCTAAGCCGCTCTGTTGCGGCATGACGCATACTGTTCATCTACATTGATTTTATACTCTTTTGTGCGATCTGCCGTACCGATTTTCTGCGAAATTTATTTTCTCTATTTCATATTTTTTCTGTTTTTTTCATGCAGATCAAGCTGAGCGCATTTCCCAGCACAAGGTTGACCGCCCGTACGAGACCGACTCGGAAATTCCGTTCCGTACTGTTGTCCGTCTTCAAAATCGGCTGATTGTGGTACATACGGTTGAACGCCGTGCAAAGCTCGATAATATATCGCGTAATGACAGACGGTTCATATTCCTCGAGCGCTTGACGGATCTTTTCAGGGAATCGGGCCAACACCTTGGCGAGAACGAAAATCTCCTCGCCCACCTCTCCTGTCTCCATATCCGCTGAATATACGGGAGCTTCCGCATCCGCTTTCTCCAGAATAGAGCAGGTTCTTGCGTATGTGTACTGCGCGTAAGGTCCGGTATTGCCGTCGAAGCTCAGCGCGTCCTCCAAAACAAAATTGATATCCCGCATCCTGTTGTTGGAAAGATAATAAAACACGATAGCTCCGACTCCGACCGCCTCCGCTGTCTCCTCTGGGGAAGGGAGATTTGGATTCTTCTCCTTCATGATATCCTTTACTTTTTCAATTGCAAGGTCAAACAGATCTCTCAGCAAAATCACGTTTCCGGTACGCGTTGCCAGCTTTTCACCGTTGAGACTGACCGTCCCGTACGGCACATGTACAAGCTGATGCGCAAAGTCATACCCCATAAGCTCGACGACCTTAAACCATTGTGCAAAGTGCAGGCTCTGTCCGGCCGAGGTTACATATATACATTTGTCAAAATGATAGGTCTGTTTTCGATAGATGGCGGCTGCAATGTCACGGGTAGGATACAAGGTTGAGCCGTCCTTTTTCAGAATCAGACAAGGCGGCATGCCGTAGGCCTCCAAATCCACAATCGACGCGCCGTCGTCAATACGCATGAGATTCTTGCGCTTCAACTCCTCTACGACCGCAGGCATCTTATCGGTGTAGAAGCTCTCGCCGTTGTAGCTGTCGAACGTGATACCAAGCTGCCGATAGGTTTTCTCGTATTCACGGAGACTGATTTCAATAAACCACTTCCACAAAGCGCGTGCTTCCTCGTCTCCGGTCTCCAGCGCGTGAAAGGCCTCACGCGCCTGCTCGTCGAGCTTCGGATCCTTTTCGGCTTCGGTATGAAATTTCACATAAAGCTGAACAAGCGCTTCGATACCCCCGCTTTCAATCGATTCCCGGCTGCCCCACAGCCTGTAAGCCACAATCAGCTTGCCGAACTGTGTACCCCAGTCTCCGAGATGGTTTATGCCAACACAGCGATAACCGCAGAACTCATGCAGCAGGCGCAGAGAATGGCCGATTACGGTCGTTCCGAGGTGCCCGATGTGAAAGGGCTTTGCTACATTCGGAGAGGAGTAATCCAAAACAACGGTTTTCCCCTCTCCCTCACGGCTTCGGCCGAATGAATTTCCCTCTGTGAGTATCTCACACAGTATATCTCTGCTGAAAAATGCTCTGTCATAATAAAAATTCAGGTAGCCGCCCGCTGCCTCAATGCGCTCGATTCCGGGAACTTTCACTGCATCCCCCTCAGCCAGAGCAGCGGATATCTGCGCAGGACTCCTCCGTAGCAGCTTCGACAGCTTAAAGCAAGGCAGCGCCAGATCACCCATATCGGCTTCCGGTGGGTATTCCAACAGCGCGGTGATATCCTCCGCCGGCAAATCGGTACCGGGAAAAACCGTCATCAGCCTCTCCCTCACGGCTTCAGCCGCGCGCAGTTTCCATTTGTACATCTTTTTTAGAACCCCTTTCACACCAACCGGTTCAACCGAAACCATCCGGTTGCAAAAATCAAGGCCGCGAAACCGACCATGCACGGCCCTCTGCTATTTTCCGACAAAGATACAACTTCATTATGCGAAACCACACGGAATTCAGACAGGGCCAAACCCCGCCTGTCTGAAAACAGCCGCAGCGCCACGAGTATTTTTCTTATGGGAATAAAATAGCATTATAATATAGTATGATATCATAAAACCCGCCTGTTGGCAAGATAAAATTTCGTACTGATTATTATTCTTCCGTTTTTTATACATGTATATATACATACCGAAGAGATGCCTCGCCTCAAGCAGGCGGCAGATTCCCCGTTTTTCCGAAGCGGCAGGGGCTTTTCCCCTGCCGCTTTAGAATCTGTTTTCTCTTGCGAATACATTCGCCCTGCTATTCAGCTTTACCGTCCTCCATACCGCTGCGCTTCTCATGTTCGTTGTCGCCGTCTGAAGAATTCCGTACCGTCTCTCGGTCCTCTTTCTCTGTCGCCTCTTTACCCTGTTTTATCCTTTGCCGCTCGATATACATAGTACGCAGGATATCGTCAATCCAGTTTTCCAGCTTTTCAAAATGATCTTCTGGCTTTTTCACTCATCAACCTCCATTTTTCTCTCGCTCCATTTACATCTGCAGACAGCACTTTATACTGTCCCGGCAGCTCAGACGGCATATATATACTTGGTTAAGTATATACTAAATCGGGTGTCTTTTCAATAAGGTGTCTAACGATTACGATAAAATCAGCAAATTTGGGAAAGGAGGCCGTCAGAAAAGGTACGAGGAGGTGGGAAAAAGTCCAATTTTCAAATCCATATTTCAGAAAAGGAAAGCTGTTTGAATTATGAAAAGAAGCATAAAAATTGTATTGAAGCAGAAGCTCGAGGAAATGGAAATCACCAGATACGAACTGTCAAAGAGAACAAACATCAAATATCAAACCATTGATAATTATTACAAAAACAAAGTCATGAGATACGACAGCGATCTGCTGCTGAAAATTTGTATCGCACTCGACTGTGAGGTAGGAGATATCATAAAGATCATTTGTGAATAGGCTGCGCGCCCTGGTTGTTCGGCGGCAATATACTCAGAAAATCCATCTCCGGCAGCAGGCGTACCTTTTGTTTTCAGACACGGGTTATTTTACTGTGCAGCACGTATCATTCGAGGAGGCTGCTGTCTGCAGCCTCCCCAGCGTCGCTGCAGTTTGCCGAATGCATATTCGAATTCAAAAAAATGAACCGAAGGTTGTCTTGTTTCAACGATTTATTCGCACAAAACCTATTTTCCAAATTTATGAACATGTAAAAAGCCAAGCAGTGGTTTTATCCGCTGGTTGATTTCATATTCATCAATTTCGTATCAGCAGCCATCGGTACAGTCTCATCAAAACATATCGCGCGGTCGTTTTTCATAACTCTTGATGTATAAATCTTCTTCTGTATATACTCTTTTTTCGTTTTGTTATAAGGGAATTTGCCTTAAAAAATGTGTGGATGACAAATCCGGACTGTACAAACAGCTTTCAGCAGACGAATGTCTGTTGTCTTAACAAATTCTTATACAATATCTGTATAAACACATCAGGGGATACTGGTTTACAGTATCCCCTGATGCCATATTGTGTATCTCTAACCGTGTTAAAGGCAGTTGCGCGGAGCCCCTATGTCCTCCGCCCGCAGACGGCTTTTGTTAAACATTCATAATTACCGGAAGTATCATCGGTTTTCTCTTTGTTTTTGCATATAAAAATTTCGTTAAATCGTCCTTGACGCGCGATTTGATATTGTTCCAGTCCGTCATATTGGAATCAAAGCACTTTTGAATCGCATTTGATGCAATTTCCCGTACCTGGTCCATGAGCGCTTCCGCCTCACGGACGTAGACGAAGCCTCTGGAAACGACATCAGGGCCGGAAAGCAGCAGCTTTTCCTTAATATCCAGAGTGGCAACAACGACAATTAGTCCATCCTGCGCGAGATGGCGGCGATCCCGCAGCACGATATTTCCAACGTCGCCGACGCCGTATCCATCCACCAGTACCTTCCCCGACGGTACGGAGCCGTTGAACCGGACGCCGTCCTTATCTATTTCCAGAATTCTGCCGATTTCAGAGATAAAAATGCGGGAATCATCCATTCCCATGAAGTTCGCTAGCTCCTTGTGGCTCATCAGATGACGGATTTCACCGTGTATCGGCATAAAATATTTCGGCTTAGTCAGGGCATGCATCATTTTCAGCTCTTCCTGACAGGCATGGCCGGAAACATGAACCTCCGCAACTGCGTCGTGCAGAACAGAGACATGTTTCTTACACAGCTCGTTGATGACATTTCCAACCAGCTTTTCATTTCCGGGGATGGCGGTCGCGCTAATGATCACAAGGTCCGACGGTCCCAGCTCTACCTTATCGTGGTCAGAAAATGCCATGCGCGTCAGAGCACTCATCGGTTCTCCCTGGCTTCCGGTCGTTACCAACGTCAACTGCTCCGGCTTATATTTTTTAATTTCGTTAATATCGATCAGCACACCAGGAGGCGCCGTCATATACCCCAGCTCCATTGCAGCGCTCACCACATTCAGCATACTTCGTCCCGTAATGGCTACCTTTCTCCCGTGCCGCGCAGACGTGTTGATAATCTGCTGAACCCTGTGAACATTTGATGAAAAGGTAGCAATAATGATCCGCTTATCCTCATGCTTCATAAAAATATTTTCAAGAGACTGTCCAACCGTCTTCTCTGACGGCGTATAGCCGGGCCTTTCGGCGTTGGTAGACTCACACAACAGCATCAGCACGCCTTCATTGCCCAGATAAAAATGCGGGAATCATCCATTCCCATGAAGTTCGCTAGCTCCTTGTGGCTCATCAGATGACGGATTTCACCGTGTATCGGCATAAAATATTTCGGCTTAGTCAGGGCATGCATCATTTTCAGCTCTTCCTGACAGGCATGGCCGGAAACATGAACCTCCGCAACTGCGTCGTGCAGAACAGAGACATGTTTCTTACACAGCTCGTTGATGACATTTCCAACCAGCTTTTCATTTCCGGGGATGGCGGTCGCGCTAATGATCACAAGGTCCGACGGTCCCAGCTCTACCTTATCGTGGTCAGAAAATGCCATGCGCGTCAGAGCACTCATCGGTTCTCCCTGGCTTCCGGTCGTTACCAACGTCAACTGCTCCGGCTTATATTTTTTAATTTCGTTAATATCGATCAGCACACCAGGAGGCGCCGTCATATACCCCAGCTCCATTGCAGCGCTCACCACATTCAGCATACTTCGTCCCGTAATGGCTACCTTTCTCCCGTGCCGCGCAGACGTGTTGATAATCTGCTGAACCCTGTGAACATTTGATGAAAAGGTAGCAATAATGATCCGCTTATCCTCATGCTTCATAAAAATATTTTCAAGAGACTGTCCAACCGTCTTCTCTGACGGCGTATAGCCGGGCCTTTCGGCGTTGGTAGACTCACACAACAGCATCAGCACGCCTTCATTGCCCAGCTGACCGAGCCGCGGGAGGTCAATCATGGTCCCCTCCACAGGCGTCAGATCCACCTTGAAATCCCCGGAATGCACAATGAGTCCAAGCGGCGTCCGAATCGCCAGACAAACCGCATCCGCAATGGAATGGTTTACACGGATCAGCTCCACGGTAAATACGCCCGCTTTGATTTTGTCTCCCGCTTTCGCACAGACCAGCTCCGGTTTGTTGTCGTAGCGGTGCTCCGAAAGCTTGTTTTCGAGAATCCCGAGCGTCAGACGCGTGCCGTATACCGGCACGTGAAGAGAACGCAGCACATAAGGGACAGCGCCGATATGGTCCTCATGGCCGTGAGTCAGGAATATCCCCCGGACCTTCTCACGATTCTTTTCCAAATATGTGATATCCGGAATAACAAAATCAATTCCCGGCATTTCTTCATCCGGGAATCCCATACCGCAATCTATGACAATGATATCGTTTTCATATTCCAAAACGGTAAGATTTTTACCGATCTCGCCCAAACCGCCAAGGGAAATAATTTTCAATTTGCTCTTTTTTGTTTTTGCCATATGCATTTATCCTTTCTGAAAGCTGTAAAAACAGCAAAGTATGTATTATAGGGCATCAAATGCATGCAAAAAGCGTCCGGTCGAAAAAGCGCAGAAAAGCCCCTACACAGACAGAAGCGCCAAAGGACTTGAAGACAAAACATGGCCCGCGCGGACCGCACCTATAAATTGCATGCCGCGGAACAAAAGCAAAGCCTGTTTTTCATCTCCGGTGCAGACGGCGCACCGTTCGCATCCCAGCGTAGGCGGGCACGATCCTGAAAAACACAGCATTTTGTTTTATATCCCGTTTTATAAAGTCATAACAGAGCCGACCAATTTACGAACAGAACTCGGCTCTCTCAGTCTTTTTACCGCTTTGGATCAGCTCATCCAAAACATTTAACGCACAAAATACATTAGAAATAGTATACCACAATCCTATATCGATTCTTCTTCCACTTTATGAATAATTTGTAAACATTGCCGGCTTTTACTCTGGATTACAGCATCAATTCTTTCGTGCAATAAAGGAGTGGCGGCCGGAAGATGTCAGGCAAGCCTCAACTATGGCAGTCGATTTGCCGGACGTTTCACATATGGGACAAATTTCGCCTGTGGAATAAGAAATACCGAGAATCGTGTTAGTAATTTTGTGAAATGATACTATTACTGACAAAACGATAGCTTTTTGAGGTTCTATTGACAAATATTGTGAGTTACAGTAACGGTAATTATATTTGGGAAGTTTAAAAACAATACGGTGTTATTCGACGCCTGCGCCTTTAACCTAAGTCAAATCGGTGAATCGGTTTGTTCATTAGACGAGCAATTTATCGAAAGATATCCTGATATTCCCCGGAAGCAGATCCGGCGCCTGCGTAATCGAGCAGTCTATGATTTAGGAGGAAGTAATTTATTATTGGTATAGAAATTACTGTTCAGAACCAGCAAAACCGAAAATTCAGTTAAAGCAATTGTGACATCGAAAGCTCTCTATTCTAAAGCAACGCCCCAATTTAGTATGAAGCATTATACTAAATTGGGGCGTTTTTGTTTCTACTCTCTCATATAGAAAACAAATATTTGCTTACTTAAAAAATATATCTAACAGACTTTTTAATGGATCCTCGTTCATCGATTTCAACTTTTCACAGAGCTTAGTTTTTGAAAGACAAAGGGCATCATTTTTACTCTGAAGTAAATGATATGCGGGAAGATTAAGTGTTTTACATATTACTTGCAACAAATCAATAGAGGGTATAGAGTATACACTCTCTATTCATCGAACATAGTGCTCACTTACTCCTATCATTATTTCAGCGTTTTATCTGCTGCACACCGCTGCTGAACCGTGTAATGCAGCATGTTTCATTCGAACCGGCATGAAAATCAGAAAAAAGGATTGACAAAACCGGCGTCCTATGGTAAGGTAGGAAACGCTTAGCACGCGGAAAAACAAATCTCAAAGCAGCAAGCAACAGTGCTGTGTTTCGGCAAACGGAACCGTGCATGAACTTGCAAAACGACAGACTGTAATGGTTAAAAGCTTAAAAGGGAAATTTGTTTCCTTTACGTATCCGTTGTTTTCTGAAATTTATTTACCATAATTATATTCACATTCACGCTTTGCTCCGAGCTTTTGGAATTCACTGACCGGAACAAAGCCTTTTCGGCGCAGGCCGGCCCGCACCGCAGCGTTCTCCGCTCTCAGCCGGTCAGAAAGATATGGTTTTACATGATGTATACAGAACCTCACAAAATCAAAGACTGGCTTCTGGCCGCCGGTATTGAGCCAAAGAAAAAATACGGACAGAATTTCCTGCTCCAGCCGGAAATACCGCTTCGTATTGCCGAAGCATGCGGCGCCAAATCTGACGACGCCATTCTGGAAATCGGCCCTGGCGCGGGCACAATGACACAGTTTCTCGCTCAGCTTTACCGAAAGGTTGTCGCCGTGGAAATCGACGGCTCCCTCCTTCCTGTATTGTCTCGTGTACTTGAGCCCTATTCGAACGTTACCGTACTGCATGGCGATATCCTGAAAACAGACCTTCGTGCGCTATTTTCCGAATATTTTTCCGGAATGCATGTTTCAGTCTGTGCCAATCTTCCATATTATATAACCACTCCGATTCTTATGCTGCTTCTGGAAAGCGGACTGCCCCTGGACCATATTACCGTAATGGTTCAGAAAGAGGTCGCAGACCGTCTCTGTGCGCCTCCTGCCTCATCGGATTACGGCGCCGTTACCGCGGTTGTACGATATTATGCATCTGCGGAAAAGCTGTTCCGCGTTTCCGCAGGTCATTTCACTCCGCCCCCGAAAGTGGATTCGGCTGTCATTCGTCTTTCGCTCCATAGCAAACCGCCTGTAAGCGTAAAAAGCAAGGAACTCCTGTTCCGCGTCATCCGTGCCGCTTTTGCACAGCGTCGCAAAACGCTGCTCAACGCCCTCTCGTCCGCCTTTCCCTGCAGCGGTAAGGCAGAACTCGAAAGGGTCCTCAACGTCTGCGGTTTGGCCCCCAATATTCGAGGAGAGCGCCTTTCTCTCGAGGATTTTGCAGTACTTTCCGATACTCTGTTTCAGCTTTTTGGATCCACAGATATGCCTACAAAGCCTTCATAATGCTTTTACATATTAACAGCAGTCAAACTGTGAAAAAATTTCGCTTTTATCACATCCAGCGCGGCTTCTCCGATTTTGGGCAAATTGAATTTTCCGCAGATGCTTTTGCTGTGTGACATCGCATGAATCCTCAAAATTTCCCCTTTTCCATCTCTTGTAAATCAATATCTGTCATGAATTCCGAGCGGGAGCGTCACACCCCATAAAAGCAGGCGCCCGTTTGAAGGTGCCTTTTGCCTTTTTATGCGTTTTTTGCTGTTTTTTCTTGCATCTTGCTTGTAAAGTTGGTATAATATTCACGGTACGACCATTTCTCTGCGCAAAAATTCGCTGTATGGCGCATCTAAATTTATATGGAAATACAATGGACAGCCGGTCGTCCGCCACATTGGGATCAGTCTTTCAAGACACATAAAACAGCTCTGTACACAAATGGTGTGCAGTTAATTTACAGGGACGTTTTCCTTCTGACCGACTGCCGCATCTCCGGACGCCATGGCTCCCGACCATTGGCATCTGAATACTCCCCCCTCGCCTCTATTCAGACCGCCGAACGCCCGCTGTAGACATATTTATGGCGCTCATAGCCTGAAAATAAGAAAAGGATGGATCTATGCAGCTTTTAACAAAACTGATCTCCTCACTTGAAAAATGCTTTATGGATGACAGCATGGAAAGCAAAACGGAATTTCGGCGCGCCAGCATTCTGCGAAACGAACGTTTTGCCTTTCAGGCTGCTTATACGGATACCGACCCGTCCAACCACTCGTATATTCCCGGCAGTATACGCATCGATTCGCCGCTTGCCGACGCAGTCTCTGTGTTTTTTGTTGCGCAGGTTCCCGCTGCTATGCCGGTCTATCGAGGCGAGAAGAGCCTCGACGGATATCTGCGTACAGCCCCGGGCTTTTATCCCGACCTGTTGCTGCCCGAACGCGAAATCCTTGAGGCGGCTTATGTGTACGGGGAACTGAAAGCCCTTTGGATCGAGGTAGACCCCGCCGGACGTTATCCGGCCGGCGAGTATCCGATCACCGTTCTGTTTCTCGATGGCGCTGGAAACGAAGCAGCATCCGAAACATTTCTGCTCACTATTCTGAACGCAGCTCTGCCGCAGCAGACTCTGAAATTCACGCAATGGCTGCACACCGACTGCCTTGCCTCCTATTACGGTTTTGATATCTTCAGCGAAGCGTATTGGCGTACGGTCGAGCGATTTATGAAAACTGCTGTGCGCAATGGTGTAAATATGATGCTGACGCCTGTCTTCACTCCTCCGCTGGATACAGCCATCGGAGGAGAACGTCCCACCGTGCAGCTGGTCGACGTCACCGTTTCGGGGGATGGAAACTATCTCTTTTCTTTTGACAGACTCGGGCAGTGGCTCGACCTCTGCAAACGGTCCGGCATCCGGTATTATGAATTTTCTCATCTGTTTACACAGTGGGGAGCGCAGGCCGCACCCAAAATTGTCGCAAAAAAGGAGGGCGGCATCCAAAAAATTTTTGGGTGGGATACTGACGCCTCTTCTCCTGAATATATCAGCTTTCTTCGGTCCTTCCTTAAGGCGCTGCTCGCCTATATGCGTACACGCGGCGAGGATAAAAAATGCGTGTTTCATATTTCAGACGAACCGGAACCCGAGCATTTTGACGCCTATATGCGCGCGCAGAGATCCGTCGGAGATCTGCTGAGCGATTATCCTGTCATGGATGCGCTCTCAGACGTTTCCTTCTGTGACAAGGGTTCGGCTAACATCCCGGTCCCCGCGCTCAACCACATAGAGCCCTTTCTCTCGCGTCCGCTTAAAGAGCGCTGGACATATTACTGCTGTGGACAGAGCGAGAAGGTTTCCAACCGTTTTCTCGCCATGCCGTCCCAAAGAAACCGCATCCTCGGTACGCAGATGTATTTAAACCAAATACAGGGCTTTCTGCACTGGGGCTTCAATTTTTATTACAGCCGCGGCTCTGGCCGTCTGATCAATCCATATGCCTGTACGGACGGCGGCAATGCTTTCCCATCCGGAGACGCGTTCTCCGTCTATCCAGCGCCGGACGGCTCCGCCTATGAAACCCTGCGGCTGCAGGTATTTGCTCATGCCCTTGAGGATATGCGCGCGCTGCAGCTCTGCGAGTCTCTCTGCGGTCCGGACGACGTCCGTCACTGTATTCTGGAATGTGCGGGCATGCCGGTCACCTTCACCTCTTATCCGCGCGGGATTTTCTTTATTCATGAGCTGCGCGAAAAAATAAACAATAAAATCCAGGTAAAAATTCAGTAAAACCGTGAATGAGAAAGGATATCATTTTATGAACAGCAAGACCTTGAAGGCCGCCCTCCGGGACGGCAACATCGACGAAAAACTGACAGCGCTCTACGGAAAGGATGCTCTGAACTTCCAGAGACAGAGGTATGAAAAGGCCGTCGCCGCTTTTGAAGAGCTGTATGGTGAGGCTGACGTCTCACTTTTTACCGTTGCGGGCAGAAGCGAGATTTCTGGCAACCATACTGATCACAACCACGGGTGCGTTATTGCCGCATCTATTGATCTTGACATCATCGCGGTCGCCGCAAAAACGGACGGCCGAACCATCCGCATCAAAAGCGAGGGCTTTCCAATGGACGAAGCAGAAATTGAAAACCCTCAGCCGGATCCCGCAGCGTTTGGAACCTCCGCAGCCATTATCGCCGGTATGTGCAGAGGCTTTGCGGACAAGGGTTACCTCACCGGCGGTTTCCATGCATATACAACCTCCAATGTTCTCAAAGGCTCCGGCCTTTCTTCCTCTGCAGCTTTTGAGGACATGGTCGGCACCATTCTCAGCCATTTCTACAACGACGGTTCCGTCGCAAACACGGAAATTGCCAAGCTGTCACAGTTTGCGGAAATTCACTTTTTCGGCAAGCCCTGCGGTCTTATGGACCAAATGGCCTGCGCGGTCGGCGGTATCATTGCCATTGATTTTGCGGACCCCGCAAAGCCGATCATCGAAAAAATGGATTTCGATCTGACCGCACACGGCTACAGTCTGTGCATTGTCAACACAGGGGGAAACCACGCGGATCTGACCGACGATTACGCCTCCATTCCTATGGAAATGAAGCAGATTGCGTCCTATTTCGGAAAGCCCGTGCTGCGGGAAGTCACAATGGAGCAGATCAGGGAAAGCATTCCCGCGCTGCGAGAGGCTTTCGGAGACCGTGCGATTCTCCGGGCCATGCACTTTATCAAAGAAAACGAAAGAGTCAAGCTGCAAACCGAAGCGCTCAAAAAGGGTGATCTTGACACGTTTTTTGAGGGTGTGCTGGAATCCGGCGCCTCCAGCTTCCGGTACCTTCAAAATGTCTATACCACAAAAAATACATCCGAGCAGGGGCTTTCTCTGGCATTGGCGCTGGCAGAGGATTACCTCCGCGACAAAGGCGGTGCGTGGCGTGTACACGGCGGCGGCTTTGCCGGCACCATTCAGGCCTTTGTAAGGAACAGTGAAGTCGATGGGTTCCGCTCCCTCATGGACGACGCTTTCGGAGACGGCGCCTGCCTCGTCCTGCACGTGCGTCAGACAGGCGCGGGAAAACTTCTGTAACTCCGAGCCCCGCGCCAAAAAGCGGCCCCTGTCTTTATCCGCTCGATTGCGGTCGCGTCGATTTTTTCTTGCATAAAAAGTGTGCCGCTTGTCCGTAAGCTTTTGCCTGCGGACAGGCAGGGATTCTGCGTTTGTTTTCCCAACGTCCAGACGGCAGGCATCCGACGTTTATAATTTTCATTCGGCTATGCGGAACCGAACGGAAAAGCGTTTTCGGCTTTATCCTATTTATCCTACTTTTCCTGCACGGTACGGCAACGGTTTTTTCTTTAAAAAGTACTGTCATATTACAGTAAAAGCCGTTTCGCTTTGATTTTATATAATGGATTTTCGCAAAACCGTAATCCTGCGGAAAGTCAATCATTCATTCGAAAGATAAGGCTTTCAAACTTCGTTTTGCGGCTTTCGCCGCCCAAAGCGGCGACAATTTCCCCCCGCAAAACCGGTCCATTTCCGCAAAGACATGAAAGGAGGTCTTAACGATGAAAAGAATATATAAAGCTGCAATGCTGAGCCTTGCTGCAGCCATGCTGCTTGCTCTTTGTTCATGTACAAACAACGGGACTCCGGCAACCTCAGAAGATTCTGGAGTGCTTTCGGATTCGAATACTGCGGCGTCTTCGGAAACGGATACACCGACCACCGAAAATGAGCCGCGTGATGGTATTCATTACAGCGCAAACGGCAAAAAGATCGAGCAGATTGACGGTGTCACTTATGTGGACGGCATCCTGATTGCGAACAAGACGTACGATTTGCCGGAGGATTACGCCCCCGGCGTGGATCCTACGGCGGAGGCAGCCCTGAACGAGCTGATCAGCGCTGCGGCAAAGGATGGCCACACGCTGTACATGATTTCAGGCTACCGCTCTTATAATCGGCAATACAATCTGTATCACGGATACGCCGCCAACAGCAGCTACGAGGAGGCGGATACCTATTCGGCGCGTCCCGGCTTTTCCGAGCATCAGACCGGGCTGGCCTTTGATATGAATTCTGTGGAAATTTCTTGGGCAAATACGCCGGAAGGCCAGTGGCTGAAAAACCACTGTGCGGAATATGGGTTTATTATCCGATATCCGGAGGACAAAACGAATATCACCGGATACATCTACGAGCCGTGGCATATACGTTATCTCGGCATAGAAACAGCCAAGGCCGTCACAGAGAGCGGTCTAACGCTGGAAGAATACCTGGGCATCTCATCCTCCTACGAAGATCACGAGCGTCTGGAAGCGCTCCGCAAAAACGGGTAAAAGCCTAGCGGAAGCGAATCGACGCATTGAACAGGAAAAGATCTTTTGATTTTCCCGATCGTCGGTTCGTCTATTACAGACAGCGCGCGTGAGGCAGAAACGTCAGACAAAAGCGTAGTTTCCCGTACGTAGATAAAAAATGCGGGCTATGAAAGATAGCCCGCAGCAGATTTCTGAAGGGGCGGTGCAAAAGGAATCCTTTTGCACCGCCCCTTCTCTGCTTTTTTTACTTTACCGATATCAAAATATTCCTGTAGCCATTCCTTCCGTAATTTTCCGCCCCCCATGAACCCCATCCGCCGTACAGCTTTTTTACCAAAATTAGGAGATTCATACCAGCCGAGCCACAACTTCTGCTGCAGCAGGAAGCTTTCCTCAACGCCTGCTGTCCGCTTTATGTAGGAAGAGTAACCGGAAAATTTTTCACAGGCTCACCGCTTCTACCGTATGCAAACCGCGTTGGCAGTCCACATAGCTGTATTATCCCTTGTCTTTGACAGCCGCCGCGCATGGAATTGATTCCCTCCGCATATACCGTCCTGTGAGCGTTATCGTCTCTAAATTTCATATGCCGGGTCAATATCCTTCAGTTCTCTGAACGTATCAATTTCTGCAATATCGCCAAAAGAGCATTCGCGGACCGCGACACGGTATTCATCCGCAAAATATTCCAAAGGGACCTGATCCCAATACCGTTCCTTCCCGCCCGGAGACTGGTAGACCTGTTCCACATGCTTTGCCAGCTTGGTTCCATCTTCCTCTGTCCAATATGAAATACCAAACATGCGATAGCAATTCGTCCCGCCGATGGAAAGACTTGTTATCCAACCATTGCGTGTCTGAAAGCACCAGTCGTCCGTCATGGGCACGGGTACGCCCAGATAATTTGATGTATATTGGTATTTCGTTATCAGCGAAGGATTGGACAAAAGCAGATCCGCCTCCAGCAGATAAGCGTTCGGCAGCAGATACCGTGCACACATGACAGAAGAAATATTATTGGCCTCATTGAATGCCGGATTCTCAATAAACTTGATCTCCGGATACCGATACAGAAGCTGGTCAAACTGCTCGGACAAATAACCGCGTATAATATATACTTCTTCAATGCCCGCCGCTGTAACGGCATCGAGCAGCGTATCGATGATTCGCTTTCCGCGCACGCGGACAAGCGGCTTTGGCGTATTCAGTGTAATCGGCACCAAACGGGATCCGAATCCGGCCGCCACAAATACCGCCCGTTTGACTCGATACGGCTCAAGCGCCTCAAAGCCTTTATCCGTCACACCGCCGTTGACCAGATAGCCGTTCTCCGTAAGCTGATATAGCGTTTTGTTGATGATCCCCAGCGACATCCCGGTGTGGACCGCCATTTCCCTCTGTGTTGCACGTCCGTTTTTCTCGATCCAAGTCAAAAGGTCGAACTGTTTCTTTGATAGTGTTCCCCGTTCCATCGGTATCTGCCCTCGTGTTCTTTTCATTATAATTGGATTCTCTCCATATGAAGTCTGTTGAAAGTGCTGCGGCATCCATTTACGGCTTTCGCCCGTACGCACCGCCCAAGCCCAGCCATCCATAAATTTACAGTCGTTTTCCATTTTTTGTTATATCGATAAAATACTGTCACTCGCTGTCTGCCCTGCGGCAGTCTGCGGATGCAGCTGCGCTGAGCCATGTCTTTCGATTGCCCGTCGGATCAGATAAATAAGACCCTTTACGAGCAGATTGACGGCAAAAATCAGGAAGGATACAAAGGCGGAGGCTTCCAGGAGAAGCTGTGCCTCAAACTGTGTGATCATAAGCGAAAGCGGCTTGGTATATGCATTGGAGAGGAACGACACCGCAGAAATGGTTATCATGGAATTGACAAAAAAGTAGGTAAACATTTCCAGCAATGTCGGCACAGTCTGCGGGAGGATGACATCCTTTATGATCCGAAGACGTCCGATGCCAAGCGTCTGTCCGACAGCCTCCAGATTCCCGTTCAGCTTTCCCAAGCTGTTGTACATCATCAGGTAAGGAGAAGCGAAGAAATGAACTAAATTCGCCAGAATCAAAATAGCCAGTGTTCCGTAAATGACACTGTTTTTAAAGAAAAATACGTAAGAGAGACCGAGAACGACTCCGGGAACGGCTAAAGAGAGCAGAGAGACCAAATGCAGCGCCTTTACCGCCCTGCCTCCCGTTCTTGAGGTCAGATAAGCGCATAAAAAAGCCATGATAATCCCCGACGCAGCCACAGCCATGCTGATCACCACGGAATTGCCCAGATACATCCCGGCGCCCTTTTCCATAGCCGCGCGGATATGCCGGAAGCTGACGGACAGATCCACCGGATACCGATTCGCCAGGGTCAGCATCACAAAAGAAATCAGCGGGGTCAGCACAGCCGCCGAGGTCACAGTGCAGAGTGCGTAGGCAGCAGTCTTGCCAAGAATACTGGACTTCGGCTCAAAAGGTTTCGTCTGAAACTGTCCGTTATGCTGATCGCGGCATAACAGATCAAAGAGAAACGCAATGACAGCCGGTATCAGAAGAACGGCGCCCAGCACCGTCCCTCGGGAGAAATCCAGACGCCCGATGACTTCCTGATACATCATAACCGGCAG
>DXYE01000230.1 GCA_019415985.1 Clostridiales bacterium
GTGTGCGGCAGTCTGTCCGACAGGAGCCCTCACACTCGCCGGAACTGAAAAAACGGCACGGGAAGTCATTGACGAGGTTCTGAAAGACAAAGCTTTTTTTGATGAGAGCGGTGGGGGGCTTACACTATCAGGAGGAGAGCCCCTGTTTCAGCCAGCCTTTTCCGAGGAACTGCTCCGTCTGGCAAAGAAGGAAGGGCTCCATACCTGTATGGAAACAAGCGGTTTTGCGTCGAAGGACACGCTCCTGCGTGTGTCAAAGTGGATCGATTTGTTTCTCTATGATTTCAAGGTATCCGAAGAGGCGCTGCATCAGAAGACAACAGGCGTTCCGTTGTCAGTGATCCTTGATAATCTGCGTGCCCTGAACAGTAACGGTAAAGAGATCATGCTAAGATGTCCCATTATTCCAAGCATCAACGATCATGCATCTCATATACAGGCTATTGCTTCTCTGACATTTGAATTCGACTGTATTCGGGAGGTGCATTTGGAGCCGTATCATGCTTTGGGTATATCGAAATCCGAGCGTTTGGGGCAGGAACCGGCATTTGTAATGCCTGATAAGACGGGTGTCGATATCAAAACACTTTGTGCGCAGCTGCAAGAACTGGCAAACTGTTCCGTAAAGATATCCTAAAGCTCATTATCTTATGCAGATCGGTCGTCAGCTTTTTTTGTGGGATGGTTTTTAATTAAATTTTTAAATTGGTTTTCTTGCAAAGGAGTGATTATATGAAAGATTATAGAAGCACCGAGGAAATGCTGAATTTTTCCCCTGCATTAGCCGTGCTCAGCGAGAGCGTAGTTGCGCGTCTCAAGCCTCAGAGTGTACGTGAAGGAACCTGGACCGGTCCTGATCCGGACGGCAAAACTCCTATATTGGAGGCTTTCGAGCGTATGCCGGACGCTCCTTATGCCGAATGTCTTGCACAGGGAATTGTAGATTCCTGGCTGACAGCTCCCGTCATTATTTACGAGGAAGATTTGCTTGTCGGTGTTCCGCGTCCACAGCGGCCGCTGTATGAGCATTTCAGCTGGGGTATCGGTTTTAACCACTGGGCGTTGAATTCATCACCTTATAAGGAAAATGCCGATAATATTCGTGCTCGGATTGAGGCGCAGAGATCGCGTCTTTTCCCGCTCGACTGGAAACATGTTGAAGCTGAAAGTGAACGTATTTTTGGTAAAAAGGTTATGCCATCGCTGGGAAGGCTCTGGAATGCGGGCGGATATCAGGGACATACAGTGCCCAATTATCCGCGCCTCCTTTCCAGAGGTATCGGCGGAACCCTTGCGGATGTTCGCAAATATGCCGCTAATACAAATGACGAGGAAAAGCTGACGCTTTATCGCGCCATGGAGATCCTTCTTCACGGGCTTACCGATTATATGCTCTTGTATGCGGAAAAGGCTGATGAGCTGGCTTCTTTGACAGATGACGGTGCGAAAGCTCTCCGTTTCCGCCGTATTGCGGAAAATTGCCGCGCTATTTCTTTTGACAAACCCCAAACCTTTTATCAGGCTGCTCAGCTTACCTGGTTCTACTCCCTTTGGGATTGGGTGGATTGTGTCGGCAGAACCGATCAATATCTCTATCCTTTCTATAAAAAAGCTATCGAGAAAGCCGATGTTTTCCCGGCCGAAGATATTACGGCTGCGCTGTTTCTCAAATTTATGGAGCACGGTGTGCACAACATCCCGCTCGGCGGTGTAAGGCCGGAAGACGGTTCGGATGCGACCAATGAGCTTACATTCCTGTTTCTTCAGCTTGCGCGGCGTCTGCACTCCGTTCATCCGCGTCTCTGTGCCAGAATTCACGAGGATTCACCGCCTGAGTTGATGCAACTGATTGTAAAAATGTGGTCCGAGGGAATGTCGGATCCGACACTTGTCAGCGATAAGCTTGTTATCGAAGGGCTCATGGAATACGGTGTCTCGCTGGAGGATGCAAGGGATTATACAACACTTGGCTGCCAGGAAATTGAGATTCCCGGAAGGAGCAACTTCGGCTGCGAAGACGGCGTCTTTAATCTGGCCAAAGTCTTTGAATACACCATAAACGACGGTAAAGATCGCTTTGATGACTGTCAAGTAGGTCTGCACACCGGTTATCTTCCGAAGTTTAAAAGCATAGATGATCTGTGGAATGCATTTTTGGATCAAATGCGTTATCTTACCAAGCATTTTATTACCCTCTGCAACCGCGGTCAGGAGATCAGAAATGCAAACCTTTCCAAGCTTGTGAAATCGTTGTTTACTGACGACTGTATTTCCCGCGGCGTTAACCTCGACGGCGGCGGCTCCGTCTATAATTACGGAGTGGTTGAAACCGCAGGTGCATCCGCTGTGGCAGACTCCTTTGCGGCGATTCACCGCCTCGTGTTTGAAGAGAAAAAAATTACACCCGAAACGCTGGAAGCCGCAATCGCAGCAGATTTTGACGGTTACGAAAAAGAAAGACAAATGCTGTTGAATCTTGCGCCGAAATACGGCAATGACGACCCGCTGGCAGATGAATATATGAGCCGTATTCTGGATGCATTCTGGACAGAAATCGGTAAATACAAGTCTGTTCGGGGCGGAAAGTTTATGGGGGCCTGCTCCCTGCTGCAGGGCGGTATTTCATTTGGCCGCAATACTTGGGCACTTCCCGATGGACGCCATACGGGCGAGGAACTCGGCAACACTATCGGTCCGAGAACCGGCGCGGACAAGAATGGTCTTACGGCTATGCTCAATTCGGTGGAAAAGCTTCCATTGAAAAAAGGTGTTGGCGGTACAACGCTGAATGTGCTGATTCCGAAGGATTTCACAAAAACAGAGGAGCAGCGCAAAAAGATCGAAGCCCTCATGACCTCCTACATGATGAACGGCGGTCAAATGGCACAGATTACAACGGCATCCCGCGAAGAAATGCTGGATGCGAAGGAGCACCCGGAACGTCATGGCGATCTGATTGTCAGAGTCGGCGGATTCAGCACGCGTTTCATAGAGCTCGATGAAGGAACGCAAAACGAAATTATTAAGCGTTATGCGTGAGAAAGAAAAAAGAATTTAAAACGCTTGAAGATAAACGGCATTCCATATTATAATTATAAATGGGATATCGGTTTCCCTCCTGCTTAATAAGGATGTTAAGAACAGAAGGGAAACCGGGCATAAGGAAAGAGAAA
>DXYE01000231.1 GCA_019415985.1 Clostridiales bacterium
CGCCACTGGTGAGAGTTATTGAAATTCTGGTAAACGATAATTTAGAGCAGCAAGCCGCCACCTATTTTCAAGAATTATTTATCAACAATGCAAATCCCGTGTGGCAAATCAGCACAATAAGTGACCTTGGAACTGTTGTGGGCGGTAGTACGCCTTCAAAAACCAAGCCTGAATACTATACCAATAATGGTATTGCGTGGATAACGCCAAAAGATTTATCTATCAACAAGTCCAAATTCATATCTCATGGCGAAAATGATATCACAGAACTTGGTTTGAAGAACAGCAGTGCAACAGTCATGCCCAAAGGTACAGTATTGTTTTCATCACGTGCTCCCATCGGATATATTGCAATTGCATCTAATGAAGTTACAACCAATCAAGGCTTTAAGTCTGTTATACCTTACTCGGAAATTGGAACAGCGTTTGTATACTTTTTCTTGAAACACAGTCTTCCGGTTATTGAGAGTGCAGCATCAGGCTCGACATTCAAAGAAATTTCAGGAAGTGCCATGAAGAATATCCCCGCCATCATTCCTGATCGGAACACACTTGACCAATTTAATAGTTTCTGTGCGCCAATCTTTGCACAACAAAAAATCTTGGAAGAGCAAAATCATTCACTTGCTATGCTAAGAGATAGTCTGTTACCTAAACTAATGTCTGGCGCAATTGATATCGCGAGTATTCAGCTCTAAGCCGCTAAATTATCGTTTATCTTCGAGTTTATTGTAATTTTCTTATTCAACATTCCAATGATTGATGCTATTTTATCTTGTTCGCCAATCGGGGGAAGCGGAATTTGCATTTTCTTTGCTGCCCCAACATTGTAGTGCTGTTGAACAGCTCCCACTAATTGTGTATTGATAACTCCACTAGCTAAATTAACATATGATGCTAAAAACAATGGATTCAGTTTATTTCTATGGGGACGAACAATCACCAAATCGGAACAGTTCCATGCTTTCACGCCAGCCGGTATTACAGCACATGCCCCGGGGGTTCCTGTGCGGACGATTACAACATCATTAGGATGTAACTCAGACTTTCTTAATGACTCATTGAAATTCGAAGATATATATTTTATATCATCGAGCTTTATATCAAACGGTTCTATATTTGTTGAACGCAAAAATGGGATACCTGTTTCTGTATAATTGCTTGCCATTGTTCCAACAAAACCAACTGTAAGATCAGCAACACTTCCCAATGCAACTGTTCTCCACTCAGATTTCATATCCAATCGCCCCCAGCTTCTCCTTGATTTCCGCTTCCAGTTTGTGCGACTGTACGAACAAATCCGACAGTTCCGAAGTCAGGCGTGCCATTTTTTCCTCAAAGGGTTCGCCATCGTCCTGCTGTTCCTCGATGCCAACGTAACGCCCCGGTGTCAAAATGTAGTCCTGCTTTGCAATTTCTTCTGTGGTGGCAGCAGCACAGAAACCCTTTACATTCTCCAATGTACCCGCAACATAGGCGTTGTAGGTGTCGGCAATCTTTTTGATGTCATTTTTTAATGTGCCATCTTCATTTTTGTATTCTTCTTTTGTCCCATCCGTCAATTCACGCAACTTGCGGCTTACCATAACACCCATCTTCCGAGCGTCAATGAACAGAGTTTTGCTGGGCTGCTTTTTCCGTTTGGAGATGAACCAGAGCGAAACGGGAATCTGGGTCGTATAGAAAAGCTGCGTTGGCATGGCAATAATGCAGTCCACCAAATCAGCATTCACAATGTTCTTGCGAATCTCGCCCTCACCGCCGGACTGGGAGGACAGGGAACCGTTTGCCAAAACCATGCCCATCCGACCGCCGGGCGCAAGGTGATAAATCATGTGCTGAAGCCATGCAAAGTTGGCATTGCCAGCCGGCGGCATACCATATTGCCAACGCACATCATCTTTGAGCTGCTCTGCGCCCCAGTTGGACAGGTTGAAAGGTGGATTCGCCATGATATAGTCTGCCCGCATGGTCGGGTGCTGGTCGTCAAGGAATGTATCCGCCGCATACTTTCCAAGGTCGGGTTCAATGCCACGAATGGCAAGGTTCATCTGCGCCAGTTTCCATGTGGTCGGGTTGGAATCCTGTCCATAAATCGAGATATCGTTGATATTTCCACTATGGTTCTCTACAAATTTTGCAGACTGAACAAACATACCGCCGCTGCCGCAGCAAGGGTCATACACTCGTCCCTTAAACGGTTGTAGCACTTCCACCAGCGTCCGCACAACACAGGACGGCGTAAAGAACTCGCCTCCGCGCTTTCCTTCCTGCTCTGCAAACATCGACAGACAGTATTCATAAGTGCGTCCCAGAATGTCCTTTTCGCTGCCGTGTTCAATCATTTTGATGTTCGTAAACAGGTCAACGACTTCGCCCAACCGCCGTTTATCCAGTTCCTGGCGTGCGAAATTTTTCGGCAGGATATCCTTCAGGCGCACGTTTTCTTTTTCGATAGCGCGCATTGCATCGTCAATTACCTGACCGATTTCCGGGTCATGTGCCTTTGCAGAAACATCGCTCCAACGCGCACCAGCAGGCACAAAGAAGATTCCCTCCGATGTGTACTCGTCACGATCTTCCTCAAAGCCATCACCGTCTGCAACCAGCTGATTGTACTTATCTTCAAAACGATCCGAAATATATTTCAGGAAAATAAGACCAAGGACGACACCCTTATACTCTGAAGCATCCATATTGCCCCGAAGCACGCAGGCAGCATTCCAAATCTGCTTTTCGAATCCAATGTCGGCGGTGTTTTTCTCTGCCATGGTTCAATACCTCCGTTTTAGCTCAACAAATTCTGCTTTGAGTATAGCACAGATGTGCTGATTTTCCAATTTGTGCACACAAATTCTTTGTAAGATGCTTCAATTTCCGGTAGATAAGTCCTACTATCACAACTTTATCGCAATAAATTTCACAAAACTATCTTGACGCACCCTGCAAACCATGATATTCTCTGTCACAAATCCCACCGATTTTGTGGATTGGTTTGAAACCATCCACAAGATGTGGTCGTGTTCATTTTGAACACTGCCTCGCCGTGGATCATCCCTGAAAGATTAACCGCCCCGCAACACACCCGATTCATTTTGCCGCCGATTCACCCCGACAAAATCC
>DXYE01000232.1 GCA_019415985.1 Clostridiales bacterium
AAGCGCATGTCCTCCTCCGAGGCCGCGCCGCGAATGCCATGCTCCACATGTGCGCAGGAGACGGAAATCGGGTATGTTTCCCGAATTTCGCAGAAAAAACAAAGCAGCGCCGTCGAATCCGCGCCGCCGCTGACCGCAACCAGCACATGACTGCCCGGCAAAACGGCGCACGCGCCTCGTAGGCGGCCGACAAACGTTTCCTGCATGCTCATACTCCTATCTACACATTGTCTATTGTACCCTCTAACCGCGAAATTGGCAAGGCTTACGGACAAAAAAAGCGATGGGATTCGCTGTAAAGAAAAATACCGGCGCGGAGGGGAAGCCGCGTCGGCAGAGGTGCGAATATAAAATTTGCATGATTATGCAGTCAACCTGTATACTTCGTCCGTCTATAAAAAAACATAGCATTTGAGATAATCGAATATTCCCTTATAGTCTCAACCTTCCCATCTTTTCTTTTCCACGCAGTTATTTCCTCTATTTTCTCATCTTCAAATTCGTTTTTTTCGGACTACCCATAATTATCCTTCTTCTTTTTTAGTTTTCAATTATTCCACCTTATAGTCTGTCAGGCTTACATAACACGATTTTATACTTGAATCTTTCTTTACAGATAGCGTAAACGACGATGATTCATTTGGCGCTAATCCCTCTGATCCAACCGCATATCCCGACGATGTATCTACTGTTGTTCCTGCTGCATTCCGAAATGCGCCTTTTACTCGAACGTACTTATATGTGTTCTTTCCGTTATTCGTAATTTTTCCTGTACACGTCACATACAAAGAATTACTTTCAATTTTAACATCTGAAATATCCAATACAATATATGCACTTTCACTTGCTATTCTTTCCTGTCTCAGTCTTTCCATCTCTTGTTTCTCATTTTTCAGAATCCGTTCTGCTATTCCTGCTTCACTGTTATAGTAAAGCAAAAGGCTCTTATTGTTGGCTCTCAATCTTGACACTTCAGACGTTTGAATCATTTTCGAATAAATATTTTCTGCTAGCTGATACAATTCAATTCTTGTGTAATACTGAGCTTTTTGCAATGGCTCGACATATCCATATTGCCAATACAATACGCCGCCCACTGCCAAACAAATCGTAAAAAGTATGATTTTTTTCATATTCTTTTCCATTTTTTATCTCCTTATTATGCAAAATTTGCATGTTTTTCCCAACGGATTTTCCTTACTTGGAAAACTCATCGCTTCTTCTAACGTATCAAAAAACTGCTTGTATTCTTCCCTCATACAACTGATTTTGCATCTTCCATCGATATTCTCCAAATCATGAATCTTTTTTGAATTCGTATTGAGTAAATATCTCTTTGTGCTCTCCTTTCCCTTCCAGTTTTCTTGACAATCTTTCTCGGCCACTCTTTTCCCTCCCCTATACCCGATCTTTCAACTGTTCTATTATCATTCTAACGCCTTATTTGATTTGTGTCAACAACATTATGTGATTTTCACAAGGTTTATTTATCATTTTTTCTCACCTAAAATAAAGCGAGGTGAGAATATGAAACCGGAATACAAAAAGTTCTACGAGCAATTCGGGCTGAACGTCGTTTATTACCGAAAGAAAAAACGCTTGACCCAAATGAAACTGGCCGAACTGGCCGATATTGACCGAAGCCACATCAGTGCCATTGAACTTGGAAATGTCGGCGTTTCTTTTGATGTGATATTCAAACTCTGCGAAGTCTTGGAGATCACACCCAAACAGCTTTTTGATTTCAGGGAATAATTTTTTACAGGTATATGAAAAGAGCGAACGTAACGGAATGCGTTCGCTCTTTATCTGTTCTCCTTCGCGCATCGGGGGCAAAACCGTCCCTTTTTCGGCAGAAAACGCGCTTACGCGCTCTTCCCCGCGCCGAGCCGATCCGCGACCAGCGCGATAAACTCGCCGTTTGTCGGCTTATCATCCAGCGCGCAGACGTTCTTGCCGAAGGCCTCGTCCAGCGCGTCGATGCGCCCGCGGTTCCACGCCACCTCGATGGCGTGGCGAATCGCGCGTTCCACCTTGCTGGACGTCGTGCCGAAGCGGTGGGCAATGCCGGGATAAAGCTCCTTGGTGATGCGCCCCATCAGTTCCGGGTTATCCATCACCATGCGCACCGCCTCGCGCAGATACTGATAGCCCTTGATGTGCGCCGGGATGCCGACCGTCAAAAACAGGTTCGCGATGCGCTCCTCCAGCGTCTCGCCGCCCGTTTTGCCGCCCTGCTGCTTAATCATCTTCGCGCTGATGGCTTCGGCGCGCAGGCTCTCCCCCGCCGCCTCATACACGCGCTGGGCGAGCATCATAAAATCAAACGGCTTGACCATATAATAGTTCACGCCGAGATTCACCGCGCGGGAAATGAAATCGTCGCGTCCCAGCGCCGTCAGCGCGATCACGCCCGGCTGCTTGGACAGCTTCATCGCCTGAAGCCGTTCCAGAACGGCATAACCGTCCATCTGCGGCATAATCAGATCGCAGACCAAAACATCCGGCTCACATTCCGTCACCAGCCGCAGCGTCTCCACGCCGTCGCCCGCCGTGCCGACCACTTCAATGCCGTTCTGCTCCTGCAAATACTCCGCGACCATATCCCTGAGCTGTATATTGTCGTCCGCAACGACCACACGTACCGTATCCATGTTAGGCACCCTCCTGTAATCCGAATTTTTCTCCGCCGGGCGGCTTCAAACGCAATCCTCAAAGGTTCAATCCGACACGATCTTTTTTATACACTGCATTTTATGTACAAATATGGAAATTATAACCCTTCTTTTGAAAAAAAGATGATTTTTTCCGTTTCGCTTGGTTTCTTGCCGTTTTTTCGCGGGTCAGCCGTCGATTTTCATCACATACGGCTCCAGCAGCCGCATGATGCGGTCGGCCGAGGCAGGCGCGTAGCGCGGGGACTGCGCCATCGTCACGAAATCGTAGCCCGTTTCGCGAAACTGCGTATAATCGTCAAAGACCGAATGGAACGGTCGGCTCGCGGCCGTTCGTCCCCTCCATCAGCGCGGAAATGGCGCTGCATAGGTGGATGTTTCCATCCGAATCGAGCAGATGGTCGGGGATATCCTGACGCGATTTCGGGTTGCGCACATACGTC
>DXYE01000233.1 GCA_019415985.1 Clostridiales bacterium
GGAAAGTATACTTGACATTTGCGCCCTCTTTGCTATAATAGAGATATGGAAAGCTGGCTTTCCATAGAAAGGAGGCGCACCGTGAAAAACCGTTTAGAGGAAATCCGGAAAGAACGGGGAATCAAGCAGGAAGAACTGGCTGCCGCCCTGGAAGTATCTCGGCAGACTATCGGCTCGTTGGAAAACGGACGATATAATCCTTCGATTATATTGGCGTTTAAGCTTGCACGGTATTTTAATATGAGTATTGAAGATATTTTTATTTACGAGGAGGGAAAGCAATGAAAAAGAAAACCGGAATGTATCTTGCAATCGGTATTATCGGCATTGCTTTAGCTCTGATCGCAAAGTTTCTTTTACAGGACTATTTAAGTGATTCGCAAAGCGGAGCGATGATCGGGATAGGTGCCGGATTGTTCGGCTATGGGACTGCGAAATGGTGTGTCGGTCTGTGGGGCGCAAAAAATCCTGATTTGATGAAAATCAATGAAATTGAAGAAAAAGACGAGCGCAATCAGCTCATTCGCAGCAAAGCACAGGCAATATCCGGCGAGATACTGCACTGGCTGCTGATGGCAGGCGCTTGGGTATGTATTTTTTTCGACGCACCACTATGGATTGTTCTTACTCTTGTAGGCGCTTTCCTGCTTAAAACAATCCTTGATTTTATTTTGATGGCATATTACCAGCATAAGATGTGACGGAGGATATTATGAAATTTGTAATTGAGCATTTGTCAAAAAGCTTTGAGAAAAAGGAAGTTCTCAGAGATATTGATTTTACTTTTGATGAAGGGAAAATTTATGGGCTGCTCGGCAGAAACGGCGCTGGAAAAACAACGCTGTTTAACTGCCTGAACAGGGATTTGAAGGCGGATAGCGGCAATTTCTATATAGAAGATGAAAACGGCGTCCGCCGTGAGGTGTCCGCAGAGGACATCGGATATGTACTCTCTACCCCGACCGTGCCGGAGTTTCTTACAGGCAGGGAGTTTTTGAAATTCTTTATGGACATCAACGAGAAGTCTATCAAAAATCCGAAAAGCATTGACGAGTATTTCGATTATATGAGTATTGAGCCGGAGGACAGGGATAAACTGCTCAAGGACTACTCCCACGGTATGAAAAACAAAATGCAAATGCTCATCAATATCATCGCTCAGCCGAATATCCTGCTGCTCGACGAGCCTTTGACATCCCTTGATGTGGTTGTGGCGGAAGAAATGAAACAACTGCTCCGTTCACTGAAACAAGACCGCATTACCATTTTCTCCACTCATATTATGGATTTGGCGCTTGACCTCTGCGATGAGATTGTGCTGCTTAATCACGGCGAACTGGAGGTCGTGGAGAAAACCGATCTGGACAGCAGGGAATTTAAGGATAAAATCATTGCGGCACTCAGGGAGGAAGGAAATGAATAAGACGCTTAAAATATCTTTTTCCCTGAAAAATACATACCGTGTCAACGGTGTCCTGTTTTCCTTAAAGCAGATACCGCTCGTAAAGCGGCTGCTTCCGGCAACGCTGTATCAGGTAAAGGGGCTGAAAATCTTTGCAAACATTTTGTCCGTGCTGTGGGAAATCGTTTCTGTATTCCTCGGCAAGTTCCTTTACTTTATCACGATGGTATGCGGTATCGGTATCCTTTATAACGGACTGCCGGAGAATGAGGTGTTCCTGCATATCCTGCTGATTCTCACGGTAATCGGCAGCTTTGTAAACACACACCTTTTCAATCCGACAAAGGATAAATATTATGCGATGATCCTGATGAAAATGGACGCACGAGAATATACGCTTGTAAACTATTTCTACTCCATCCTGAAGGTCGTTGTGGGCTTTTTGCCCTTTACGATTCTGTTCGGTATGGACAGAGGCGTACCTTTGTGGTTTTGTCTGCTCCTGCCCCTTTGCATAGCGGGTATGAAGCTGTTTGCGGCGGCTGTTACCCTGTGGGATTATGAGAAAAGGGGATTTGGCTACAACGAAAATAAGCTGTCCAAATATGTGTGGTGCTGTATCGCCCTGCTTTTAGCCGCAGCCTATGCTCCGCCCGCCTTTGGTTTTGCTTTGCCTGCGGTCGTACCAATGGTTATATTTTTAGCGTGTATTCCCCTTGGTATGGCAAGTATCACAAGGCTCACTACCTTCCGTGATTATTACGCAATCAACAAGGAATTATTAGCCGGATTGACCAATCAGATGGACAGCACGGCACAGACAAAGCTTATCAAACAGGCAAATGAAAAGAAAATATCCGCAGATACTTCCATTAGCAGCAACCGCAAGGGCTTCGAGTATCTGAATGAGCTGTTTATCAAAAGGCATAAAAAGATACTCTGGAACTCGACAAAGAAGATTTCCTATGTGTGCGCTTTCCTTGTCGCCGCCGTGCTGGCAGGCGTCTATCTGCTGCCCGAAGAAAAAACCGTCATTAACGAAATCGTGATGACTTGGCTTCCGTACTTTGTATTTATAATGTACGCTATCAACCGTGGCACGAACTTTACACAGGCGCTTTTTATGAACTGCGATCACAGCCTGCTGACCTATTCGTTTTATAAGCAGCCGAGCTTTATCCTGCGGCTGTTTCAGATTCGCCTGCGTGAGATTATGAAAATCAACGCTGTTCCGGCGCTCGTGATCGGTATCGGACTGGCGCTGATCCTGTTTGCCACCGGAGGGACGGACAATCCGCTGAACTATGTAGTGCTGGTTGTTTCCATCCTGTGTATGAGCCTGTTTTTCTCGATTCATTACCTGACGATTTACTATCTGCTCCAGCCTTATAACGCAGGGACGGAGCTGAAAAGCGGCACATACCGGATCGTTTTGTCAGTAACCTATGTCATCTGCTTTGCCCTTATGCGGCTGCGTATGCCGATTATGATATTTGGAATAATGACTATTGTATTCTGTGTGCTTTACAGCATTGTCGCCAGCATTTTGGTATACCGCCTTGCGCCGAAAACCTTTAGACTTAGAACATAACGGGGCGGCTTTACTGCCGGAAATCCATAAAAAGAAACGGAGGATTTATTTATGAGAAAGTGTCTCAGATGTGGAACGGAAATGAAAGAAAACTGCGCCATCAAGGTAGA
>DXYE01000234.1 GCA_019415985.1 Clostridiales bacterium
AAACGGTGCTGGACGCCTCCGATTTTGACAGAAAAATACAGGATGCGGCGCTCGTTATTACCGGTGAAGGAAAGTTGGACAGTCAGAGCCTGCGGGGCAAGGTCATCGCCGGTGTTGCCAGCCGTGCGGGCAGATACGGTGTACCGGTTATTGTCCTTGCCGGCGGAATCGAAGCGGAAACGGACTGCCTGGATTCTCTAGGCGTCACAGCGGCCTTTTCCATCAACCGCATGCCGGAAGATTTTTCTGTCAGCAGATATAAGAGTGAGGAAAACCTATCCTTTGCTGCAGAAAATCTTCTGCGCCTGATTAAAACTTTTTTGTGAGATCACCGAAACCGCACCATCGGGGGAAATCCCGAGCGTTCCCGAGCGTTTTCTTTTTTTGAATTATGCGCACGACATAATTTTTCATCACTGTAAAGCTGCAGAGCGCCGTGCGCTGCAGATTTTGTCTGACTGAGCAAAGCTCAGCATCCCAAACCGGGGGGTTTTCCATAGTATAATGAGTGTGGCATATCTATTGTATACATTGTCTTGGAATTAAGACTGCTTTTACGAGGTAAAAACGCTGCCAATCAACAAGTAAAAGCTCTCGAAACGAGTTTCCAACTATATCCCGATCCTCTTTGATAATACGTATTAAAGTTCAATAAAATTTAAATATTTGGTATTTACAGCATAAAATCAGACAGAAAGTTATGCCGAGACCAGGTATACTTACGAAAAATTTGGTTATTTATGCGTTCCCGGTGGTTTACATTGAGAAACGGTATGACCAAAAAAGCATTTCGTGTTATAGTATTTGTAAGCTACCGCGCAATTCACCGCTTGCTGATGTATGATAAAAAATATATAAAATAAACAGAAATAAGCGCCTTGCCGAGAAACACTCTTCCGCGGGTGCTCTATGTTTCTTATGACGAAATTTGCCATACGCAAAGCGGTATAGAGTTCGGCGCTCAAAGAGACATTCCCTGGCAGAACGACAACGTCTGCCTATAAAGCCGACGGACACCGACGAAGCTTCTTCACAATTCCTTGTTCCTCATGGAAATACTGACCTTCCCTCAGTAAACGCCTCAACCGATCATTCTGCGACAGGGGGCTGTTGTGAGGAATCCTTTTCTCACTGTAACACTTCAGGCCAAGTAAAAGAAATACATTCAGGCGGCTCCGATGCTCTCATCTCATCGGACCAAGGAGCCGTAGAGATGCGCCCAATGATTTGCATCGGGTGCATCCCCACGGCTCCCCTCTTGAGTCAGCCTTTTTATCTGTGTCAGTTTGGCTGGGCATCGCGCTGAACCTTTTCGTTTTTCATCTCCTGAAGCTCGCTCATAAAGCTTTCAAGGTCCTTGAACTGACGATGCACCGACGCAAAACGGACATAGGCCACTTCGTCCAGTTCCTTGAGCTTTTTCATAACCAGATCTCCGATATCCTTGCTCTGATACTCGGTTTTCAGAGAGTTCTGCAGCTCATTTTCAATTTCACTGACAAGCGCCTCCATTTGGTCCCTGGATACGGAGCGTTTATCGCATGCCTTCATCAGACCTACGAAAATCTTGTTCCTGTCGAACAGCTCCTTTGAGCCGTCCTTTTTGATCACCGTCATCGGTATGGCGTCGATGATTTCATACGTGGTGAATCGCCTTTGACAAGCCATACACTCTCGACGACGCCGGATGCTTGTAAATTCATCTGTTGGCCGCGAATCTATAACCTTACTTTCCGTATGACCGCATGCTGGACATTTCATCTTTGATTCCGGACACCGCTCCACGCGCTGTCCCTCCTCCTTTTTTGATATCGTGGGCTTTTTTACAGCTTTCCTTCATGTCGGTCTTCTTTCTTCACCTTTTTCCGCGAAGAAAATAGATCACGTCCGCGTCCGTAGCCTGTCGAATTTTTTCCATATTACTGTCTACAAAAAAACTTTTGCTGCGCACATTGGTTCTGTCCGGCATCTTTTTACTAATAGACAAGGTAATACGGTTCATCTGCTTCACCGGATTGTTGTCTGCTGCATGCTCGATACTCGTCTGTACCCGCCAGCCGTGCTTTTCCTGATATTTTGGCAGCATCAGATAACGAAATACCAAATTCTTGACGTCGGGCACTTCGTCGAGATCGCCGATGCTGTTCCGCAGCCGTTCCTCAGATATGCCGAGTCCGCGGAACTCAATGGAAATCCGTACATAATTCTCATCGTAGGACAAACGCACGGTTGCTTTCCTATCCGGTGCGCTGTAAACGGCACAGAAGATCAGCGGAATCAGGGCTTTCGTCAGTGCGTACCCGTCAGTATAACAAAGATAGTTTACCGGTGCGCCGTCATCGATGAAAAATTTGACGAATTCACGATTGATGTCAGAGTACCTGGATAGACAGTTGGTGATACAGTCAACCAGCTTTTTCACGTCACAAAGTTCTTCGTCGATGTTATCCTCGGAGATGCTCATGTGATAATAGGCAGACAGCGCGGTAATCAGATAGCGAAGCTTTACACTGTTTTTATAGATGATATTATAATATCTTTTGGCACCTTCCGTCAGCGTATCCTCATCTATCAAATCCTCCGCTGCATACAAAAGAGCAAAGCAATTTGCAATTTCGGACAGCATTTCTTCCGCATATTGTGCCAGTTCCTCGTTCTCTTCACGCGGGGGCGTAGCAAAATACAGAAGGAAGCATTCTTCACCCTCAACTACAGTATAGCACATTGTAGCCGTCATGGGAAGGTTATTGACGGCAATTTTTATAAGACCGACTGACTTTTCTTCTAAAATTTTAAGATAATCGGGCAGCGTTTGACGTGTGACATAGGAAACAGCCTTTTCGCGGCAACGAATTTCTACACGCTTTTGCGCCGCAGGATTCTTATACAGCACGGTTCCGCGCAGATTGAGGATCGCCACAGGCACGTCCATTTTTTCGTATTTGGACCATTTCATTTATTTTAACGCTCCTTTCCGACAATTTATTTTATAGTTCAAACACCTGACAAATATTGCATGATATATCGATAAACAATTTTAATAATTGCGATTAAGATATTTTATCATATAAAATGAATG
>DXYE01000235.1 GCA_019415985.1 Clostridiales bacterium
GTGGGATACCGTGTCGACAGACGAGTATTCCCTGCTGACCACCCGTATGCAGGCTGGATGTCTGCTCACTATTATTCCGCCGCTGGTTGTGTATCTCATCGTACAGCGAAAATTTACCGAAAGCATCGAGCGTTCCGGCATTGTGGGATAGTGGAATCGGAAAACATTGCCTGTCCCAAGAGCCGTGCGTTAGGTTGCTTTTTTCGACGGGGTTTGGTATCCTTATAGTGAAGCCGGATATGACCGTTCGCAGCTGCGTTCCAAGAGCGGTTTCCCAACTTTATGTACGCTTTTTATCATGGGAATCAGTGGCAAAAAGTATATGAAAAGAGCCGATTTCTTAGCAAATAAGCTATGAAATCGGCTTTTATAAAAAGTTATAGAATTGGATACGAGATTATCGATGGAGCCGCGTTCGGGCACATAAAGCTTGTTTGATCGAAAGGAGAACGCTTGGGGAAAATGGCTATAAAAAGATGGACGCGTTTCCGGATGGCGGTACTTATTTTTGTGGTATGGCTGTTTGCTTTTGGAGTTTTTATCGGCATTTTTTATCTCTCAAACAGACACAATACGCAGAAATATGCGGATGAAGGAAATATAAAGCTATTTTATACGATACATCATTCCGTAGAGGGAATGTTGAACGAAACCAGTCAGACCCTACTCGATTTGCTGATTAATCGGCAGGATAACCGTCTAATCAACGGATTCTGCGCCAATACCTCCGGCGATTTGCAAAGCGTGCAGGAACTGCTTTTCAGTGTCATGCAGAAAAAAAGTTATATTTTTGATATTTTTCTGTATGGTGAGGTGGGGGAGCGTTTTATCCGTGCCAACAGCAGCGATGACTCGCTGCGATCCTTGTCTTATTATCTGGAGGAAGAGGACATCGGCAAAGTCCGCAAGCCCTACTATACCGACGCCATATATACAATTATACCACTTAAAAGCGAGATCCGTACCGACAACGCCACGGTGGAACAGCTCGCCCTGATGATAAACGTCTATTCGCAAGAAAGCTTGGAACAGACGGGAAAACTGCTCGTTCTGTTCAATCGGAATATATTCCGGGAGCGTGCGGGGCTGCAGGCGCTCGAACCGGATAAGGAGTTCTATCTGATTGACGGCGACAGCCGGATGCTGTTTTCCACCCGACGGGCACTGATCCCCTCGAATCTGAAAGCCGATAATCTATTTTTGGGAAAGAATCCGCAATATCAGCGAACCGATCGGGGGGAATATATTGATGCCTATGCATACAATGCTGCCATAGGCGGAAATAAGTATGTGATGGTCGCACCGGGTACGCAAAATATACTCACGACGAACAGGGGAGTTACTGTGATTCTGGGTGGCTGCGGGATTTTGACGGTGGCCGCCGTAGCGGCGCTTGTGTTGATCCTACGCAAGCGTGAGAAATGGACCTCCGATGTTCTTTCTCTTGTGGACGAATCCTCCGATATCAATGTACAAAAGGAACTGCAAAACAAGGACAAAGATTATAACCGTGTCGCCCGGGCTATGATTGAAAAACGTGGCCTCGATTTGATGTTTAACAAGTATCGCCGTAATATCTATTCCGATGCGTTTTCCCGGCTGCTGATAGGGAAGAGCCAGTGTGCCGAGACGAAGGATTTGATGGAGCGCATGGGGATGGGACGGCTGTTCTTTCACACCCACTATGCGCTTCTGGTTTTTTCCGTGGTTGAAATCGGTGTGGATTCGGAAGAAGAGGGTGCCGATTGGGCGCTGTTGCAATTCGTTGTGGATAATATTCTGCATGATTTTTATCACACCAACACCGTAACCTATAACCATTGCGTGGTCAGCATGGTAGATTTCAAAGAGGTTGTCACCGAAGAGCATCTGAAAACAGCAGTGGAGACGGTCATCCGGGTCTGCGAAGAACAGCTGCAATGTCACCTTCAGGCGGGTATCAGCAGTATCCAAGCGATCGAGGAGACGATTTCGCCCCGCTTTATGGAAGCTATGCAGGCGCTGCGCCAGCTGCAACTGATGGAAAATCAAACCATTATGACCTATACTCAAGCCGAAGAGCAGCAGCGGTTTACCCGATCTGACTATGCCAATCTTATCAATACACAGTATTTTCTGATCAACAACCATAAAAATTGGGATAGCGACGAGTTGGCATCCCTGTTCGACCAGATGCTTTCCATCATTCAAGAGGGGAAATGCGTCACCTTTGAGATGGCTAGACTGTTAATTGAAGAGACGATCCACGCCATGCGCGGAAACATGCGGCAACTTTATGTTTGGGACGAGGATACGGACGGCCGCCTAAATGCGATTGAACAGGGCATACAAAGCTGCTTCAATATCACCCAGCTCAGGCAGACGATAGGCGGTTTCTTGAAAGTGGTGCAGAGCGTACTCTCCGCTCAGAAAGACAATACGCAGGATGTGCTGTTCAGAGAGGTGGAGGCTATCATCGAGGAAAAATACAGCGATCCAAATTTGAGTGTCGCCTATATTGCCGACATCATTGGCATCCATTTTTCCACGCTGTCGAGCACCTATAAGAGACAATCCGGCTGCGGCCTGCTGGAGCGAATTAACATTTTCCGTATGGAAAAAGCCAAGGAGTTTTTAATCCACACAAACGATACTGTAGGGGATATTTCTTTGAAAACAGGTTATGAAAACATCAACACATTTATCCGTATTTTCAAAAAGTACACCGGTATAACGCCGGGACGTTTCCGGGATATTCATCGGCCTGATGAAAACTAAGAACGGCGATTTGCCGGTTTGACGCGCCCGTTTGGAAACCGGTGTGCGAGTTTTTCGTCCCATCCGACGCCCAAAAAGCGTTAAAACGCAAGGGGAAGCGGCAGCATTTGGCTGAGAATGCGGCGTTTCAAAATTTTGAATATAGATATTGAAAATTAACGATATATATTTGCAGGCGGATCCGTTATGCTGAAGTTGACCTATCATCCTGATCGCATGTTCAGGGCCGGATGAAGAAATGAAATTTTGGAGGGTGAAACGAAATGCGTAAACTCAGCAACAGGGTT
>DXYE01000236.1 GCA_019415985.1 Clostridiales bacterium
AAAGAGCCGCAGTCTTGTAAACCACGGCTCAAAATTTTCGTAGAGTTTGGCACTCTGCGAGGGCTATTCACTCATATATGCAAGGAGATTATAACACCTTTATTCGAAAAAATCAAGTGAATTCGTTTGATTTCTGTCATTTTTCAAGAAAATTTCAGAATTTTGATTGCCGAGAAGCGTCACGCCATAAGCGAACACTATCTTCCCGACAGGAATGGACAGTCCGGTGCGCAGTCAGAAAACAGTTAATTCTACTTGCTAAAATATATGGTGTCCGATCGGACAATAAAAATAGGAGGCTTCAAACGATGAAGAAGGGTGAAAACATTTTCAAGAGAAAAGACGGACGGTGGGAGGCTCGGTATATCAAGGGCTATGAACTGTCCGGCAAAATCAAGTACGGCTTTTGTTACGGTAAAACCTACAAGGAGGCAAAGGAAAAAGTCACAAAATACAAGGCGGCTTTGCTTGCAGGCAAACCGACACCGCAGACCGACACACGCCATCGCTTTGCTTTTTACTGCAACGAATGGTTGCGCTTGCGAAAGAGCAAAATACGGGAATCCACCTACATCAAGTATGATACGGTTTTGGAAAAGCATATCAAGCCGAAGCTGGGCGGATGCTTTCCGTTGGGAATTACTACAGGAGTTGTGGATGACTTTACCCGTGAACTGCTGTTCGAGGATGAGCTTGCCGTCAAAACCGCACATGACATTTTAGTTGTGCTACACGGTGTATTGAAATATACCGCCGCACAACTGCCGGGGATTTTTCCTGCGGTTGAAATTAACTACCCGAAGGAAAGCCGCCGGGAAACACGCGTCCTTTCCCGTGATGAACAAACGCAACTTGTACGATATTTATTGACCGATACCGATGCCTGCAAATTCGGCGTACTGCTTATGCTGCTTTCAGGCGTGCGCATCGGTGAACTGTGCGCTCTTAAATGGGGCAATATTGACCTGAAAGAACAGACGATCCGTATTACTGCCACATTACAACGCTTGCACGATACGGTGATGGAGAGTGAATCCCGCACCCGAGTGGTGATCGGCGCACCGAAAAGCGATACCTCTGTTCGTACCATTCCGCTGACCGATTACGCCGCAACGCTGTGCCGCCAGTTTGCTGTGCGCAATGCAGCCGCCTATATTCTTACCGGCACAGAGAATTATATGGAGCCGCGCTCCCTGCAATACCGCATTGAAAAATATACAAAAGAATGCGGGCTTGAGGGCGTACACGCTCACACGCTCCGGCACACCTTCGCCACCAGAGCCGTGGAGGTCGGATTTGAAATCAAATCGCTGTCCGAAGTGTTGGGACACGCCAATACAACCATTACCTTGGAGCGATATGTTCACTCCTCTATGGAGCTGAAACGGTCAAATATGGACAAACTGGCAGCGGTGGGGCTTTGAATTTTAAGCAGTCAAGCTTCTGTGTCATTTTTATTATTTACAGTAAAATCTGCGGCATAACAGCGCTTTTGCGTAGAGTTTTTAGTTGAGTGCCAAACTCTATGAAAAGCTTCGGTAAAGGCGGTACTAAGCCGCATTTATTTTGCCGGCAGAATAAGTAGGTGCTTATTCTTACAAAGGAGGCCGTAAGAGTTGTGTCGCAGGTAGATAAAACCGCCGAAAGAAAAGAAAAACTGATAGAAGCGACTGTGCAGATCATAGCCGAACACGGACTTGAGAATCTGCGAACGGCTGAAATCTGTAAAATTGCCGGTGTGAATGTCGCCTATCTCTACGATCTTTTCGAGAACAAGGACGATCTGATTGCCCAGGCCTTTGCCGCCTCGGACGAACGCTTTTTGAAAACGATACTGGATAATTTTCCGGTTCTCCACTACCAAAGCATTGACTATGAAATGCGCTGTAGGGTGCTATTTATGCGCTGTTGGGAACATATCATAAACCGCCGAAGATACACGGTGTTCTATGTTCGTTACTATTATTCCTCTTCATTTCAAAAGTATTCTTATGCCGAGCATATGCAGCGTTACGCAGGATTGATCGAAAAGATGAAACCGGCGTTCCCTGAAACTGCAAATGTCAAAGCAATACTGCATCACATTCTCGATACGCTGCTGGGTATGGCCATGAAACAAATCAATGACCCGCAGGAAAGCGATGAGGCGGCGGCAGAAACGAATTTCGGCATTATTTTCAGCGTAGTCAAAAATTATATCAATCAAGATGTTTTGAAGGAAAACAAGAATTAAATCGGCAAGCCCGCCGACATAGCAGGCATTTTTAACGAAGGGAGTGAAGGCTGAATGGAGCAGAAAAAGAAAATTAAAATTGTCATTACCGTGCTGGCTGTTCTGCTCGGCATAAGCCTTACCGCCCTCGGCGGAACGCTCCTGTATAACAGGCTGGCAAGCCGCCCTGCCGCCACCGTCACCGTGCCGGATAATCTGATTACAGCGGATGAGGACACGACCAAGCCCGACAGCAGCGATAGCCAAGCGCCCGACAGCAGCGACACCGAGAAGCCGGACGGCTCTTATACGCAAACACCGGATAGCTCCGCCGCCGCTTCTTCCTCTGCCGTCCCTACGCAAAGCACGACCGCCGAAGTAAAGAAAGCAACGACCGTTGAACTCTACAATAAACAACCGGAGGAAAACACGCCGTTTCAGGTTGGTAATATGTTCCCCGGCGACAGCGAAACAAAATACTTCCGTGTGCGGGTGTCCTATCACGATAAAATCACCGTGCATTATAAAGCCACCGTCCGCCCCGGTTATGAGAAATTAGCCGAAGTGTTGAAGGTGCGGGTCAGGCTGCTCACCACGGGCGAAATGCTGTATGACGGTTTAATGCGGGATATGCCCGAAAGTCTGACGCACAAATTGGCGTCCAAGAAATCTACCACCGACGAGCTGTATTACGAAATTACAGCATATCTCGATACAAGCGTAGGCAATGACTATCAGAACAAGGACTTGATTGCCGACTTCAAATGGTGGGTCGAGGAAACAGGAAACCTCGATGACTCTCCGCAGACAGGCG
>DXYE01000237.1 GCA_019415985.1 Clostridiales bacterium
CTGTGAATATAATGAAATATTTAACTTCACCATAACTTAGAAAAACACGAATAGACAGCAATGAAATATTTAATGCATATATTTTCAGAAATCAACATGTCGGAAATGCGGAAATGGACGTTCTAAAATATTGAAAACCGAAAGGACGTTACAGACATGATACGCGGTATTTAATCGTTCGGCTGTTGAAAATTTAATTCGTAAACACTTTTTGTTTGAATATACATATGTGAATATTGCGGATAAAACTTTGCTTGAAATCCTGTCGGGAGAGAAAGCCGCGCATCCGAGAAAGCAAGTAATGGGAGATGTATCTGCTGATAAAATATTATCTGCAGAAATATTGTATCGGGATGAAAATTGCGGAGACTCAGTATAGCATGATTTAATGCCGTGAGAAGGAGTAAAACGTATGAATCAAAGTATTTCCTTATCTGATATGCAAAAAATGATTCTGATGAGCTCCCTTATGCAGCCTGATACGGAAAATTATGCGGAACAAATAACAATAAAACTTATAGGGACGGATATTTATCAAATCGGAAAAATATGGGACAGGATATATCAGCGTCATCCGATGTTATCCGCATGTTTCCATTGGAAAGGGAAGACGGAACCGATTATTGAAATGTTCAACGGTTCTGATTCAATTAATATTTATCCTTCTCACCCGAAAGAATCTAAGCCGATTCCATAGCGTCCGCAGAGTCCATAATTCCCGCTAAATTGTGTAAAAAGAGTGGAAGCATCGTTAACAAGCCTGTTAATCGCAGGGGTGTTGGTTCGCGCCTAACACAGGTAGCCACTTTTTTACCCTTGTAAACGTAAAGTTTACAAGGGGTATTTTTAAAGATTGATATTCAAAATGTTATTTTGGGCAATGAAAAGACGAGGCTGACATACATTTTCCGGCAGACAAAAACCAGCAGGAAAACTGCCGGTCAAGAGGCTACGCTAATTTTGTCCTGTCGCGGCTGCTTGCTATATTCTCAGAGACATAGAAATAGTGTTTAGCAGCACATAGATAAAATTACCGATAATTTATTTAAGTAATATACAACCTTATCCTTTCTAATTGGCAGCTATAGACTATATGAAACCGCCAAATATTGAGAACCGAGTGGACCGACAGAGAGGATGTACCGTTCGATAGGATTATGCTGGTTAGGACAGAAGCGCCATTCCGCTTTGATCTGCACATTCATATAAAGATGAACAAGCTGGGCGTCGGGGGAGGTCCCTGTTCATAAGGAAAGGAATGCATCCATATGGTAAAAGCACGGTTGGGTTGTAGAAAGCTTCATGCATATGGTATAATATAATGTGCATGGCGCAGCATGACATCACCATAAAGCTTTCGTGAGCCCGTGCACCGCAGATTTGTCCCGCTGAGCCAAGCTCAGTCATCCAAACTGCCGGGGTAATCATGATATAATAAATATATGCAAATCCGTATGGACTAATAAAACTTTAATTTTTATCGATTATTCTTCTATAAAAAGGAGGGCGTGTAGCATGCGCGTTTTACTTGCAGAGGATGAACGGGACCTCAACCAAATCATTACAAAAAAGCTTTCTTCCGATGGATACAGTGTAGATAGCTGCTTTGACGGTGAGGAAGCGCTGGAGTATCTTTTTGCCGCAGACTATGACGCAGTGATTTTGGATGTCATGATGCCGGGTAAGGACGGCTTTGAAGTACTGCGCCTGATGCGTCAGTCAGGGAAAACATATCCCGTACTGTTTCTGACGGCGCGAGATTCAGTGACTGACAGGGTAAAGGGACTGGACAGCGGTGCAAATGATTATCTTATAAAGCCGTTTTCTTTTGATGAATTGATGGCGCGGCTCCGGGCGATGACCCGTAATTCCTTCGGTACAGTCAACAATGTACTGTCGATTGCCGACCTGACCATGGATTGCGCAGCACATGCGGTTCGACGCAGCGGTCATGAAATTACACTGTCGGCCAAGGAATACGCTTTGCTTGAATATCTGATGCACAACAAGGGCATTGTGCTGTCGCGCGAAAAAATTGAAAATCATATCTGGAATTTTGAATATGAAGGCGGCACCAATGTGGTGGACGTGTATATCCGTTATCTTAGGAAAAAGATTGACGACGGGTATGACAACAAGCTAATCCATACGGTGCGCGGCAGCGGATATGTGCTGCGGGAAAGCATATGAAAAAAAGCATGTCTGTCCGCACCAAGATTACCTTATGGTTTTCTGCAGTTTTGGCGGTGATGGTAGCGTTGACTTTTCTGGTCATTCTGTCCGTTGGTCGTACAGTTGTTCAGCGTATTGTCAAGGACAACCTCATTGAGTTAGTTGAAGACAATGTAGGCGAGGTGGAATATCACGCCTCTGTGAACGATGCCGAAGAGGACAGCGACAGAAACCATTATATCCCCTATCAAAACGGAGTTTTGGAGATCGACAACGATTTTTTGGACGAGGTCAACGGCATTACCGCTGCACTTTACACGAAGGAGGGTGAACTCTTGTACGGAGAGAATCCGGCTGCCGCGCTACCCTCCGCCGTCGAGTTGGAGGACGGCAATTTCCACTCCGTTTCCGTGCGGGGAGCGGAATATTTTGTCTTTGACCGGCAGCTTACCGGTGATGGATTGGAAGGGCTGTGGCTGCGCGGTGTTGTATCCAAGCATCAGGAGGACGACAAGCTGTCTGCTGTGGCAAGCCTTTCCTTGGTCGGCATGCCCTTGCTTCTGTTCTTTGCTATCGCAGGCGGTTATATAATTGCCGGCAGAGCTTTGAGGCCGATAAAGCAAATTACGGCGGCAGCAACGGAAATCGGCAACGGCCGGGACCTGAAAAAGCGGATTGCCATCGGGCCGGGAAACGACGAGCTGCACCGACTGGCCAACACTTTTGACGAGATGTTTGAACGGCTCGACCGGTCCTTCGAGGCGGAGCAGCAGTTTACCTCGGACGCCTCCCACGAGCTGCGTACAC
>DXYE01000238.1 GCA_019415985.1 Clostridiales bacterium
CATATAGATATTTTGAAAACAGCAAAGGGACCGGTTGTTATGACGCCGCATCCCGGCGAGATGGCTCGCTTGTTAAAAACAAATGTGGCGGATGTTCAGGCACACCGTTTGGAATATGCCCGCAGCTTTGCTGCGGAACATCATGTGACTTTGGTGCTCAAAGGGGCCGGCACGATTGCAGTTTCTCCGGAGGGAAAGGCGTTTCTCAATATTACGGGGAATCCCGGTATGGCAAAGGCGGGAAGCGGCGATGTTCTAGCAGGAATGATTGCTTCCTTCGTTGCGCAGGGAGTACAGCCATTGACAGCTGCAGCGGGCTGCGTATATCTGCATGGTATGGCTGGTGATCGCTGTGCACAGCGCTTGTCCAAATGTGCGATGTTGCCTTCGGACATGATTGAAAAGCTTCCGGAGCTGTTTTTAGAAATTGAACGATAGACCGGGGGGTTGTCCATGCGCAGGACTGCGCTGTTCCTATTTCCATTTCTTGCTTTCCTATTGTCCGCATGTACCGTACCCACGCAGCCCTTGGAACCCGCAGACTTAGTGTTCAATATCTCTTGTAGAGCGGCGATCACATCGGGGGAAACACAGGTTACCTGTGAAGTCAATCGCACTGGCCCTGGAATCCTGCGTGTCTCGATTTTACAGCCGGAAGATCTGGCTGGGATGGACTACTATTGGAGCGGCGAGGGGTTCAGCGTCGCCTATGCAGGGTTGGAAGCGCAAAGCGAGGTCTGCACACTGCCACAGACCAATTTTGCGTTGGTCTTGCAGCAGGTATTGGATTATGCCTGCCGTCCAGATGTATTGACAGTCGAAGAAGATCATACCTATCATGGGTCCTTTGACGGATGTGATTTCTCTCTTACAGCCGATCCAGAGACGGGGCAGATTTTGTCCCTCGCGATTCCTCAAAAGGATTTTATGGCACAGTTCCTCTATGATCCGCCGGCAGAGCGGATGCTGGTGGTCAAATAAAAATAGAACGCTGTTCATCGACGGATGAGCAGCGTTTTTTCTTTTAAGCCTCAAAAAATGAGCTGGAATCGATCCAAAATTTGTTTTTGTGTCCACTACCTCACTCTTCTAATATTATGATAACGAGCACGACAAGTTTTTTGACAGAGAATTTTTCAAAGCGAATAATCTCGGAAACCCCTGTCAAAAATACAGATAAGCTCATGAGCGGAATATATCCTTGTATTCGGAGAGTGAAAAGTGTGAACATTAGAAGAGGCGATATTTACTATGCCGATTTAAGCCCTGTCGTCGGTTCTGAACAGGGTGGAGTACGCCCGGTGCTAATTGTTCAAAACGATGTTGGAAACCGGTTTAGCCCGACCGTCATCGCAGCAGCCATCACCAGCCAACGGGCCAAAGCAAACCTTCCGACGCATATTATGCTGCATTCGGAGGACACCGGGCTGGCAAAGGACTCGGTAGTCCTATTGGAACAAGTGCGTACCATCGATAAGCATCGTTTAAAGGAACGCATGGGGCGCATCGACCGCCGTTCGATGGAACAGGTGGACCAGGCACTCAGCATCAGTTTTGGGCTGGGCGGCACCGAAACCGTTCGACGGGCTACATAGATATTGCCGTATGACGGCGCTAGGTAGCCCGATTTGAAAATTTTGATTCGTCTGTACAAGAGTATAATCTCGGTGTACAGATCGAAAAATAAAGGACACGCTACCGTTCTTTGCGGGGAGGCGTTAGGAAAGCAAATGCGGAAAATCCGCATAGGAAGCGCCGCTGATAGCTTAGCGGTATCAAAAAGAAGGGATGTGTTTCAAAATGGCGTTGACGGAAAAGGAACTTTCTGCCATTGAAGATCAGCTTAGCAGCGAAAAATTGCTCATTGCCAAGTGCAAAGAGTATGCGCAACAGTGTACAGACCCGGAACTTAAACAGAAGTGCAATGCAATCGCGGGAAAACATCAAACCCACTATGAAAAGCTCTTGAGCTTTTTAAACTAGGGAGGGATTGACTATGGCTATGCAGGAAAAAGAAGTATTTGACGATGTCTTAGCTTCGCAAAAATTTATTACTGAGATGTACAATACCTTCGCCAATGAATGCGCTACACCGAATATCCGCGATGAATTTATGAATATCCTCAATGAGGAACATCAGATTCAGGCAGATGTATTCGATGAGATGAAAAAACGCGGCTGGTATCCAACACCGCAGGCGCAGCAGCAAAAAATTCAACAGGCAAAACAAAAATTCCAGAACGCAAATCCTCAATCATAAAAGAAATCCTTTCTATAGACAGGGCCAACCCAAAAGAAATTACTTTGGGTTGGCCCTGTTACGTTACTGCCAAATTAGACAGAATGGTTCCCTCTGTTTTTGACAGAAATAGCAAAAACAAACCGCTATAATAAAAGAGCCGCTTGAAAAAGAACGGCTTGGAAAAAAGGGGGGATGGGACACACGCAGACCGTATACATAGACGTATTGATCGGTGTAAACTTGTTCATCAACTATTTTCTGTTGCTTGCAGTCGCACGCTTCCTACATCTTCCAGTACGGCGCGGACGGATGATTGCTGGAGCTGCATTGGGGGCATTTTATGCTCTGAGCATCTTTCTACCCGAACTTCCTTCGATCTTGGCTCTGTTTATCAAGTTATTGATGTCTGCTACCATCATCTGGGCTGCATTCCCTCTACAGGGCTGGAAACTCTTTTTGCGGTCCCTAGCCGGCTTTTATTTGACGAGCTTTGCCTTTGCGGGGTTTATGCTTTGCCTCTGGTATTTTATAGCCCCGCAGGGATTGCTGATTAAAAATTCTGTGGTTTATTTTGACGTCTCGCCGTTATTTTTGCTGGTAACAACGGTGATTTGCTATTTTGCAATTCGCTTTATTCAAAGAATAACTGGTAGACAACAATCGGAAACACTTCTTTGCCCCATCGCCGTGTTTTGTGAAGGAAAGGAAATACAC
>DXYE01000239.1 GCA_019415985.1 Clostridiales bacterium
AGCATATCAATGTATTCTCTGAGTTCATCACAAAGAAAAGCAGGCATACTACTATATACGATCGCAATTTGCTTAACAAGTATGCAAAAGCTTCCAAAAGTGTTATACGACAGACGAAAAAAGGACTCTGACCTTTTTTCGTCAGAGTCCTTTCATTACTCATTGTTCAGCTTTACCACAAAGCCACTTATAACTATTTCATCTGTTGCAAAACTTTTTTGTGCGTGATGTGTTGCAAAAGTGTTGCAAAAACGAATCGACGATTCAAGCTATACCCGCAAACCCGCATAAATACTGGCTTTTTAAGCACATCTCAGCCGAGAGTCATCACTCCCACTCCATTTTAAAGATTTTCTCTTAGGTGTTTTAACCCTAATTTTGGTCTCTTTTCGGTCTTGAATCTCAGCTATTTGGGTCTGTTTCAACCGATTTTGCCCGCTTCGTGTACCTCTCGTGTACCCGTAATCAGGCGTTTCAGACGTCGCAGGAATCATGTGCTTTTTGTCATGTGACTGTTCTGTGTATTCCGAAAACAGATAGAAAACCTAAAAGGAGAGTGATAAATCTTTAATATTAGTATACCATAAATCGGCTCTGCGTTCAACAAATTTGCGGTGCGGGCTTTCATTTCGGTGAAAGCCCGCACCGCTTTTTCTATTTTAGGAGGAAATCATGTCAGAATATCAACTGGAAATTAAGCAAATCGTAAATTATCCACGCTGTCGGATTTACCGGCAGTTCATACGAAATCTGATTGCAGACCGGAATATCCGCATCGGCGGCAGCTCCGGTCTTTTTTACTACACCGTCCTCTGCAGCTATGCAAATTTCCGCACATCATACAAGTGCATAGACGGTATCAGCTATACCATATATCCCGGCGAGTGGCTGTGCCGGATAAGCGAGATGGCAGAGTGGTTCCGCACACGGTTTCAGCATCAGGCGGTTTCCATTCTTCAGGATTTACAGGAGCGCCACCTGATTACCTATTCTCTTCTCGGCCGCGGGAAGCTGGTAAAATTCAAAATCCTGGGCTGGCAGAAGCATAACCGCGTGTTGGACTATAATGCACCCTGTTCTAAGGACAGCGGCTTTTTCTTCCTGCCGGTGTCTGTTGCTGCCGAGCTTGTCAGCCGGGGACGATGCTCGGAGATGGACGTCCTGCTGGATTTGTGGATCAACACGGTATATAACGATAATCTACAGCAGATTCTATGTACTCGCCGTCATATGGGCAAAGAAAGAATTCATCCGTAATGTATTCTCTTTTGCACCGCCGGTATTTTCCTCGAAGGTATGCCTTCCTGGTATTGCAGAGCGCCGTATTCAAAAAAGCAGTAAACTGATTCTGTAATATCTGATCACCGGTTAAACCGTCGTTTCTTTTATACATCTTGCTTTCCTCCTAAATGATCTGAAATTTCTAAAAATCCAGATCATTTGGAGGAGAGCGAATATGCTTACGGGATAAAAAAGCACACAGACAAAACGGTGGAAATCCCGTCTGACTGTGCGCTTCTTTACAGGTGTAATTATTTGGAACTAACAGTTCCTTTTCATTACATAAAACGGTTGCTTCAGCAAACCGGATTTTAAATAACTCTAAAATCCATATAAGCCAAAGCGGAATGTCTTTTTCTTATCACCGCAGTCTGCACAATCTTGTGTGCAGACAAATAGGTTTGTCCCTCATTTTTTGCCCTCTCTCTTCATTATATTTGGAACTATTAGTTCTAATAAATAACCACGAATGTATCGTTTTAAGGGCCGCAGGAAATCCTTAAAATGAAAAAGGGTGAACTAATAGTGGTAAATAAAAAGGAAATATCAATCAAAAATATGGGATATATCTTAAAGCAGGCACGGCTGAAAATGGGATATACCAGAGATCAGCTTTCTGAGCGTGTCGGCATCAGTCATAGATATTTAACAGCCATTGAAAATGAGGAACGGCGGCCCAGTTATGAGGTTTTATCCAAGCTGCTCCGTAATCTCGGTTTATCTGCCGACAGCATCTTTTATCCGGAAAAGGAATCCGAGCCGGAAGAAAAACAACTGCTGCGGCTGTTTCAGCAATGCAGCAAACGGGATCGCAAGGTTATTAAATCTATTATTGATACGCTGCTCGATAATCCATAAAGGAAAAGGGGAAGTTGTTTCGGACAACTTCCCCTTTTCCTTTCAGACGCCTGCACATGCCGCTGTCCTGTTTCCCTTATGTACTTGTAGATTTTTCTTCTGCGGAGGACTTTTCGCCGGATTGTCCTTTTCGTATGGTCTTGACCCCGAACACGAAATAAATGATATGGCAGACCCAGACGATGGCGAGGATGACACTGGGAACTACCACATTCGTCCGCATCATCATAAAAAATCCGATTCCCATTACCAGCGTCACCGGGATGATGATGCCGAGCTTGGTCTGCACAGTCATGCCTTTTTTCTTGACAAAGCTGTCCAGATGTTTTTTGTAGAGCTTGGTATCCACGAACCAGTCGTGGAGCTTCTGGGAGGAGTTGGCAAAGAAAAATACCGTCAGCAGAAAAAAAGGCACCGTGGGCAGGATAGGCAGCGCCACGCCGATGCACCCAAGCCCCAGACAAAGAAATCCCAAAATCAAAAATATCAGCCGTTTCAGTTTCATCGATCTACCTCTTTCTTTAACTCATTCTCCCGTGCTCGACGGAATAGACCGTATCCGCAATCCGCATGGTGGACTGGCGGTGGGAAACCAGCACCACCGTCTTGCCCTCCCGTTCCTCGCGGAGGGATTTTAAGATGACCGCTTCATTCAAGCTGTCCAGATTGCTGGTGGGTTCGTCCAGCAGTAAAAAGGGCGCGTCGTGCAGGAAAGCCCGCGCCAGCCCCAGCCGCTGCCGTTCCCCGCCGGAAAGGGTGTCGCCCAGTTCGCCCACCGGGGTATCATAGCCCTGCGGCAGCGTTAGAATG
>DXYE01000024.1 GCA_019415985.1 Clostridiales bacterium
ATGTAATAATATATGTTTATAATTCTATTTTGCTTTGTCAGTTTTACAATTGAGCATCGAATGATATAAAACCGTCGGACTGTTTATAAAGCAGTCCGACGGTCGAAAAATGAATCTGCTGGATATTCTGTTAATTTTACGAGTTTACGGCATCCATCATACCGCTTAACAACTGCGCAGCCTGCGCACGGTCGAGAACATCTCCCGCATTCAAAGAACTGCCTTCTGTTCCGCCGATAATACCGATTGCATTGAGAGCGTAAATGGCATTCATACTCCATGTGGGAATCGAATCCATGTCTGCAAATACTGGTTTGACATCCGGCTGATCGGCTTTCAGCATACTGTTAATCATAACCGCAGCTTCTGCACGGGTTATGGTTTCATTCGGTAAAAAGCACAACCCCTCTTCTGTCTGTGTGCCGTGTATGATCCCCATGTGACAGGCTGTGCTGACATAGCTTTTCATGTGAGTGGGAATATCTTCATCGTCCGCAAAACCAGTATCCACAGCTGACAGAAGGTCGGTCTCGTAACCTGCGGCGTTCATGGCCAGCATTAGAAACTCTCCCCGCGTCACTTCCTTGTCCGGATAAAACAGCATCATATCTCCGTATTTTTCACCAATCATAATGTTTTCTTCTGCCATACGAACGGCTGCATTGCATGCCCAATGACCGCTCAGGTCCTGATATGAGACGCCTGTGGATTGCTTTTCAATGTTTACATTTACCGTACAGGGCTCTGACCTGTTTCCATATTGGTCAGTAATCATATACGTGAATGTGTCTTTACCAGTTTTACCTGAATACGGCTGATACGTGAAGGTTCCTTTTGAGGCATCCGTCATGGTGACGACACCTTTTTTCGGCTCTTTTATGATAGAAAAAGTCAGTACATCATTTTCAGGATCAGATGCCCGGAAGCTTGAGAATGCCGCGATATCACGGTACGTTTTCAGGCTCATATCTTCTGCTGTGGGGGCTAAATTTTCTTCAGTCAGAACATACATTGTGCAAGTGATAGCAGAATCGTATTGAACGCCGGACGGCTGAAAGCGGAAGGTAGCCTTGGCTTCGCCATCTACCGCAGGAATAAAACGCAGCCTGCCGAGATTTCCCTTTGCAATAATCTGATTAACTGTCACATCTAAGGCTCCGAGTTTCAAAACGCCGTCGGACAGCGCAGGCAGTTCTTTTATCACTATAGAATCCGGTACGCTTCCGAGCAGCGCTTCAAAATCGTCCTCTGAGAAAGCGATTTCCTGTCCGGATAATCCGGTCTTTACCATAGATAAACGGCTGGCCAAAATTTCCATTCCCGGAGACAGCGATTCGTTTTTAGCAAACACTGCAACAATGGTGGTACTTGCGACCAATATTACGACCATCATAAACAGGAGTAAACTTTTATATTTTTGCATCATCTTTTTCATATGGTTTCCTTTCTCCTTTTCCTTGCTTTCTGATTTTTGCAGAGATATCCTCATGCTTGGCTCGTCGATTGCTGTTTTATACGATTGTTTTCATATCCTCATCGATCCTTTCCGCTCAGATATGTTATTTTTGGTCTGCATGCTTATTTTTAACAATTGGACCCAATTTATACAATTACTCTCCTAACATTTAAAATTTATTTTTTCTTTTGAAAGGCCTGATGCATATTGAAAATACTTTTGTTTGCTGACAACGCTTCCCGCACACATACAAATTTAGCTGTACGTTCCCTGCGTTGCGCTCTGAGGGATCATCAAATAGAAGCTGAAATACTCGAAACACATCCCAAAGAAAAAAGCGGAGACGTACTGCAGAAGCTTTATGAATCAGGAGCAGATATATTTGGCTTTTCAATCTATCTGTGGAATCTTGAAGATATGCTGCGCTATGCAAGAGCATTAAAGACTCTATGTCCCGATGTGTTTATTTTTTTCGGGGGGCCTGAGGTTTCTTATGAAACCGCTGATTTTTTTCAGCTTCATCCTTATGTTGACGCCATCCTTTCTGGCGAGGGGGAGGAATCGGTCGTTCAGCTTTACCGTATGGTCATGCAGGGAAATCCTCCGCTGCATAGCATCATAATTGGGAATACCTGGTCGCGCTTTGAGATGAGCGGCATATGCTACGATGCGGACGAGAATCTGGATGGCAGGCTGTTGTATTATGAGTCCTCGCGCGGCTGTCCCTTCCGCTGTGCTTACTGTATGTCTGGTGAAACTTCAGGTGTGCGGGCGAAAAGTGTGCAGAAAGTCTCGGAGGATCTGTTAGAATATGAAAAGCTTCGTGCAGATTTTAAGGTAATTAAATTTATAGACAGAACATTTAATTTTGATGTTTCGCGTACCAAAAAAATTTTAAAAATATTATTAAATCCTGTTTATACCAAAATTTATCATTTTGAAATCTGCGCGGAGCTCCTTGATGACGAAACCATTGAAATTCTCAAAAAGTTTCCGAAAGCAAAAATACAGGTGGAGGTCGGTGTGCAAAGCACTTACACACCTGCGCTTCAGAGCGTAAAGCGTCCTCAAAAAACCGAAATTTTGCTGCAGCGTCTTACACAGCTCAAGGCACTTGGGAATATACATGTCCATGCAGATCTTATCTGTGGACTTCCCCATGAAAATTTTGACCGCCTTGCCCAATCCTTTGACGATGTATATCCTTGCTGCCACAAGCTGCAGCTTGGATTTCTCAAGCTGCTGCGCGGAACTTCATTGCGGCGTGAAGCGGAGCAATTTGGATTTTCTTTTTTACCAGATCCTCCTTACACGGTCCTGAAGTCAAATGCGCTTACATATGAGGAACTCCGCTGTTTGAATAATATAGCCGAAACTTTAGATCGCTTCCACAGCGGAAGTTTCGAAATGACGGTAGCCTATCTCATACCGCTCATAGGTTCTTCCTTTCTCTTTTATAGAAAATTGACCGAGACTTTTAAACAGGTCCATCCCGGTCTTACAATTCATCAATTGTCTCAGCGAAGGGCATACGAGCTGCTGTATACATTCGGTAAGCAGTTGTGTCAGACGCCAGAAGATCACATGATGCTTGCTAGCTCCATATCTTTTGATTTTATTCTGCATGAAGCAGGTACCCTTCCCTCTACGATACCGAAGGATTCTGAGGATATGATTTCAGCCGGGTATGCAGACGAAATAAAAAAACGGTTTCTCGAAAGGAACAAAAAGGCAAAAAGTCAAATGGATAGTCCCTCCTTTCTCTATTCGACATTGGAGGTTCACCGTTTTCATTGTCTGTCCGGGCGCACTGTCATTGTAGATCGAAGATTTCACCAATGTTATTCGGTTGTACATGACGGTAAATATTATCACTTTGAAGGTATTTGACAAAATACGGAAATCCGGTTATAATGATTTCTATAAATTCAAGTTTTAGCCGGAAAAATTGTTTTATCACGAATAAAAGGTCCAAGATCGGAAAAGTCTCTTAGCCTCAATATGCTTTCCAATTTTCATGACCGGCGCCGGCGATAAACAGTACAAAGTGTAATGTAAGAAAGGCATGTTTATGAATCTAAAAATGCAAAAAGCTTCAAAGATCGCACCGCCCGTGGCTTTCCTGTTAATGCTGATCCTTATTCTATTTGCTGGATGTACCAGTCAAACCGGCGGAAATCCCATTGACACCGATTCAGAGTCTTCGAATACCGCACCTGTAACAGCATCCGGCGATGACACGGATTCTACCGAAGAGGCCGGCCCCCGTAATCCGCTTACCGGTCTCCCCTGTGATGAAGCTCTCCTCTCTAAGCGTCCGATCTCTGTTATGCTCAATAACATCAGTGCGGCGCTTCCACAGGTAGGAATTGCAAAAGCGGACGTCATATATGAATGCGAGGTTGAGGGAGGCTTGACACGGCTTTTGGCGCTTTATTCAGAAGGAACCTCGGTAGATGTCATTGGTTCGGTTCGCTCTTCTCGGGAATATTATCTCGATTTTGCCGCCAATCATGATGCGATATATGTACATGCCGGTGGCAGTAGCGAAGCGTATACACAGCTTCAAAGCCGTTCAGTGGATAACATTGACGGCGTCAACGGAGGTGCTGTCACCCAATATTTTTATCGTGACCCGGAACGTTTAAAAACGATGCGCTATGAGCATACACTGATGATAAAAGGGGAAAGCATCGCAGAAGCAATTACATTTAAAAAGATTCGTACACAAATAAAGGAGAATTTTAAAAATCCTATGCAATTTGCTTCCCTTGGTAGCAAGATAACACTGGATAAGGGAAACGAAGCAACCGAAATTTCAACGGTCTATTCCGCATCACAATTCGCTGTATTTACATATGACGCACAAATGGAAAAATATTTACGTACACAAAATGGGAAACCGCACGTTGATGGCGCTACAGGGGAACAGCTTTCCTTTGATAATGTTATCATTCTTTTCTGTCCGTTTACCTATACAGCCGATGCGTATCATCATATTACGGTTGATACGACTGGAAACGGAACCGGCTATTTCATAACAAAAGGTAAGTATTTGCCGATTCAATGGTCAAAACCTGATATGGACAGTGCAATATCCTTTTCCTATGAGGATGGTTCTTCTGTAATTTTAAATACGGGTAAGACATTTATATCCATCATGGATTCGGCCGATAAAAAAACTGTTACCTTTACAAAGGATTCATAAATCGCCAAAAACAACGGCTAGTAGATTCTAAAAAATGAATAAATCAAGGGCTCATACGGCCCATATAGGCAGCAGGAGCGCGCTGAGATCTATCAGATTTTTGCACAGGTCTTGTTCGGCGTGGATTGGCCGATCCCTGCTTCTGTTCGGCAGAAGAGCTCGCCCGGCTGCATGAAGAACAGGAAGCGCAGAAAGCCGATCCCGGATATTATGAAAAAGGAAAAGGAATTTTTATAAAATTTTTAGATCCATGCTATAAAGCCGTCCAATGAAACAACGAGCGCCGATATCCTTTATGCATTTCTGCCAGGATATCGGCGTATTTATTTAAAGACTCTATAAATCTCTGTCATAACCCAAGAGGGCCACGGTCTTATGTATTCATATCTTGTTTTTTTACAGAAATAAAGGCAAAAATACCACCGCAACAATCGTCATCAATTTTATTAAAATATTGATCGAGGGACCTGCCGTATCTTTAAAGGGATCACCGACTGTATCGCCAACGACCGCGGCCTTGTGTGCCCTGCTTCCCTTCCCATTTTCTTCTCGGGATTCTATATATTTTTTGGCGTTATCCCAGGCTCCGCCCGCATTTGCCATCATGATTGCCAGCATAACACCGGTTACAAGGGAACCAGCCAAAAGTCCGCCCAGCGCCACGGGTCCTAATATAAATCCGACGAGCAGCGGAGAGACAATAGCAATGACTCCGGGCAAAATCATTTCCCTCAAAGCAGCTCCGGTGGATATATCAACACATTTTCCGTAATCGGGCTTTTCTGCGCCTGACATAATGCCCGGTTTATCTTTAAACTGTCTTCTGACCTCCTCGATCATGTCATAGGCAGCCCTTCCCACCGAACGCATTGACAATGCCGTAAACAAAAACGGAAGCATGGCGCCAAGGAATAGGCTGGATACTACATAAGGATCTAGCAGGTCTATTATTTCAATGTTTGCGGTCTGTGAATATGAAACGAACAAAGCAAGGGCCGTAAGTGCGGCCGATCCGATAGCAAATCCCTTACCGACCGCTGCTGTCGTATTCCCGACTGAATCCAGTGTATCCGTAATTGTCCGAACATCCTCCGGAAGCCCTGCCATTTCAGCAATCCCCCCTGCATTGTCAGAAATCGGTCCGTAAGCGTCCACTGCAATCGTGATACCTGCGGTGGAAAGCATGCCGACAGCAGCAAGTGCAATGCCGTATAATCCAAACGCGGAAAACGCAAGAAGTATACCCACCGCTATCAAAATGACCGGCAGTACGGTAGAGAGCATACCCGTCGAAAGACCGTCAATGATACAGGTTGCAGAACCTGTTTCGCACTGGGATGCGATATGTTTTACAGGGCGAAACCTTGCAGACGTAAAGTATTCTGTCAAAGCTCCAATTCCAATGCCTACCAATAAACCAATAGCAACCGCATAAAAAGCTTTCAGCTGTCCGTCAAACAAACCGATGCTTAAAAAAAATGCGGAAATCAGGCAGATGGCGCCGCTTATATAAGTTCCGGCATTTAATACGCAGGAAGGATTTTTGGCCTTACTGGCTCCGGCAATAAAAATTGCTATAATAGAGGCCGCAATGCCAATCGCCGCAAGCAGGAGAGGATACAGGGCTCCCTCGAACGGTGCCACTTCCTGCCGCGCTACGGCCAGCAGTATGGCCGAAACCAGAGCTCCGACATAGGATTCATAAAGGTCGGATCCCATGCCTGCGACATCACCTACATTGTCCCCAACGTTGTCTGCAATAACAGCAGGATTTCGAGGATCATCCTCAGGGATTCCTGCCTCAACCTTTCCGACTAAGTCAGCGCCGACATCTGCCGCCTTGGTATAGATACCGCCGCCGACTCTTCCGAACAGAGCAATGGCCGAAGCCCCGAGGCTGAAGCCGGTAAACAAGTCGAGATGTTCTGTACCGGTCAAACAAAACACCAACCCGATTCCCAAAACACCGAAACCTACTACGCACAGTCCCATTACAGCGCCGCCGCGAAAGGCAATCTGCAGAGCCGGTTTCATACCGCCGAATTGAGCGGCTGCCGCGGTCCTTACATTTGCACGTGTAGCAACGCGCATGCCAAAAAATCCCGCAAGCATGGAAAATAGTGCGCCGCATACAAATGTAACAGCAACTCTTATTCCCAGCCCCGGGATGAATGTCAAAGCCAAAAACATAACTGCAATAAATATAAGAATCGTACGATATTCACGCATCAGAAAGGCCATGGCGCCTTCCTGAATAAATGAGGAGATTTCCCGCATTTTATCGTTTCCGGTGATTCTCTTTCGTATCCACAGAGACAAGCCTGCCGCACATAACAGCGCCAACGCACCTGAAATTGGGATGATATATTTCAGCATTTCCAACTATAACCATCTCCTTTATTCCATTATTTCCCTGTAATGTGGTTTTATTATTATACATCATTTTTTTTAAAGAATCAACTCTTCTCATAAAAAATGTTCAAAAAATAAATTTTGCTCATTACAGAATCAGTACAAGAGGTATAAAATTTTGATGTTAAGACAAAATATACGAAATCGTTATCTAAATTTTCTGATCTAATTTCTGCATTTTGTATGGAAAGACAAAGAGATTTATGATATACTTAAAGACAAATTCCAAAAATGAAAGATTATCGAAACAGCATCACATACTGATACTCTATATATTAGCAAATTAGATACTTGAAAATATAATATCTAATTTCTATAATTAAAATTCCAAAGGTCGATTTTATTAATACTTTAAAGTGAAATACTCATTTTATTATGAATGAAGCAAAAGGAGAAAAACAATGGAATATAAAAAAATTTTGGCTGCAGTAGACCATACTTGTCTTCGGCCAACAGTAACCTGGCAGGACATAAAGCATTTATGTGATGAGGGAACAGAATACGGTGTAGCATCCGTGTGCCTTCCGCCCTGCTTTGTACAGCAGGCAAGAGATTATGTCGGAGATAACCTGTCGATTGGAACGGTCATCGGTTTTCCAAATGGATATCAGACGGCCAGAGTCAAGGCTTTTGAGGCGCAAGACGCCGTCTGTAATGGTGCGAATGAAGTGGACATGGTAATTAACCTGACTGCATTAAAAGATAAAAATTACGAACAGGTATTTGAGGATATCTTGGCTGTAAGAAAAGCATGCACAAATGCCATTTTAAAGGTGATCATTGAAACCTGTTTTCTTACACAGGAGGAGAAATTGGAAATGTGCCGTATCGTATCTGACGCCGGGGCCGATTATATTAAAACATCGACTGGATTTGCCGGCGGAGGAGCTATCTTAGAGGATGTCCGAATATTAGCAGAAAATATACCGTCTACGTTGAAAATCAAAGCAGCAGGTGGTATTCGTACCTTTGAAGAGGCAGATGCCTTCTTATTAGCCGGGGCTTCCCGCATAGGAACCAGTTCTCTGGTTCAAATAGCTAAAGATATGCTGTAAATTTAGGTGGAGGAATATGCAAATCATGATTGATAATGATGAATTGCTTGCCCATGCCCAGCACGCGTTGGAGTCAGCTTACGCTCCCTATTCCAAATTTAAGGTGGGAGCAGCCTTGCTCGCCGGAAAATCCAGAGAAGATAATCATCCTAAAATTTATACCGGCGCCAATATAGAAAATGTTTCATTTGCCGTTACGTGCTGTGCGGAACGCATTGCATTTTACCGCGCTTGGATGGATGGCGGCCGTTATTACTATAAAATAGCAATAATGGGTGGAAGAGGCGGGACTCCTGTTGACTATTGTCCGCCCTGCGGCATTTGCAGGCAAACAATGCGGGAATTTTGCGATGATTCATTTCAAATTATCGTGGGAAAATCTTTAGTGGATATAAAGACCTTTACTTTACAGGATTTACTGCCAAACGGTTTTTGTACTCTAAACTGATTTAAAACCGGATGATCCCATGCAAAGATTGGATCTAAAATTAGGAAAGGCAGCGGAAACATGAGCTTTTTAGACGTACTAAAGAAAAAGAGAGATGGCGGAACGCTGACACGCGAGGAGATTCACGCTGTAGTACAAGGCTGCGTGAGCGGCGAAATTCCGGATTATCAGCTATCTGCTTTTTTGATGGCTATCTTTTATCGCGGCATGACCGATGATGAAACAGCACAGCTTACCATGGAAATGGCATATTCGGGAGAAATTATGGATCTTTCATCCTTTGGGGGTGAAACTGTTGACAAACACAGCACTGGCGGTGTCGGTGATAAAACCACAATAATTGTAGCTCCGCTGGTAGCTGCCTTAGGTTGTAAAATTGCAAAAATGTCCGGCAGAGGCTTGGGGGCCACGGGTGGTACCATCGATAAGCTCGAAGCTATTCCAGGTTACCGTACCTCACTTTCATCTCAGGAATTTATACAGCAAGTGAAACGGATAGGTATAGCGATAACCGGGCAAACAGGAAATTTAGCGCCGGCAGATAAAAAATTATATGCCCTGCGTGATGTTACAGCTACCGTCGATAGTATCCCGCTGATTGCATCAAGTGTGATGAGCAAAAAAATTGCTGCTGGAGCGCATTCTATTGTTCTGGATGTAAAAGTCGGTACAGGGGCTTTTATGAAAACACTTGATGATGCCCGTAAACTTGCAGAACAAATGGTTGCAATCGGCCGGCAATGCGGAAAACGTGTCACTGCATTGTTGACCAATATGGATGTTCCGCTTGGCGATGCAGTCGGAAATGCCATAGAAATCGCAGAGGCTGCAGAAGTATTGAGGGGAGGGGGACCAGCTCCGTTGCGGGAGCTATGTATTATCCTTTCCGCTCATATGCTGAAGCTGGCTAAAAATTATGATATGAAAACCTGTATGAAACGTGCTTCGCAGGCACTGGATTCCGGTGTAGCTCTTGATAAATTTTATGAATGGATCGAAGCGCAGGGAGGTGACGTGAGCTTTTTCCGAAGCTCCCTTCCCCGCCCTCCGTATGTTGCAGAAATTAAAGCATGGGAAGATGGCTATCTGTATCATATCGACGCTGGAAAAATCGGTGATTCAGCAGTATCTTTAGGCGCAGGCCGATTCAAAAAGGATGACAAAATCGACCCTCTGGCAGGAATTGAAATAAAAAAGGTTTTAGGAGCGCGTGTATCAAGAGGAGATACCATCGCTGTTTTATATTCAAGTGTTCCCATAGCGCAGGATATTGTTTTTGAGACCCAACAGGCTATTTTGATAAAAGAGACGGTACCAACAAAGAAGCCGCTGATTTTGGATATCATTGAATCTGATGACGCCTAAAAATAGGACGGAAGGCGAAGGAAAAAGTGCTTCTTAATCTTCAAAATCACAACGCTTGGCTGCTCAGTTGTCTGGTTTTGCAGCAAATGATTCGGTATCATTCCATTTTTCAAACATAAAAACCGAGCGAAAAGGGCTTTTGTAACCTTTCCACTCGGTTTTTATGCGGTTATGGAATATATTATAGCTTCTTAGTTTCGCCGCCCTTTACTTCAATACATTTATTTTCTACATCGATCCACACGGATATTGCTGATGGATTGTAGACAATCGATTGATCACACGTAAATCGAAGGGAACGCATAGCTTTTATATAATCTACAATTTCAATATTTGTTGCATACCATATATCAGGATTGCCGGAAATCGTTTTGCATATTTCTTCCATTTTATCCCATTTACCGTTGAATTCGTCACTGTGTCCCCATAGATAGTAAAGTCGCATATGCGCGTAAGGTGCCGAGGCATAAAACTGTTTATACAGTCCTATAGGATCCTGACTGCAGTGACAAGTCGGATGCCATTGCAAAAAATCCGCTGGAAGCGCAAAATCGAGCGTTGCATTTACCGTTCTGGCATATTCTATTCCTAAGACATTTAAGGTAGTAACAACGTTTTTATCATATTGTCCAAACGGATAGGAGATACCTCTGACCGGATATTCCGTGAGTCGCTCCAAGTTGATTCGATCCTCAAAAATCTGCGTTATCAATCCCTCCTGCGGAATTTGCTGCAAAAAGGGATGGGTAACGGAGTGGCAGGAAACCTCATGATTTTTATATGTTGCTTTCACGGCCTCCGGCGAAACACAGCGGTCGCTTCCCAAAAGTGACGAATTTAAATGAAAGGCTCCGCGAATGCCATATCGATTCATAATTTCCAGCAACAGTATATCTTCTTTGAGACCATCGTCAAAACTGAAAGTAAGAGCCCGCGTTTTTCCTCCAGGATAATACTTAAATGTAATCATAGAAAGCCCAATCTTTTACATTTAATCGGTTTATAGTTGTCTGTTTGCTAAAAACGACCATATAAATCCATGAAAATTGCGTTTGTCAATTTGAACTCGCTAACCGTAAAATTATTTATTTTTCGACAATATCAGAGATCGGATCAATTAGCTGATAAGCATCATAGCCGATCTGTTCCAATGATTTTTTCAGTTCGCTATCTGCTTCTTCATCTCCGGTCCATTCGACAAGAGGGCGGATAGAATATTCATCGGTCAGGGAAAGGAAAGCTTCCGTCAACTCCCTGACGGTTGCAGAAGAATTTGACAAAGGATCTTTTACAGTGACGCCAAGTATATTGTCTCCGCTTTTAAGGTTTGAAACGGTTAGGTCCGCCGTAATACTGTCACAATGGTTTTTCAGCGTATTGATATCAATACCGGTTGTGTCAGACTTCACCGACGCAACGGAAGCTGCAGGTAGTTCCAAATTCAATTGCAGGTCAGGCATGCTGGATTTGATTTTTTTGACAAAGGCCGTGACAGCGTCAAAAGCATTCTGATCACTGTTTTGTATTTTTTCGTCAGCTGCATCAGGCAGTCCGAAATGGCGCAGCATGATCTCGTCAATACCGTGAGCATATACCTCGCGAATCAATTCTAGGATATATTGGCAGCCCTTTTCAGAATAAACAGAGATCCAACGTGAGGTTCCATCGGAATAACGATATCCTGATTCATTCATAAGAGCTATATCCATATCGGCCTGAGCAGCGACGTCGTCGCGAAATGCACACAAACGTCCGGTTACGTAAAGCCCTTCCTCGTGTAAAGCATCTATAACATCTGCAATGTTTAAAGAGGCGACAGCGGGATTAGCTCCATAATCAACCGCATTCTGAACAGCGGAAACATATGAAAGACGGCCGTTATCATATTTTAAATCGATCATGACGGCAGTATAACCCGAGGATTTCAAGCCCTTAGCTGCAGAACGCAGCTCATTGACCGTCAAATATTTTGACAGATTCAAATATGCTCCATGGTAATTTTCATATGAAGACACATCCGTAATCGGACTTTCCGGACGTTCTATCGGCTGTGGAGGCTCCTCAGTATCCACAGATGAATCAGAGCTGTTCTGCGAATCTGTACCAGGCGGCTCTGTCGCGTCTTCCGATGTCTGCGGATCCGCCGGCTCTGTCTCCTGATCAGTATTTTTATCCGTTCCCGTGTCCGTCTGTTTGTCAGGATCATCCGGCCCAGGGTTTCCCCTGTTCTGCACAGCAACAGAAATGCCGATTGCTGCAGCTGTAATGACCGCAACGACCGCAATGACAAAGACAACGGCGATCAAACGGTTCTGCTTTTTCTTTTTATATTTAATCGGACGTCTCATGTTTTCAGCATCCGGCCTTTCCAAACGCGCCGGTCCCTTCTGTAATCTTTTCTTTTAACATCACCTTTTTCAGCCAGCGGCAACAATAATTGAAAAATCCTCTGTTTTCAGAGACGCGCCGCCGATCAGTCCACCGTCAACATTTTCCTTCTCCAGCAGCTCAGCAGCATTTTTGGCATTCATAGAACCGCCGTATTGTATCGTTGTCGCCTCAGCAGTTGCCTTCCCGTATAACTGAGCTAAAACGCCGCGGATAATTCCGCAAACATCGTCCGCCTGGTCAGCCGTTGCCGTTTTACCTGTTCCGATTGCCCAAACAGGCTCGTATGCGATAACAACACGCTGCATTTCTTCTTCGGTTATGTTTTGGAGTGCAATTTTGGTCTGCATCGCGACAATTTCAGACGTAATCCCCTGCTCTCTTTGCTTCAGCGTCTCACCTACGCAGATAATCGGACGTATTCCAGCCGTTATAGCCGCCTTTGCACGCAAATTGACAGTTTCGTCTGTTTCTCCGAAATACTGTCGCCGTTCGCTGTGTCCGACTATAGCATAGGAAACCCCCATCTCTGTCAGCATCTCGGCAGAAATTTCACCTGTGTATGCCCCATTTTTTTCAAAATGAACATTCTCCGCGCCGATTTTTATATTTGTCCCCTGTGCCGCTTCAGCAGCGGATGGTATGTCGACAGCCGGAACGCACAGTACAACCGTACACTTGGCGTTGTTGACCTTGGGCGCAAGCTCCTTTATAAATGCGGCTGTCTTTGACGGCGTCATGTTCATTTTCCAGTTACCCGCAATGATTATTTCTCTTTCAGATGCCTTCATGTAAATCTCTACCTTTCTACGGAGTTTATGCCATTTTTACAAGCTGAAATGAATTTAGCCTGCCGCAACGACTTCGTCGCTGAAATGGAAAGCCGGTCGCCAATAAACCGCATAAGCGCTCAGAATCTTTCAGGCGACCGGCTGTATCTGTAAGCATTTTTTTTAATTTTTATCCTGCAGACACGCAATACCCGGCAACACCAGACCTTCAAGAAATTCCAGAGAGGCACCACCACCGGTGGAAATATGCGTCATTTTATCCGCAAATCCAAGCTTTTCAATCGCCGCAGCAGAATCCCCGCCGCCGATAATGGAAATCGCGCCGCTTTCCGCTACGGCAGTTGCGACCGCTTTAGTACCGCTGGCGAATTTTTCCCATTCGGAAACACCCATAGGCCCATTCCACACAACAGTTCCAGCGCCTTTAATAGCATCTGCAAATATTTTAGCCGTTTTCGGACCAATATCCAGCCCCATGTATCCGGCAGGCAGGTTATCGGAATCCACAAGCATTTCATGGCAATCCGGATCATACTTATCGCCTACACGGTTATCGACCGGCAACAGAAACTTGACGCCCTTAGATGCTGCGGACTGCATGAGTTCTCTGGCTAGATCGAGCTTGTCTTCCTCGCAAATGGAATCCGCGATCTCATAGCCGTTGGCCTTGTTGAAAGTATAGGCCATGCCGCCGCCTACAATGAGTGTATCCACCTTGTCAAGCAGATTCTTGATCACACCGATCTTATCAGATACCTTAGCGCCGCCAAGAATAGCCACAAACGGACGCTTGGGATTGTTAAGAGCATCTCCCATGATTTTGATTTCCTTTTGAATCAAGTATCCGCATACGGCAGGCAGATAATCTGCAACTCCGGCTGTCGATGCATGTGCACGGTGTGCTGTACCGAAGGCATCATTTACATAGATATCAGCTAACGATGCCAATGCCTTTGAAAACGCCGGATCATTTTTTTCCTCTTCTTTATGAAAACGGACATTTTCCAAAAGCATAACTTCGCCATCTTTTAAAGCTCCTGCTTTTGCCTGTGCATCAGGACCGATAACATCCGCAGCAAGTTCTACTTCTTTCCCCAAAAGTTCGGAAAGCCGGGCTGCTACCGGGCGAAGCGAATACTTCATATTGAACTCGCCCTTCGGTCTGCCCATATGAGAGCACAAAATCAATTTTGCATTATGTGCAATCAAGTATTGAATGGTCGGCAGGGCCTCTACGATGCGTTTGTCGTCTGTGATGACATCCTCTTTCATTGGGACATTAAAATCACATCGAACCAACACCCTTTTTCCTGTTACATCAATATCTTCAATGGTCTTTTTGTTGTACATAGACTACTCTCCTTTAGTATAGAATCCGATCTTTGAGATGCTGCGGATTCAATAGGCCGCTATTCAGAGCAGGAACTCAACCTGCTGCAGAAAAGAAAGTCGCCTCGGCCAAGGTTGAGCTTACACCATCCTCTGTTTTGTCCGAAAATGCGAACCTATTACCGCTATCATACCGATTATTCATTATAACACAGATACGTTTTGAATGCAAGAATTATTTGACAAAATTCTGTAAAAAGGGCTTTTACTATTATGAAACGAAAGTCTTACTTTTATTTTGTAAAGCAAAAGTGTATAAGAACAGGGGAGTTTCTTTTCATATTCACAGAAAAAGCTAAAATACTTTTGCGTCGGCCCCATTCTAAAATGTTTTATATAGACCGATGTGTGTAGGATTCTTTCAGGTCCAAGATATTATAAGTTTTCTACTTTCTCAGAATATCTCCTGGGAAGACGGAATACGGTACGTCAAGACGAAAGAGCATGCCGGGATGCGGTGTGCTCTTCAGGGATTCACCGGAATCGGAAACAATTCTTTCTACCGTAAACGGGCGCCCCACCTTTCCGGGAGTCAACAATTCGACCGTCTCTCCAAGCGTTATCTTATTAGCTTGACGAAACAGCGCAGAGCCCGAGTCCGCATCATACGAAACGGCTGTGGCGGCAAACGCCTTTTCGCACAGATATCCTGATTGTGAAACCGTTTGCGCGTCTGTTTTACAGGATGAAAAATAAAATCCAGTAGAATATTCCCGGTGGCTTACGCTTTCTACCTCCCGGCGCCACCGAGGATCAAAGCGGTATTTATCCGGTGCGGAGATATAGGCATCCAATGCCATTCGGTAAGCATTTGTAACAGCTGCTGTATAATATATACTTTTCATTCGGCCTTCGATTTTAAGACTGTTGACACCGCTTTCTACAAGCTCGGGGATATGTTCTATCATACAAAGGTCACGCGAGCTCATTACAAAGGTGCCAGCCTCTGATTCCTCAACCGGCAAAGGTAGGTCCGGTCGTTTGGTTTCTATAATACGATATTCCCAGCGGCAGGGCTGCGTACACATGCCGCGGTTGGCATCGCGGGCAGTGAAATAATTAGACAACAGGCAGCGTCCGCTATATGATATGCACATGGCACCGTGTATAAAAATTTCAAGCTCTAACGGATCGGGAACCTTTTGGCGTATTGCTCGAATTTCGTCGAGCGTCAGTTCGCGTGCCAACACGACCCGCTTCGCTCCAAGCCGATACCAGGCCGAGGCCGCCTCTGCACTTACAACACTTGCCTGTGTGGAGATGTGGATCTCGATTTCGGGAAGTTTCTCTCGTATAACCGAAAATACACCGATGTCTGCTACGATAACGGCGTCAGGTTCTGCGGCCTTCAACACTTTTATAAAATCATAGAGTTTTGCGTATTCATCGGTACGGGGCATTGTATTAAGTGCGATATAGACCTTTTTGTTTTGACTTCTTGCATATTGCACCGCCAAAATGAGTTCTTCTGTGCTGAAATTATCAGCCGCCGCACGCATACCAAAGGAGGACCCCGCCAGATACACAGCATCTGCACCGTATAACAGGGCGGCTTTCATTTTTTCAAAATTACCGGCCGGCGCTAATAATTCGGTCATAATGTCATCCTTTCATTTTGGGTATTATCATAAAAATTATAAATTAGGCAAAATTTCATTTATACAATACGTTCAAACATCTAAGCTCGTCGTCTGCTAAACCTTTTGACAGAACCGGAACGATCCACCGGTCCGGCGGTATGAAATCACAAAAAATTCTGGCTAAGATTCTCAAAGCAGGTATGATGCCGTTCGGCTCTCTTATAAAGAACATTACCGATTATCAAATTGTATCGCCAGGTACAAGCCCTGTTTCTGCATCCGATCGGTATGACAGCTTTGCGGCTTCCTCTTCTAAAATATACAAAGAAAAGAATGTGCAGAAAGTCCGCACACCCTTTCCGACTTACCTTAATTTTCAAGCTCCAGAATGCATGACCGTGCGACATCCGGGAAATCCGTAATAACGCCATCAACGCCCCTTTTAAGCATGTCTAATGTTCCTTCCCGCCCGTTTACCGTCCATGGATGCACGCGTATCCCCAATTCGTGTGCGCGTTTCGTGTAATCTGGGAAGAGATAAAGATCACTGCATGAAGTATGGAGTGCACGGGCGCCGAAGCTTGCCGCGTACTGCCACGGCTTTACAAGATTGCCATCGTACAGCGGGGCAACGAAAGCGTTGCTTTCCAGCTCCTGCATCCGGGTTAGCGCGCGATGATAAAAAGAGGAATAGATGATTCGCTCCTGAATTTTATGACGGGCGGTGCATGCAGCGACTTCCTGCAAAAAGGCATCATCCGGGTTTTTAATTTCCACGTTGATCAGCATATCATTGCCGGCAAACAGATCATACACTTCATCCAGCGTTGCAATTCTTGCATCTGCATATTTTTCGATTCCGTTGTTGAAATGGTACTTACGCAACTCTTCTAATGTGTAATCCTTAACCAAGCCGCTTCCTTCGGACAGTCTGCCGATTGTATCGTCATGAATAACAATCAGTTTTCCGTCCTTGGATGGGTGTACATCTAGTTCAATAGCGTCTGCCTGCATTTCAATAGCGAGTTGAAACGCATACAGCGTATTTTCCGGTGCATACGCGGACGCCCCCCTGTGTGCGATCACAAGCGGTCTTTTTAATTCCAGTCTGTTCATATAAAACACCCTTTCTATGGTTCGCTTAAGTGAATCGTTAAGCAGGCCCATTTAAGCGGACTTATAAAAATTATATTTTTCTTAAGACATCAAACGCTACCCGATAAGGGTTATAAAGAGAGCTTAGCAGATATGAAAAGTCGTCTCATTTATATTCACCGTTTCTAATTTTTGCTTTATTTGCTTCATGTTCCGCTTCCGTTCTTGCATAATAAGTGACGCCGGACGGCGCTGAAACAAAGTAATAATAACCATTATCCAGATATTCCTGCAACGGGCCAAGCGCAGCGTTGATCGCTTCGGTACCTGGGTTTCCAATCGCACTCGGCGGCAAACCCGGATATACATAAGTGTTGTATTTATTGTCAATTTTCAGGTCATCCACGGTCAGATCCACTCTCCTCTCCTCCAATATATATTGGATGGTTGCGTCGCTCTGGAGTTTAGGAAACTGATCCGCATGATTCAATCGATTGTTCAACACAGCGGATATCTTGAGAAAATCTTCCTTCAGCTTGGCTTCTGCCTGGATAATGGAGGCGAGCGTAACGACCTCATCCATAGTCATCTGCATTTCTTCTGCCCGCGTATAATATTCCTCTGTTACACGAAGCTCAAAGGTTTCAAGCAGCTTGTATATAATAGCCGATTCGCTGGAATCCTTATAAAAATAATATGTGTCGGGGAAAAGATATCCTTCCAGCCGGTATTTTCTGTCCTCCGTCATTTGGGGCAATTCTTTTAGGAACCGTAAGTCTGTTCCATAATCGTAGTTATTAATGGCATCGACAAAGCCTTCTCTCGTACCCATACCATTCGATAAAAACAGCTCAATAATTTCGTCAACCGTATACCCCTCCGGAATTGTTATTTTAACCTGCTCCCGCTCGGCAATTGTCAAATGGGCAAAGGTTTTTATAAATTCATCATAACTCATCGAAGGACTTACCTCATAGGTTCCACTGATAAATTCATACTTTTTTTCACGTTTTGAATTTTTCATGCCGACATACATTTCAAAGACAGCAGGATGCTCTATAAGGCCGTTATCGTACAATAGATCTGCAATATCACTTATGGTCATATAATCCGTAAGTTCAACCTCAATAACCGTATCGTCCTTCACAAGCGCGTACATATCATTGCCCACCGATATTATCGCATAGCTCAAAAAGACCGCTACAACAAGCACACAGACAATATAAATAACTGCCTTGATTATGCTGGATACAGCCGTGCGTCCCCCCTCACCGGAAGTCCCCTCGTTGTTTTTATTTTTTTTGCCTTTTTTTTCAGTCTTCTTCTCTGTTACCGTGGCAGGATGAGGCGTATAACCGCCGGTGCGGCTTTGCTGGCCTTGTCTGCTTGGATTCACGCCCGACTTGCCGGAAACAGAGGCTGGTACACTTTTTCTGACAGCGTTTTCCGTATCAGCTTTTTCTGCCTCCCCGATTGACCGCCCAGATCGCCTGCCCTGTATATAAGCCGGAATTTGCTTTTGGATCTTCTGCGGTGTGTTCTTCTGCGCAGACGAATGGGGTTCCTTTATTTCGAAGGATTCTGAGGTCTTGGCAGAAATGGAACCTGCCCCGACTTCTGAACGTCCGTCCTCTGAAACGATTGCCCTTTTTCCCTGGCTAATGTCTGTTATATTTTTGATTGGCGTTCGACGCGGCTGCAAAGAGGGGGAGCGCTGAGGAGCCGGACGGTTTTCTCTGTTGCTCGTACTGCCGGAGGAACTGCTGTCACGTTTTGACAGACGATCGCCTGTTTCATTTTTATTTTGTTCCATATAGTCTTCCCTTCTATAAAATCAACTATGGCCGGAGCGTGAGGCACGAAAACGCCGTCGGCGTATGATACCTCACCTTTTTCTTTACATACAAAGAACGGACTCATCTTAAAAAATATGAAAGGCCCGTAGCAAATAGACTGCAACGCAAAGTAAAAAAGTGGGAGAAAGTACCGCGGTGAGAAATTTCCGGCCGCGCTTACTGTTTTTTGAGACATATTCAGGCGTTGGCTTTGCTTTTAAGCCGTTTGCATATAATACGCGTTCCGCTTCGCTGAACATGAGTGTAAGAAAAAGCAGAAGGAGCGATAGGAGAATAAAAATAAAAAAGATATTGTTTTCAGGTCTGTTAATAAATCGAAAAAGATATGCTTCCAAAAATAAACTGTAAAGATTATATACAAAATGGACAACCATGGGCGCAATCACAGACTGCGTAATATACAGAACCAACCCCAATAGAATTCCTCCGCAGAAATAGACCGGGAACTCCGGCAAGCTGAAATGCATCATGGCAAACAATATTGCAGTAAGCAGTATAGAGCTTACCGCTCCCGCTTCTTCATACTCCGCATACATCACGCCGCGGAACAGGAATTCCTCTGTGACTGCCGGTATCAGGGCAAAAACAATCAAGATATAGACCTGATCATAAATATTTATATTTACTGTAGGCACACCCGTACCGTACAGCGTATATTCGGCAGGAGAAAAGCCCAAATAATGCAACCCCAGTCTTACGGCTGTGCAAGCCAGGATCATAACGAATACGGCAAATACTACAAAAATAATTTTTTCAAGACCGAACGGTGTCAGCTTCAAGCGGGAGGTGTAGTTCTGTCCGCGTAGCTTACAGAAAAAAATAGAAGGCAGCAAAAACACGAGAAACTGAAGAATTGCCATGGATAAGTATAGGTTGCCGTTCAATTCCAATACTTCAAGATTTACATACTTTGTCAGAACCAGCAGCATAAAGATGACTGCGACAAGTATCGGGGCTAAAATTGCGTTTTTCATTCGCATGAGCTGCAAGCACTCCCTTTTCCGTTATAAGGACATCCACATTCAAATCAAATCTGCCTTTGGGAACCTCCGGCACTAAGAAATCAGAATAAACCACGCCAACACTGACTCCGCCGAAGGCTGACAGAAACCTGTCATAATAGCCCTTGCCGTATCCAATGCGATAACCCATGCTGTCAAAGACCAGACCGGGAACCAGGCAGACCGCATGGTCCTCCGCTGCATGTTTCACTTCATAAACCGGGGCTTCTGCGGGCGGTTCTTTTAAATTGTAATGACCAGTCCTTAATAAATCCATAGTATCTGTAATATGGAAAGACATTTCGCAGGTTTCCGGAACACACAAGGGGAAAGCGACCGTTTTGCCGTCTGACAGAGCCTGTCTGATAATAGGTGTCACATCGATTTCACGGCGGGTCGGCGCATAGGCAAGAATCGTATGGCTGTATCGGTAGGTCACGCTGGATAGAAACAGACGGCACAATTTTTCATCCCGCAGTATCTTATCCTCCGGAGAAATAGCCCTGCGACACGTTTTATAAAAAGCGCGCAGCTCGTTTTTTTCTTTTCGTATATCCATTTTCATTTAGCTCTATGTAGGTTTTATGCTATGACAGCGTTTTTCAGCTTTTCAGCCGTTTCTTCGCCGCAGAGAATACTAACCAGGGCCAGGCCGAATGGAATAGACACGCCCATTCCTTTAGCCGTGATGATGTTTTCGTCAATTACAACCGTTTTGTTTGAAATATTGGCCCCCTCAAGCATGCTCTCAAATCCCGGATAACAGACGGCGCTGCGTCCATACAGCATTCCCCTTTTTCCGAGAATAGAAGGCGCGGCACAAATCGCAGCAATGTATAATCCCCGATCTGCAGCATAATCAAGCATATGATGCAATTGTTCATTTGCATCCAAATTTTCCGTACCTGTTTTGCCTCCGGGGAGTATCAGCATTTCCAGATCCTCCGACGGTTCGATGTTTTCAATTGTCGTATCTGTCCGGACAACAATTTCATGCGCTCCCGTCACATATTCTCCTGTCACGCCCACCGTTTGGACAGGCACGCCAACGCGTCTGAGCATGTCGAGCGGGCATAACGCCTCTATTTCCTCAAAACCGTCAGCCAAAAAAATATACACCATATATTGACCTTCCTTTCGTTTCAGTATCTCCCTGCTTCTGTCTCCGCATTCCTAACGCATTTCCAGAGGCTTATAAATTAGCATTTTTATGTCCTCCGTAAGTGTCCAGCTATTACGGGTATTTTTGCATAATTAGCGTCAAACTCAATAACTTCAAGATATTGTTTAAATGACCAGTTTATACGTTCGTTGCTTGTTTTATACTTAACACCGTCTGAAGATTTCATTTCATATTTCTTTGAATATCAGCCATTATTATCACTGCCCACAATTTTTTTAGTATAATATGTGCCTGCGTTAAATTCGTATGTTACGCGTTTATTATATCCATAAACACGCACAATGCAAGGCTTTTCACAGTTTGTTAACATGAACGTCCCTTCTGATACAGTTTTTCCGTTTTCTGTTGTCTTTGTATAAAGACGAAGGGCTTGAACCCTAAGTTCCCATAAACGCTGCCAAATATCAGATATATTCCCGAACTACCCCAATTCTTCGCGCTGAACTACCATCTCCATGTATTGCTGTTTGGTAATCAGAACCGTTCGGGGCTTTTGACCTTCAGGCGGACTGACGATTCCCATTTGCTCCATTTTATCAATCAGCTTGGCAGCTCGGCCATAGCCGAGTGACAGACGGCGCTGGATCAGGGATGTCGAGATTTTTCCGCTATCGACCGCCAGCTCAATTGCACTTCTCAGCATTGGATCGCCCTCACTATCGTCACCGTCAAGTTCCGCACTGGCTCCGCGTCCCTTTTTCTGACCGCAGAGTTCCGCTTCCTTTTCAATACGTTCCATAACATCGTCTGCATATTCAGCCTGTCCGGCGGTCTTCTTCAAAAATTCAGTTACAGCCTCCACTTCATTTTCACTGACAAAGGCGCCCTGCACACGCACCGGTTTGTTCAGGCCCACCGGCGCAAACAGCATATCCCCGCGTCCAATGAGCTTTTCTGCCCCAGATATGTCGATGATAGTTCTTGAATCCACCTGTGAAGCAACGGTAAACGCAATTCTGGACGGAATGTTTGCCTTGATCAGACCTGTTATGACATCGACGGATGGTCTCTGCGTTCCGATGATGAGATGCATTCCTGCGGCTCTCGCTTTCTGTGCCAGCCGGCATATGGATTCCTCCACTTCGTCCGGTGCGGTCATCATCAGATCCGCCAGCTCATCTATTATGATCACAATCTGTGCCATTTTTTCCTTTTCCGGATCATTTTTTGTCACCTCGTTATACGCCCGGATATCACGAACCCCCACCTCCTCAATCAGTTCAAAGCGGCGTTCCATTTCCGTTACGGCCCAATGCAGAGCCCCCGCTGCTTTCTTCGGGTCGCTTACGACAGGTACAAGCAGGTGCGGTATCCCGTTATAAATATTAAGCTCCACCTTTTTTGGGTCTATCAGTATCAATTTCACTTCTTCCGGTGTAGATTTATACAGTATACTTATGAGCAGGCTGTTGATGCAAACAGATTTACCCATGCCGGTAGCTCCGGCAATCAGAAGATGCGGCATTTTGGCGATATCCAAAAAGACAGGCGCTCCTGCCACATCCATGCCCAAACAGGTTGTCAGCTTGCTCTGTGCCCGCCTGAAAGCATCGCTTTCGATCAGGTCGCGTACATATACGGTAGCGACGTTCTTATTTGGCACCTCGATACCGACAGCAGATTTTCCCGGAATAGGCGATTCAATCCGGACGCCTGACGTGGCAAGATTCAAAGAAATGTCGTCCACTAGGTTGGATATAGAGCGCACACGTGTACCGGCTTCCGGCGCCAATTCGTAACGCGTGATCGTTGGACCTCTGGATATATGAATGATTCTTGTCTGGACTCGGAAGCTGCGCAGTGTATCAACCAGCTTCTGCGCATTTTCGTTCAGTTCTGCAGAGACATCGAGATTCGCAGCATTGGTTTCATGCTTTAATAAAGAGATCGGAGGGAAGCGGTACACAGGTGGTTGGGGAGACTCATTGGTATGCTGCTGCGAATTTTCAGCATCGGACAGTGGTTCCAAACCATCTTCTATACGGCTTTTTTTGACGGCGAGTTCAAATTCTACAGCCTGAGGAGCTGCCGCAGAAGCATCCATGGCCTGCGGAACACCATATTTATCCCGCAGACTGGCATCCTGTTCCGTTTCAAAAATAGCCTGGAGATCTATTTCCCCGGTTGGACAATCCTCCGATGTCTTACTCTTCTTTCGGAGAAAATTCAAAGGCTTGAGCAATTCTGCATCCGACACTGTTTCTGTTGAGTCGGAGATTTCGGCCGCGTCCTCCTTTCTGTCGATGCCGGAGCTACCGTGATCTGAATCTCCGGCTTCTGAAGTTTCCTCTGCGAATGCCTCCATACCGTCGCGGATCGCTTCCGCGCCGCTGTCGGCTGAGTATATATTTTTGTCCAGCGCGGCATGTTTTTTATGAGATTCTGTCTCTTTCTTTTGCCGAGCATACGTTTCACGCATTCTACGAATTTCCGCTTCTTTTTCCTCCGTTTGCCGATTGCTTTTGATATCTGCCGAATCCTTATTTTCTGACCTTTGCTCTCGCCGTTTCAATAGTGAATAAGCGATCCTGACATATAGCATATGAGGCGTCAGGCCAAAAAGAAAGATTCCGAATAACAAAATAAAAAAAAGTGAGATTATAACCGTTCCGACATAACCGAAGAATTTATACAATACCGAGCCTGTGAGACCGCCGACTACTCCGCCGCCGAACAACGACTGGCCATTTTCATACAATGCCTCTGTCTGAAATAGCATTTCGCCGCCGGTAAGAACATGTACCAAAACGGAGGTAAACAGCAATACGATGAGCGAAAATACAAATTTATACCGCAGTGCATGATATTCAACATCTTTTTTATAAAATACCGCTTGTAAAAGAATGAGTGCGGGAACCAGAGCACTGGCAGCAGAAAAAAGCCCCAGCAGAACAGAACGCAGCAGGGCGCCCACATCACCTGTCAGGTCCGGAGCAAGAAGGCATATGGTAAGAAAAATAGCCGCAAAGGCGAGAATATACGGCACTATTTGATTGCGAAGCTCATGGCTTTCACTTTTCTTGACTTCGCTCTCCTTCATTTTTGCCGCCGCTTTGCGCGTATTGTTTTTGGGCTTTCCCGAGTTTTTTTTTGCAGCCGTTTTTTTGCTTGCCAATGCGTTTTTCCCTCCGATCTCTCTCTGTTTTCCCGCTCATATCTATGCTTTTTTGCATGCTTTTAGCTTATTTTGGCCATACTGTATATAAAATCGCAGCAAATAAAGTGCAGGTGCGCCTGAAATCATTTTATTATATCAGAAAAAAAAGAAAAAAACAAGTGATTTTTGAAGGGACAGACCGTTTTATACGCGGCAACTGCTGTTTTTCAGAAAGGAATACCAATCAGACATGAAAATTTTACCAGGCGGAAATTCAACCCGAACGATATTTTTTTGTGTCGTTGCAGTAGCCGCAGGCTTTTTAAACGGTTTCATAGGAACCGGTGGCGGAATTCTCATTATCTTTATACTCCGTTGGTTTTACCGAACAAATCCGGAACGATATCATCCAAAGGACTTTTTTGCCGCAGCCATACTCTGTATCATACCGATTTCCTTGATTTCACTTGTGATATATGCGCCAAACCAGAGCATTGACCTGCCGGCATTTCTGCCGATGCTGTTATGTGGAGCGGCAGGTTCCCTGCTCGGTGCTTGGCTGCTGGATAAAATCAAACTGCCATGGCTGAACCGTATTTTTGCGGTTTTAATTATATGGGCAGGTATTTCCATGCTTCGCTCCTGACTTGACCTTATAATTTTCAATGGTTTTTCACAGGAATATGCTTGTAAGGAAGTCCCGAAAAATGAAAACAAATCAAATTTGCCTGTGAGGAGGTAGCCAATATGTTTCTATGGGATATCTTAGCAGCTTTTTTGGTTGCGGTTCTTGCAGGAATGGGAATCGGCGGCGGTGGCCTTCTCATTATATATCTAACGATCATTAGAAATACCGACCCCGCAGCATCCCGCTTTGAAAATCTTATTTTTTTTGTTTTAACTGCCGGGTTCTCATTGTTTTATCATTTAAAACGAAGAAATATTCCATGGCGAGCGGTGGCTGCGCTTATCGTATTTGGCTCTCTTGGAGCACTTATAGGATGCTGGATTTCAGGACAGGTTACCTCCGGGCTCCTGCGTGTTTTTTTCGGGATCTTTTTAATAGGGTCCGGCCTTCTGATGCTTTTTAAACGAAAAAAAGGATAAAAGGAAAAAAACTTCAGAATATCTTTGACAGAAAGCTGAAAATGTGATAAAATATATTTACATTGAAATTTATTTTTTCAAGATTGCATACATTGCTGCGTTATGACCGATTTGGATCGCAGAAAAAGAAAGGCGGGGATTTTTATGAATCGGTTTGGAAAAGCAATCAGCGTTTTGCTAGCCGTACTTCTCATTTTTCCATTGGCAGGCAGCGTGAGCGCCGCAGACGGAGAGATAACCGGAGGCAAGGTTCAGGAGTTGTATCCAGGTGTAAAACACACTTCCTATTCGCTTCCCTCCTCTTCTACATATGGTCTGCAAAAATTTTCTACAGTTGAATTTGATCCCAAGCAGCCGGACCTGTATTTTGACGTTACATCCGGTAAAGGCACGGCAAATCAACTGGTTACCGTGTCTCAGACCATTCAAAATTTCAACCAGAACAACAATGAGGGCAAAACGGCCATCGCTGCGGTCAACGGCGACATGTGGACAGTCGCGTACGCGCATTCCCGCGTTTTAGGTTCCGGTACTACTTATGGAGGATATTCGGATGCTGTAGTGAAAAAATCTTTGACGCTGCCGAGGGGATACACGGTATACGGCGGTGAAATCATATGCAGCCAGCATATGATACAGGAGACACCTTATGAGGGCGTCTTCCAATCGTTTGGCATTGCAGACGATGGCACTGCCCTTTTGGGGTGCATTTCTCTGGACATCAGCATTCGAAATCAAACACAGAATAATTCTTTAAAAGCTGACGGACTGAATCGTCTTCCGGCCAACGATGCCCTTGTGCTTTACACGGACAAAGGGCCGACCTCCAATTATTGTCTGGACGATGCCTATGAAGTAGTCCTCGACTTTGATTCAGATTATACCGTGTTCCACGGTGAGTCGGTTGTGGGAACTGTGACTTCTATATCCAAACCCGGCGAGTCCAGAAGCGGTATTCAGGCAAACAGAATGATTCTGACAGCACGCGGAAACCGTATTGCCGATATTTCCGGCATGAAGGTCGGAGATAAAATACAGATTGACTTTTCGGTAACAGATTCCATGGGAAATACGGAAATGTGGCGCACCATGCGAAATGCAATCGGCGGACATATGCCGATTGTTATCAACGGTGTTTCCCAAAACCTAGCGGATAATACAAGGTATCCGACAAGTATTCTCGGCATCAAGGCAGACGGCAAGGTTGTGATGCTGACTGCTGATGGGAGGCAGAGCGGATACAGTGTCGGCTTCCGTATCTCAATGTTGGATGAATTATGTCAGGAACTTGGCATTGTTACGGCATTTCTGCTGGATGGCGGCGGAAGCGCCACCATGGTTGTCAGCGATGGCAGCGGCGGATATACCCTATCAAACCGTCCGTGTGATAAATTTTCCGACGGTTCCTACGGAAAGGAGAGAACCGTTGTAAACAGTGTAATCCTGTCATACGGGCCGAACAGTAACAAAGAAATACCGGTAACCGGTATTTCCGTTTCTCCTTCCAAGGTAACAGCTTATACAGGCTCAACGACATCTCTTCGGGCCGTTATCACTCCATCGGTTGCTACGAACCAAACCATTACCTGGACTTCTGCCAATTCTCAAATCGCTTCGGTATCACAGAGCGGTGTCGTTCAGATGATTGCACCTGGAACGACTGTCATTACGGCCACAACAAATAATGGACTATCATTTAATATCTCTGTTACGGTCCGTGAGAAGACACAAGAGCCTGATCCAAATGATCCTCCGCGGCCCGATTTCCCCTTTGAAGACGTCTCAGAGGATTCCTGGTATTACGAAGCGGTTGATTATGCTTTTCGGAATTCTCTTTTCCAAGGAACCACCGAAACAACCTTTGAACCGAATACGCCTATGACACGCGCGATGTTCGTACAGCTTGCAGCTAATATGTCCGATGTTTCGGATTCAGATGAATATCCACGTCCTCCCTTTAAGGACACTGCCCCTGACGCATGGTACAGTATTGCGGTTGCTTGGGCCTATTCAAACGAATTGGTACTGGGCACCTCTGAAACCACTTTTGAGCCGAATACGGCTATAACCCGCGAGCAAATGTGCGTTTTCCTCATGAAGTATGCGAAGTATATAAAATTTGAACCGGAACTTGACGAATCAAAGGAAGTATTTTCTGATAATGCAGAAATCAGCGCATGGGCAAAAGACGCTGTTGCATACTGTCAGAAAGCGGGCTTTGTTTCTGGTGTCGGCGGAAATCGCTTTAATCCTCAAGGGACTGCTTCCCGTGCGGAAGTCGCCATGCTGTTTACAAATTTTCACCGGGCATTTATACAAAATGTGAAAACATCCGAATAAAAAAATGATCTCAGAAGAATTGCCGCGCTGATTTAACGTGATATAATTTATAATCAATTTTTTAAAAAAGTCACGCATGAATTTTCAGTACCGGTAATAAAATCACCAAAGCACCATTGCCTCTCTCTGACGGTGAAAGCCATTATGTCACAAAAAGCCCGGCAATCTTGTACCGGCTTCGAAAAAGCTGTCATAAGATACTGAAAGAAAGCCTCGGCAAAAAAAGGATGTATAGTTGACTTGTGGCGGAAGGCATAACTTTGGATATGCCTTCCGTTTACTGTATCATTCCGATGTAATTGAAATAGACATCAATCTTTTGTGTGTAAAACTTTTTCTTGTAAGCGCCGGAACGCTCATGCACTGTAATGTGATGAACGAATTCCCGCAGGATTTCCGGCGTCAGCTCCGGCACCTCTAAATAGCGGTCAACAATGGCGAGAAAGTTTTCCACGTTGTCAAGCTCGTCCTGCTGCTTGGCAAATTCTGTTTCTAAGCGGGCAATATGTTCATTCAAGGTTTCCTGCTCTGCCAGATACCGCCCGTTAAGCTTCCCGAATTGCCCGTCTGTGAGTACGCCGGTTCCCAGCTTCTCAAAGGTGGCGGCTATCAGGTTGTCAACCTCTGTAAGCCGTTTCCTTGCCTGCGCCAGTTCCTTTCGCTTGGCCGTCAGTTCCTTTTTTAACTGGCCGGATTGCTTGGCTGTCAAATTGGCTATAAAAGCTCCCCTGTCGGCTTTTGCCGTTTGTACGACGGTCTGTATCGCTTTCAAAACAGCTTCCCGCAGGTTCAGGGCTTTTTACCGTGGGGGGGTGTACATTCTTCCTTGTAGCGGTGGTATCTGCCGCATACATAGGCGTATTTGCTTTCGTCCCAGCTCCCGCGCCGGCAAAGGTAACGGGTACTGCCGCTGTCGGCGCATTGCACCATCCCCGCCAGCATATCCATTTCCCCCAGCTTGGTAGGACGCAGCTTGTTTGTCCGTACCCGCTGCACAATGTCCCATACTCCCCGGTCAATAATCGGCTCGTGGGCATTTTCCACCCGGTAGCGTTCTTCTTCCGGTACCTCGACTACAAGGTCGCTTTTGTAGGAAGGCTTGTGCGTCTTGCAGCTCACCTGTATCCCGATATAGTCCGTATTTTCCAGAATACGGGCAACCGTGCTGTTTGGCCACCGAAAGGGGAAATCCGGGTTGCGGCTGGAATGATAATGCCCAAACTTGCGGTAGGCGTATTCCGTGGGTACAAGTACCCATTCCCATTGCAGATGCTTGGCGATTTGTTCCGGCCCCATGCCGGAAGCGCACAGGCGGAAAATATACCGCACCTTTTCCGCCGCTTCCGGGTCGGGAATGATTTTGAATCTGTCCGCCGGGTCTTTCTGATAGCCATATGGAGGGATTATCGCAATCCGCACGCCTTTTTCCGCCTTGTGCTGGATAACGGCGTTGATCTTCCGGCTGGTCTGCCGGGGATACCACTCGTTGAACAGGTTGGAGAACATAGTCAAATCCTCGTCGCTCTCTGTGTTGGTGGCACTGTCATAGCCGTTGGTCATGGCGATAAAACGTACACCCAACGCGGGAAAGACGATTTCCAGCAGATTGTTGGCTTCCGACTGGTTGCGGTACAGGCGGGTCAAGTCGGTCACAATCAGCGGAGCAGCCTGTCCTTCCCGTATCATGGCAAGCACCTGCTGAAGGCCTGGACGGTTGGTCTTTATCCCGGAAACGCCGTCGTCATACAGGAACAGAGGATTGCGGAAGCCCTGCTTTTCCGCATAGTCCTGCAGCATTTCCTCCTGGTGTTGTATGCTCAAGCTGGTTCCTTCCCGTTTGTCCTCATTGGATAAACGGACATACAATAACGTGTATTTATCTGTTTGGTTTCCCTGCATATTACGCTCCTTTCCAGCAGGGGAAACCCGTCATAAGGTAAGAACATCATACCACAGGGCAAGGAAAAAGGGAAGGTTATCCCTTCCCCTGTTCCCGCAGTTCGTTTTCTATCAGACGCAGAAGACGCCCTTTCAAACTGCCTGTACCAGTTTCGGGGAGGTAAATTTCCACCCGAAGAACAGCGCCGTCCTTCTCAAGCGCAAAGCATTGAAACAGGTAGCAATCCGATTTCTGCGTCTCATTTCTATCCTTCATCTTCCGTCCTTTCCGCCGGATTCAAATCTTCTTTGTTTCCGCGAAAAGGTCTTTGTCATTCTATGGTTCTCTATCGGGTTTCCGGCTGATTTTATAGCAGGTTTTGCCTTCCTGCTATCAGTATGTCGAAA
>DXYE01000240.1 GCA_019415985.1 Clostridiales bacterium
CATATAAACACGGACTACCGTTTTTCAATAATTCAATATGATGCTTTTATTTTTTCTGGAAGTGTTTGGGAGAGTAAGAACTCCATTCCTCATATTTACTTTTTTTCGTTTTTGAGTTCTTATTTTGTATTTCTGTGTTGACACTGCCTTAATTTTTTGAGCTCATTTGCGTCCATTTTCTATTCTTTTGACTCACGCAACATTATATCACATACTCAAACTGCAATTTTTCTGATATAATAACAAAAAATATAAGGGTATATTATCTTGTCTGCTTTCCTCTGTGGAAAACAGATCATCGGCTGAGATAAGCTTCATTTTTAATGCGCTGCTTTTCGCCAAGTGACAACACATCCTTCGTGAAACTTTCATATGCTTTTGCCAACAATGTTGATTTCCGCACATTTGATTGCATAGGTATTTTGGTATTAAAAATTTTCAGCTTGCTTCCGTAATACTCCCTTATCGTTTGTTCGATCGTTTTTGCAAGGTTTGTTTTTTCGGAAACAAGGGTCAATACAATACCTTCAATTTTAAATTTTGGATTGATCTTGCGCTATACTTTATCGATTGTTTTCGTAGGCTGTGCCATACCTTTAAGCGGCAAATAGTGAGCTTGAACGGGAATGATCACACTGTCTACCGACGCGGATGCATTGAGGGTTGTCATAACGAGGCTGGGCATACAGTCGATCAGCACATAATCATACTTTTCCTTTACCTGTTCAATGTAAGTTGAAAGCACCCGTTCTCTGCACGTTGCGGAAACAAGCCTCAATTCCAATTCGAATAACTAAATATTTGCGGGCAGCAAATCTACTCCATCTGCCTGATGAAAGATTCCCACGTCCTTTTCAAGTCCTTCCTCATCATTAATAATCTTCTCCATGATGCCTAAAACGGTTACATCAATTTCATCGTTATCCGGGTATCCGCAGCAGTTCATTAAATTTCCCTTCGGATCATAGTAAAAGGAAAGTACATTCTTTCCGGCTCTGGCAAGTTCGACGCCCAAATTGAATGCGACAGTCGTTTTTCCCACACCGCCCCTCTGATAGGCAATCGCTATTACTTAACATTGGTTCACTGAATAACCCCCGTTTCTTTCGCATATATAGGGGATAAAAAAGACCGAACCTCTTTCTTTATGTTGAAAGATAAATTCAGTCTAAATTAGAAATATTTAAATAGTAAAAGCTGTACACTCGAGACGAACAAGTCGCTTTAGGGGCGCAATAAAATGTTACACTTGGTTTTATGGGTAAAAACACGAAAACCCTTGATTTCTCAAGGATTTTCGTAGGGGCACTATTTTGACACCCCAAGATGGCTCCTCGTGTTGGGCTCGAACCAACGACCCTGCGGTTAACAGCCGCATGCTCTACCATTGTTGCGGTTTTATACCGACATGGCACAATGATAGGTTAAGCCAAACCGGGAGTAAAAATCCGTTATCTCATCGCGTTGAACTCGATGTCTAATGCGGTTTACATAATATCACATTGAACTTGATTTGGCAAGCGATATTTTTCACATCACCTGCTTTTTGTACGGTTCAATGTTTTTTACAGTCACATACCGGATTTTTTGTCTTTGTCGATAGAGCATCGTTTTCGTAAAGTTAGACAGCAGATAAGACTTCGGTGGCATTCTTCCATTCGGAGCAAAACTGCTGGTAGGTCATGTTCAGCTCGACAGAAATCGCATAGTCCCTGCCGACTTCGATACGCTTGAACAGCTGACAGGCAATCATTTTCTTCTGCTCCAATGTCGCGGTATCAAATTCGTCCGCCCAGCTTTTGAACTGGTTATACGCTGGCGTAATGGCTTCAATACCACGCCTCTGCTCAGCTTCCTCATTCTGGAGCTTCAGCAGATTTTCCTCACCGTCTTCAATACGGCCTTTCAGCACCTTGATTGCTTCGGTCAAGTCCTCGGGAGAATAAACGCTGTCTCCTGTTAAGGTCTTGCCAATTTCAAGCTGAAGTTTTGTCAGCTGCTCCCGGTTCTTATCCAGCTCGACGTCTATCTTTTTCTGCATTGCCCGGTTTCCAGCCATCTGTCTTTTCAGCATTCGTTGCAGCTTTTCCTCTTCCGGTGCGCCATCCATACAACTAAAAATTCGATGGATAATCTGCCGTACAATCTCATCCACCTTGTCCGCCTGATAGGTTGTCTGTCCATCACATTCGCATAACTTACGGCTCTTGTGATAGCAGGAATACTTAATCTGATCCACAGAATACTCCGAGCCGTCTGCCCGAATATAACTGTCTCTGTAACGGATAGTCGTAAGCCTTCCGCCGCAGTGTGCGCAGTAGATGTTCCCAGACAACATCGCCTGCCCTTTGGTTTGCAGGGCGATATGGCGTTTTTCTTCATTCTTCGCATTCCTTTGGTCAAGAATGTAGAGAAGCTGCTGGTATGTTTCTTCGCTTCTGATCTTCAGCTTTTGCAGCGCCTCAGAAGTCCTTCCATCCGGCAGAACGCCACAATAATAGGGGTCTCGCAAAATACGAATAATCTTGATGCTGGTAAACTTGCCCCCTGTGTGCGTCCGGTAGCCCTGTTTATTCAGATAGTCCGCCATTCTCCATGAACCGTATCCTTTATGAATTGTCATATCGTCAATCATAATAGACATCTTTAAAACAAATTCTTTATCTACATTTTTTCGGTTTTTAAAACGTTCATTTATAACATATTCATTTTCGAGCAACATATAGCACTTGTCAGGAATAGCCATCCCATATTTACTCATCATCTTGCACAGAAGTTGGGGTTGTCCAAAAAAATCAAAAACATATTGCGTAACATGCCAACGATCTACAATTATAATAGTATCTGAATCATATTTTGTAAATTCTTTTTGAAGTCGAAGACGAGCAAAAAAATATGGGTACGGCAAACTC
>DXYE01000241.1 GCA_019415985.1 Clostridiales bacterium
TGTGCATGAAAGTCGGCAAGCATGGCCCCGCTCTTGTCTACAATATCATGTGGGCAATTATCGCCGGATTGATGATGGGGCCATTTATGATTCCGTGGTTTTTGGGCGGCGGTATCATCGCAGAGCTTTCCATGTGCGGAAAGGATGCCTACCATGACATTAAGCGTGTGTCCATTTCGTGGGTAATCACGGCATTGGTTCGCGCTGCACATGGTATGTCAGAAATTTGGTTTTTCAAAGACGCATTTCTTGCCACCGGCGTCAGTGAGCAGCAGGTTCAGGTTCAGACCCAGTATTACACCGATCCGAAGTACGTCCTTTTGAGCCTGGCTGTCACCGCTATCCTGGCCGTCCTTGGCTGCATGATTAGCAACAAACTGATTGTGAAGCACTTCAGAAAGAGTGGCGCGATTAAATAAACTATGAGCATGAAATTTGATTTTCGGACCAAATTGCTTGTCATAGTTCTCACTATGTCGCTTGTGGCGGTGCTCACAAGCGACATTTTGATATACACACTTTTGGGCGTTTTGAGCGTGTATCTGATTATTCAGGGCTTTGGCAGGCAGACAATAAAATATCTAATCGTCTGCGGTGTTTTTATCGTGTTAAGGCTGCTTTCAGGAGGACAGGGCATTACCATTCTTATGCCGGAAATGTTCCTGTTCATGGTGCTGCGTATTTTGATGATGGTTATGGCTGCGCAGCCCGTGATTGGTATGCCGCCGGGAGAAGTTGTAGCAGTTTTTAAAAAAATCCACGCTCCTGATGGAATTGCCCTGCCCGTAACCTTCATGTTGCGTTTCTTCCCTACTGTGCGCAGTGAATTTTCCGATGTGTTTGCCTCACTTCGGCTGCGAAAGCTGTTGTCATGGAAACATCCTCTGGACGCAATGGAGTATATTGTTACGCCTGTTATTTTCCGTTCATCCAGAATAGCTGAGGAACTCGCAGCTTCTGCTGAAAGCAGGGGGATTTCCAATCCGGGAAAACATACCTGCCGCAGGAAGATAGAATTTCAAAAAAGAGATTGGATTATGTGCGTGGTTGCTGTTTGCGTAACCGCACTCTATTTTGTGCTGGAAAGGACGGTAGCATAATGGTAAATGATAAAGCAAGGCGATCCGTTATCCAGTTTGAAGATGTATCTTTTGAATATCCGGGAGCCGAAACAGAAAGTATCCATCATATCAGCCTCGATATAAAAAAGGGCGAGTTCCTTGTTCTGACTGGAGGGAGCGGCTGCGGAAAGACAACTTTAACACGATTGATAAACGGGTTAGCTGAACAATTTTACGAAGGGACGCTGAAAGGGCGAGTCACACTGCTGGGACGCAGCATATCGGAATATCCTCTGTATGAAATCGGGAAAAAAGTAGGTTCAATCTTTCAAGATCCAAAGAGCCAGTTTTTTGCCAGTATTACAGAGGATGAAATTGCGTTCGGGTGTGAAAACTATGGCGTTCCGTATGAAGAACTGGATGGACGGGTTTCAAGTGCGATCAAACGTATTAACGGAGATATGCTGCGCGGGAAAGAAATTTATCCGATGTCCAGCGGAGAAAAACAGAAAATAGCGGTGGCCTCCGTCAATGCTGTTGACCCGGAAATTTATGTGTTTGATGAACCTTCGGCCAATTTGGATATGTATTCCGTTGAGGCGCTTAAAAATTTGATGGGTGGACTAAAAGCGGAAGGCCACACAATCATTGTTGCTGAACACCGGCTTTATTATCTTACTGACCTTGCAGACCGTTTTCTTTATATGGAAAACGGGAGCATAAAAGAAGAATGGACGGCGGGAGAACTGCTCTCTATTCCAGAAGAAAAAAGACGAGCCATAGGAATACGGGCGGCAGATTTACACCATATTGAAGTAGATATTCCCCCTACAAAAGAAAAAGATATGACGCTGGAGGTAAAGGATTTGACGTTTTCCTATCGCAAACATCCGGTTTTCCACGATATATCTTTTCGGGCGTATGCTGGCGACCTGATTGCGATTGTAGGCCATAACGGAATAGGAAAAACTACTTTGTCGAATATTCTTTGTGGTATGCAAAAGGAAAAAGAGGGTCAGGTCATATATAACGGGACAAAGGTATCTAAAGGCAAAAGGAAGAATTTTGCCTACTTTGTTATGCAAAATACAGATTGCCAGTTGTTTGGGGACAGCGTAGAAGAAGAACTGCTATTAAACGGAAAAGGCAGTACCCAGGAGCAACGCGATGATCTGCTAAAACTATATGGCTTGTTTGAATGGAAAGAACGGCATCCCGCTACTCTTTCCGGCGGGCAGAAACAACGGCTCGCTCTCGCTGTATCGGATTGGATAGATACCCCCGTTTTGATTTTGGATGAGCCTACCAGCGGTCTTGATTTCAAAAATATGATGAGAATATCGGAGCATTTGAAAGCTCTGGCGCAAAAAGGAAAGACCATTTTAATCATTACCCACGATTATGAATTTGCCGCTATGACTTGCAATCGGGTTCTGCATTTCGTTGATGAAGGTCATGTAGAAACATTTCCGTTACAGGAAAATTTGTCCCGCTTATATTCCTGCCTTATGTGTCAATGAATTATGTGTCTGATTGGATAGATACGCTCTGTATGGAGTGGCAGAAACAACTGAATGATTTTATGATAATAGACGGGTTAGAAGATGCTAACCCGTCTATTATTGCGAAAGGAGCCTTGCTTATGGATAAGCAAAAAAATGGAGAACTGTCCAGAATGTTCGGATATGCAGGGAAATTCCATGTTTTGACCGTTTTGGGATGTGTTCTCTCCGGGATCAGTACCATTTTATCTATGCTGCCTTTTGTTTG
>DXYE01000242.1 GCA_019415985.1 Clostridiales bacterium
TGTTCTTGGCATAATAGTTGCCCTTATCAACCGCTTTCACGCCCCGCTAAAGGAGCTTGGAAAGTCGCGTGTTTGGGTTCCGTTCGCAACATTTTTCCCCCTATGCACACTGTTTGTTTTGCTCATTCTTCAGACCTCATCTTCCGAAAGCAGTTCTTGGACATTCTGTCTGTTTGTTATGTGCGTGGTGGATGTCGTTGCTCTATTTCTATTCGACAATATCGAAAGCACCGCACAAACTCGCGAAGCTCTTGCCGTCGCAAGGCAGCGTGCCGATGCACAGGCTGCCGGCATGCAGGCCCTTAGCGATTCCTATGCAGCTCAACGGAAAATGACACATGAATTCCGTGGTTATCTTTTTACTTTGTCTGCGATGTTAGATCATGGAGAAATTTCTGCGGTCTCCGAATATCTTAAACAGCTGCAGGTACAGCAGACCGAGCGAATTTTGTTGGTTAACAGCCATAATCCATCTGTTGATGCTGTTCTGAATCAAAAAGGATATGCAGCAAAAAATTCCGGCATTGATATACGTTTTGAAGTGAATGACCTGTCCGAGATAAAAACCTCTCCTGTTGATTTGACTATCATTATTGGGAATTTGTTAGATAACGCCATTGAAGCCTGTGAAAAGCTGCCTACTGATCACCGTTGGATTACTGTTAAAGTAATTCGTGACGCTAATGCTTCTCCTACTTCCATTTTTCTTTCTGTCGAAAATTCCAGTTTACCTGTAGCAATCGTCAATGACCACATTGCAACAACGAAGCAAGAACCAGAACTTCATGGCTTTGGACTTCGCAATGTAATGGAAACTCTGCACAAATATGATGCCTTTCATCTAATGTCCTACAAAAACAGTTCCTTTTTGTTTTGTGCTGAATGGTATGAAGAACGTACTGACTCAATAATTAGATCACTCAAATAATTGCAGTTATGCACGCCAAATTGCAGTTACGCCACTTTTTTGGACATTCTTGCTTCGTTATAGTAGTGTAATTGCAAAGAGGTGATGGACATGGAAAATTTGGCAGAAAAGATTACCATTTTTCTTGCAGCGCACAACTACATAGCAGAAGATAAAAAAGATTGGTGCCATTATGTAGTTATTAAGTTTCTCATGTCTGTCCTTTCTCTTTGCCTCTTGATTCCTATCGGTTCGCTCGTCGTCGGATGGATTGGATCCATCTTATATACTTTTACATTCCGTTTTTTGCGTGCTCGTACCGGGGGATATCACGCAAAGACACCTCATGGATGTCTGATTACATCCGTTATCCTTCAAATACTGTTTCTTTCCTTATCCATTTGTATGCCAGATGCAAGTTTGTTTATATTTGTTGCAATTATATCCGGACTTTCTATTGCCTTAATCGGTCCGGTAAACCACCCCGAATTGCATCTTTCCTCTGCTGAAATGTCCGCATTACGGCCACGTATTTATTTGCGTGTTGCCTTTATTTTAATAGCGTTTTCCCTCATCCTTTTTGTAAATCCTGTTTGGGCTGGATGTATTGCTTTTTCTATTTTCTCGGTTGCGCTATTGCTGGCATTTTCCGCATATGGATTTGGCGTGCAATAATTTTGCTATAAGAAGTCTATCATTTCAAAGGAGGATCCCTCAATGGAAAAGAAAGAAACTGCCATTCACAAAATTGGTCGGAAGACCCTTGACACTGCTATCCGCCACGAAATCGACGGTTGGCCGCCGTACTCTATCATGGGCATCTATCAGCCTCACCGCCCTGAAACGCATCCTGACTCTCCGCAGCCACAGGAGAAGAATAATAAGTGATTCCTTGTATTTACCGTCCCGGTTCACTTATTATCCTCGCCACATAAAACAGCTTTAGCGCTTTCTGCGCCGCTTGGATTTTTTCCAGCGGCGCTTTTTTCTTTATATTTTAAAAAATCGTCTATTGTACCGCCAGCTCTCATGCGAAAAAAGCAGCCGCACAAAATTCGCATAAAATTTGCAGCACCTATGTATTTTTTTCTTCACAGCAAACATGGTAAAGTAAATATGCGCACAAATGTTGTGCTTCCATCGGTGTTTTTACTCCGAATCGCACAACCTGATTTTAGGCCTTGAATCCTTGTTTCCTTCCGAATTTTTAAAACAAACACGTAGTATAAGCTCAATGCGTATAGCAAACGTAATGTTTGCGTATTATCACTTTCTCCTGTCGGAAAATTATCTTAATACGCATATTATACGCCTGCTTATACGTCATCACGGAGGTACTTTTGAATTCAGATACACTTTTAACTCATATCCGCTTGGAGCAGCGCTGTCTTATCGACATCGATAAGAAACTGCACGAATTGGAATGCCTACTCTCCTGTTCGGATCCTATTCGATTTTTTGAAGTGGCCAAGAATATGGCTTTACTCAGTGAGCGCAGCACCGCCCAGCTTCGCAATTTTCTGTTTACCGTTTGCGGCGGGATGCCGCCGGACTACTATCTGCAAGCTGCCGAGATGCAGGGCATATGCGTTGATGTAACGGACAGTATTCTGTCCGTCAGGCTACCCGCACTGCTACCTAAAAAGACCCGCACCGAGGGCTTCAAATTTTTGCAGCCAGCGCTTCATGCGGCACTAAAGCAGTATGCCGAACAACAAAATCTTCCCCACTTCCGCGAATGTACCGTCTGCATCGAACATGTCTATGACCGCTGCCTGCCCATCAAAGCCGTACGCGATTATGACAATCTTGAAACGAAAGAAGTTCTCGACATTATCACGCTATACTGCATGACCGATGACACCGGCGCTCTGTGCGATCAGTTCCAGACAACACGGTTTGCAGATTCA
>DXYE01000243.1 GCA_019415985.1 Clostridiales bacterium
GTTATAAGCCTCATATTCCCTGATCCTGCGCAGTGCGTTCTGATAATGCTGGCGTGCAGCATTTGGGGAGATTCCAAGTGTATTTCCAATCTGTGCAAAAGTCATTTTCTGTTCTCTAAGTTTATATACTTCCTTCTGTCTTTCTGTAAAAAAACGGAAAAAATCTTCCATTGCGGCGCTCCTTTTCGCCCAAATTGAGCCTTATTGGTATCAGTATTTTCCCGCATTATAGCATAAAATACTATTGTGTTGCAACCAATAATGGTCAATTTTTTCCGAAGAGAGGTGATGGCGTTGGAACAGAAATTAAGGCGTGACCGCAATATGGGCGCAAACTTGAGGAAAATGCGTGAAGAACACGGACTCTCCCAAGAGAAGCTTTGCGCAGAGCTGCAGCGCCGTCATTGTGATATCGGAAGAAGTGCTTACCAAAAATATGAGGACGGCAGACTTAATATCCGGATCAGCGTGCTGCTCGAACTGAAAAAACTATATAACTGCACTTATGACGATTTCTTTGAAGGGTTGGATAACCAGCCAGGTGACACAGAATAATTCCGATGGTCCAAAAGTAAGGGCTGTCGGGATTTTTTATTTTGCGGGATAGATCATCTTGGCAACAATCTGCTCTCTATTGACAAACGGATCTTCCCAATACCTTGAGTCAAGGGAATTCTGCGTATTATCCCCGAGAAGATAATAACAGTCTTCTGGAACAACGAGCACCTCTGTATTCCTAATCGGGATTTCAAGCGTTGCCATATAGGTAAGTGTTGATAGATCGACTGTTTCTCCGGGAAGCGCTGCCACGCGCTTTACGAGCAGGCGGCCGTCGTGCTTAAAAATAACGATATCGCCTTTTTTGATCTCTGAAAATACGCGCACACCGAGTATAAAGCTGTCTCGCTCCAGTGTCGGCTCCATCGAAGCCGTGGGAACATACCCAAAGAGAAAAACAAATCGCATCAACAAAAAGATAATGAGCGTGACAATCAAAGGAACAAGCCATACCTTCAGGTGCCGCCATACTACTTTCATCATAAAACACCTCCAAAAAAGAAAAAGGGGATACGAAAACGCTGTGGTCTTCGTATCCCGTCTGTTAAAATTCCATAAGCGCCAGGATTTCCGGCTGGGTCTGCAAAAATCGTTTGGCGCGAGTCATCCACATCCGTACCTTACCGTCAGACGCATTCATCTTTGCTCCAATTTCCCGGCTGCTGTATCCGTTCGATGCGTAGCGCAGCGCCTTGATACCATTTTGTACAGCTGGCGTGGCTCGCTTTGTGACAATGCAAAGCGCTGCAGAAAGCTCTCCGGGTATATCCGGTTCCAGATACTCCGCTTCTGTCCCATTTGCACCCTCTAACGATATTTCTCTGCTGTACTGAGAGTTGGCCTTGATCAGCGCATCACAAATCTCATTCCAGATGAGTCTGTACGCATATGTAGAAAAACAGCCGCCTTTGTCTGTATAAACCGCCTTGCACAGTCCAATGTATCCAATCTGTGTCAGGTCCTCATAAGAATAGATCCCGCTTTGATTAAATCCGTGAACCTTATCCTTTATGACTTTTCCGACCAGTTTCATATTCTCCTCTACTTTTTTCTGCTGGGCCGGGCTGAGTTTCACGATGCTGCACCTCCTTCTATCAATTTCAACTCCGGCTGCTGCAATGCCGGGCGCTGCTTTTTCTTATTCCTGCTTTCCAAAAGCTTACGGCTCTCCCGAATGACTTCTTTGCAGTAGTACTCTCCGAGATAACCAATGTGTGCCTCTGACAGCGGCGCCGCCAGAATGTCAGCCAGCCACTGATAAGCATCTTGCTTACTCATCATGCCGCTCTTATAGAGCTGATCAAAATAGTAATGAGCGGTTCTTCGCAAAGAACGCAGCTCGTGATTCGCAAGGCTGCCCACGGGAATGTTAGTACCGGTATGGACGCGGACATAGGAGTCACAGGCCGGATAATTTTTGCATACATAAAGCATTGTGTTTTTACTGTTATCACGATAAATGCCGTCTGCGCTGCGCAGAACAGCAGGACTGCCGCAGTAAGGACAGCGGACAGATGATTGATTAAATCCCTTTCTTCGTTTCTTATTCATAAATTCTGACCTCCAATATATAAAACAAAAGAGCCGGAAAGCTGCAAACAAATACAGAGCTAAAGATATGGATGTGATGTCCAAATCTTCAGCTCTGCAATATAAAAGCAGCCTTCCGGCTCAACATATTCAAATTGGCTTGCATCATTGTGGTTTGCTCAATGCGCATCCCGTAACGGTTCCATACCTCTCATGGATATGTCTGACGCTGTTAGCTACTCAGCGTACCGAAAGCCTGGACGCAAGCCCCTGCCACGGTTATATAGTAGCACATAGAGCATCTCTTGTCAAGTCAATTTGAAAATTTACGGTTGATTTTTGATTAAAAGTTTTCAAATTGGCAGTTCTTGTCTATATAAAGCCAGTCTGGAGGATCAATCTTCCTCCTCATCGTCATCCTGATACTGCGGATTTAACTGCTTGCGTCGTTTGACAATATATAGTCCGACTAAGGCACCGATAGCAATTGCCATACCGCCGCCAAATAGAATCAGGTGCATGACCGGAATGCCGGCAACGGTGTTTTCTGCCGATGTATTTTCGGTTTTTTCAACGCTGCTTTCGGAAGACTCTTCTGTTGTGGCAGGGGCTTGCTCCGGATCCGGAACTGCAACGCTGGAATTCATACAGGTCAGGATATAGCTTTTGCTGCCGCCGATCTCAAGACGGAGTACGCCGTCTTCTCC
>DXYE01000244.1 GCA_019415985.1 Clostridiales bacterium
AGCACACACAGCGCAAGCATCGTCGTAGAGGATGGATACGAAGCCTCCAGATTGCTGTCGATCAGTACGGGACGGTAATTGATGACGACTTCCTCGAATAAGAGATACATCGCCATTACGACAATATAGAATCCGCCGAGCACCAAAATGCTGCAATCCACTTTGAAAAGGCTCCTTCTCCGAACGAGCTGGACAAGCCCCAGAATGGCAAAGCCAAGGACAAATACGATCGGGATCAGTCCCAGCCAGTCCGTTACCGTGTAGAGTCCCCAATGCACACCGATCGTTTCGTGCACAGCCTTGTTCAGCGCCGCAAAGCCCACAGATGAGCCGTTCGGCCCGATCGCCTGAACATCAATGAAACGAATCAAAACCGTCCACAGCGCAAATGCTGCAAGAAAGGCCAGCCCGATCCAAAGTGATTTCGTCTTTTTCATGATATTTCATTCCTTTGTCTGTATTTCGGCTTTCGCCTGTATCCAGACTACGGCATGGCGGTAAAAAAGCACAAGAATCGGTGCGTCACATGGGTGACACGAATCGTATCACGCCCGTTTTATCAGTAACAAAGCCTTGATGGCAAGAAAAACAAAGGCAAAAACCGCTGCATAGGGTTGCATGGTGGCAATGAAGATCAGTGTATTGACGGTGCTGAGTCCTATGGAAAACTTATCCTTCACATTCAGCCACCGGGCCGCATGGCAATTTTGCAAAGCAAGCAGCAGGATACCGGAGAGGATCGTCATAGCAATCAAGGCGAAAAATACCGCTTTTATGTAGGGGATGGCAAAGGTCATGGTAAGCAGAGAAACCTCGCGGACAATATCGGTTTCTCTTTGCCCGAAAAGCGGGAGGAACAAAAGCAGCGCAAACCCGCAGTCAAGCAGCCCGAAAACAAGGCTCTGCATACGGTCTTCCTTTTGTTTCCCGTCCTCCTCGGCAATGGTCAATATTGTTTCGCTCGAAAGGAGATCATCCAATGATACGGAAAAGCATTTTGAAATCGCTTTCAGAGAATCTATATTGGGGTAGCCTCTGCCGGACTCCCATTTGGAGATCGCCGTGCGGGAGACATAGAGCATTTCGGCAAGCTCCTCCTGCGTCAGCCCGCGGCTTTTCCTAAGTTCCTGTAACTTCTCGTAAAATTCCATCGTTACTCCAACATCCTCCTTATGAGCTTTCTCAAAAGCATTCTTGCACCTTTTTACTTTCTGCCGAGATACCGAAACACGCGCTTTCTATATTCTTCATATTCTTTTCCGAATGTCGCGGTCAGATAGTTTTCCTCCTGCAAAATCTGCAAGTGCAGCATGACGATCGCAAACAGGGAAAAGAATGCCGTAAGAGGATTGAAATACATCAGCAGAACCCCGATATACATAAAATCAAAACCCAAAAATGCAGGATTGCGGCTGAATTTGTAAATGCCGCCTGTGACAAGCTCGGTTTTGTCCTTGTCGGGAATTCCGGCACGCCAGCTGTCCCTCATGCAGATGACCGAGGCAAGAAAAATCAAATCTCCGAGGATTCCCGTACAAAAGCCGGTGAAGCGAGCGCCGACAGGGATATAGTTCCAATCGAATGCGATGGAGAGGATCTGCGTGAGCGGGGCACCGAGTGTGGCAATGCTCATAAGCAGTTCTACCGCATGTATGGATTTTTCCTTTCGACTTCCGATCTGGCGGGTTTGGATACCGTGCCTATGCTGAACCAGTATTTTGGCAAAATAGATCCCATAGAACAGCACCAAAACCGTAAGAGCAAGCAGGCGGTATGGCATATTTTCTTCAAATGGTATTTTCATATCGTTACGCTCCGTCTGTCAGTATCTGTTCTTTCTTCCCGATTTATTGATCTTGGCGATTTCCTTAAACTTCGCTCGCTTGGCTTCAAGGTATCGGCTGTTGTCCGCCGCATAGTCATTTTCGGTTTTCAGCTTCCGGTAGGAGGCAAGGCGGGCGGCATCAAGCATTCCGTCCGCAAGCGCTTTCAGGACGGCGCAGCCCGGCTCCAAGGTGTGGGTACAATCGGCATATTTACACGCACGGGACAGTTCTTCAATGTCCGCAAACGCCGTATTGATGCCGTCGCCGCTATCCCACATCCCAAGCTCGCGCATACCGGGCGTGTCAATGACGAACGCGCCGTTTTGCAGTGTGATCAGTTCCCGGTGGGTCGTTGTATGCCGCCCTTTGTCGTCATTTCCAATCTCGCGCGTGGCGATGCTGTCCGTTCCGGTCAGTTTATTGATGAGCGTGGATTTTCCGACGCCGGATGAACCGATGAATGCCACAGTCTTGCCCGGCAGAATATACTTCATGACCGCTTTATAGTCCTCATCCAGTGAGGAAATTGCCAGCACATCCACACCCGGCGCGGCACTTTGCACCTCAGTGATTTTGCTTTCAACATGGGAACAAAGATCCGATTTCGTCAGAACCACCACAGGCGCTGCGCCGCTGTCGTAGGTAACGGACAGATAAAGTAATTCGTTTGTTGCGGCGGAGATATTCGTGATGGCGCTGTCCCCATATGCCGATAGGTTGGTGTTTTTCTTCCGGCAATTTCAGACACGGCAAATAATAATCACCCTGCAGTTCATACCATAGTCCGTTGCTTTCGTCATATGTATACTTTTCCATAATCAAATCCTCACTTTCTTCCATTTCATTTTAAATGCTTTTATCAAAAGTTCGTCTATATCCTCAACCGGTTTGCCATTGTCGAGAAATAATGACCTTGCTTCATTTCTGTCTCTTATACACATCTGACGCT
>DXYE01000245.1 GCA_019415985.1 Clostridiales bacterium
GTACGCCGCATTCAATCGCTCTTGTGGCGTAGGTATGGCGTAAAGCGTGCATACAAAAGCGTTTGATACCCGCTTCATCACACAATTTGTATAAGTGTGTGTCATAAGAACTGTTTTTTGCAGGTTCACCAGTACGCCAGTTGACAAACACTAAATCGTGCATAATCAGACATTTCTTTTCGCCTGTTCTGCTGTCAATATACTCTAAAATCTGCGACAGCGTTTCAGACTTTTTTCGGCTGTCCTTTTCATCATAACAGCTTTTAAGAATAGAATATGCTTTGTCAGTAAGCGGAATGGTGCGATAGCTTTTCTGTGTCTTAGGTGGTCCTGCTCGCCAATACCCTTGACTGTGCCGATACTCTAAACTCTTGCTGACAGTCAACGTGCGCTTTTTCCAATCAATAGAGCCCCATGTTAAACCAATCAATTCTGTCGTTCTCAATCCTGTTTCCAAGAGCAACGCATATTGTCGGTAATTATGTGACCGCGCCGCTGCTTCAAGAAATTTCTCTTGTTCATCAACAGTCAAGTATTTAATATCGTCTACCACCCGAACAGGTTTCGTATAGCGTACACCGTTCATAGGGTGTTTGGCGATAATGTCATTCATAACTGCTGATTTTAACATGGTTCCCATTGTGATATAAGCCTGACGAATGGTTGAGCCTGCATAGGTGGTTTCCATTCGGTTAAGAACAGCTTTACAGTGCATAGGATTTACATCAGCTATACACATAGCCACGATTACTGGCTGAATATTCCATTTGCAGCGTTCTTGATAATTCCGTTTTGTGTTCGGTGCAAGGTCGCAAACAATATTTTCAATCCAGTATTCAAACCACTTATCTACTGTCATATCGGGAGAAGTGACAATAAGATTATGCCGTTCTTCATATCTTGCGTCAGCAAGCCAGTTTTTCGCTTCCGGCAATGTTTCAAAGTATTTCTCTTTACGTTTGCCGTTTTTTGCGTAGTATCTTGCGGAGTATAAACCGTCCTTTCTTTGGTAAATGCCTTTGCCGCACTCTTTACCTTTTAGATTTTTGCCCATTTATCGGACTCCTTTCTTATCTCAAAAAAAGAGTCCAACGCAACTATATATTATAGCATAAGGACTCTGCTTTTTCAATCTCAACAGGAATTTTTTGTAGCGGTTGTTGGTAGAAGTTCTATATAATTAACTCTCGTCGGATATATTTTTCAAATTCACGTCGCTTTACTAACTTCCGTGTTCCTACAAAAAGTACAAACGGGCAATCAGGTTGCTTTAACAGGGTGTCTATTTTATTTATACCGATATTGCTGTACTCCGCAGCTTCTTTTATTGTTAATGTCAGTTTAAGGTGGATAGGTACACGCACCTTGTTTTCCATACATAACGGCAACTCATTTTCTTCGCTGCCATTGATTGACACTCCTTTATATTGCAAATTGCAAGGGGTGTTTCGTTCTTTATCATTCATAGGGTTTTTCCCCTTTCAAATTTTTATAAAAAAGAGCTTTAATCAGACGATTGTTAGCTGCAATCTCACGGGAGTTTCACCCCTGCGCGGTTCTCGCGCAGCCCTACCCATTGCCTGCGACGCTTTGAACGCTCGGACTATGGCTATAAGGGAGTATCATTATGTATCTTGCGTGTCGTCACTCATAAGCTGCTATCACAGAGAGCTTGTTGCCTGAAAAAGCTATTCGGTTGTCAAAGAACACCGTGCCGCCGGGGTCAAACTGTTACCGGCTCCGGCACGAGAAGGGCTGTCTGGTTTGGAAGCCCCTCATTTTACAACGGACATTTTCTCAGCAAAAAGCAGGGTGTGTATTTGTAAACATTTTGCGAACAGGCTGCCGTCGCCCGCCGTTCGTCGCTGCAACTCTTTCTGCTTTTACGGTATCGCAGCAGCGATGGGATTGCGACATACCAACGGTAACATTGGCGTTACCATTAGTAAGATTCGACCAGAGTGTTTTTCTTTCTCCCTCCCCTTACTACAATTTCAAAAGCGCTTTTTGGCCAGTTCTGCAAATAAGGCGTTTGAGATAATCCGACCTGCCCACCGTTTACCACTACTACGGCCTGACTTGGGCGATTTGGCAAGGCCGGACACAAAAAATTGGACAAGACTTTCGCCTTGCCCAATCTGCACAAGCAATCTCCTCATCTTTATTCAATCTTAATACGTCTTAAATGTCCCTTATCCGCTCTTAAAATCTCTGACTGTATAATAATTATAGTATCAATGCTGATAAGGAGCTGCCTTTATGCCGGAAGAGATTATTCGTCGGAAGCGCCGCCTTTCGTCTTTTCAAATTATCATATTAGGTTTTGCCGGGGTCATTCTGCTCGGAGCGTTGCTGCTGATGCTGCCGATCTCTACGAATGGAAGGAATGTTACTCCATTCAATGAAACTCTGTTTACCGCGACCTCTGCCGTCTGCGTGACAGGGCTTGTGGTGCAGGATACAGGTAGCTACTGGTCAACCTTTGGGCAGGCGGTTATTCTGGTGCTGATCCAAATTGGTGGTCTTGGTGTCGTAACCGTAGCAGCATCGTTTGCGCTGTTGTCCGGGCGAAAAATTTCTCTGATGCAGCGCAGCACCATGCAGGATGCAATTTCAGCACCAAAGGTCGGCGGGATCGTCCGTTTGACACGGTTCATCCTGCGGGGAACGTTTTTGATTGAACTGCTGGGCGCAATTGCCATGCTGCCGGTGTTCTGCCGGGACTATGGATGGCGCGGCATCTGGATGGCGGTATTCC
>DXYE01000246.1 GCA_019415985.1 Clostridiales bacterium
AGACAGATAATATATGTTATAATGGTCTGAAAAGGGTTGAAAATGCCATTGAAAAAAGGATATTTCAAGTATTAGTGAATGGGAGATGTTATGTATGGTTTGCTGCTTTTTTGGTCACAGCAATACCCCTGACACGGTTCGACAGAATTTAAAGGCGGAAATCATTAAAATGTTAGAAGGTCCGGAAAGTGTCGAATTTCTTGTAGGACATCAGGGAAGCTTTGACGGTATGGTAAGATCCGTTATGAAGGAATTGATTCGAGAAGGAAGAAAGGTGAACTATTCGGTAGTTCTGGCATATATGCCGGGACAGAGAAGAGAATTCGAAAATCCGAAAGAATATGAGGATACAGTATTTCCTACCGGACTCGAAAGTGTACATCCGAGGTTTGCTATCTCTTGGAGAAACAATTGGATGATCAATGAATCGGATACGGTTATCTGTTATATCCGATACAGAACCGGCGGCGCTTATCAGTTTGTGGAAAAGGCTCGTCGAAAGGGCAAGAACATTATTAATCTGTTTGATATGTAGGAGCTGCCGAGACAACTCGGTCAAGCCCCGTTGCTTTTATGCTTGAATCAGATCACGGAAGGTCTCATAAAAGGTTTTGAAACGCTTGCGGTTTTGACTCTCACCAAGGAAGCAGTACCCTTTGTAGTACCATGTATCGCCTTCCTTTTGAAAGGTCATATAGGTACTGCGGTATTTGCTCTTGTTTTCGTCAAATTCGCTGGAATGAGGTTCGCCGACCTGCATATATCCTTCCCAGTTTGAGGCGGGTGGAAGCAATTCGAGAAAGTTCAAAACAATTTCCTCGTCAACGGAATCGCCGACATTTACATAGTCATCAAAGGTGCAGGAACCGGAATTGGACCAACCGTTATAGGTCTTATGCTTTTCTGCGTTGCTTGCGGAAGACATCGCATTGTAGAAGGTCTGCAAGGCAGCATGAATCTGTCCGGGCGTCAGATGCACCTTCTCTCCGTTTTGGTCTTTAAACCATTTGCATCCGGACAGAAGATGAGCAGCCTTGATGATGACAGTTCGTTCATCACTGTACAGCCGAATATACGCATAGCCGTCCTCAATGTAAAACTCGGCCTTAATGGGCTTTGCCTGCTCTTCAGTAAAATCCACTGCAAGGAAATAGTACGAATCGCAAAACAAAGATAATGTCGTATCGTCAAGGTCGAAGACAATAATGTCACCGACAGATAGGCTTCTTGTCTTATAGTCCGCAGGATGGTTTATGTTCAGAAGTGACCATAGCTCATTGGGATCAATTGTTTTGATATTTCCTACATACCGTAGCTTGTAAAGACTTGCAGGAGGAGGGAATTCCAAACCGAAGTGTTCCAGTTCTCGCTTTCCCGTAAAGCAGTATTTTGTGGTTTCCTCGTTTAAGTCAATTTGATACAGTTTAAATTTCATTTTCAGTTTCCTCCGTGCTTTCATAAATTTCGATCAACCTTTTTACCCAATCGCACATCTCGCTATAGGTCAGCATTTTATCTTCTTCCTCGGGACTGCGAATTTCCTGTATCTTATCAATCAGATACTTGTGCAGAAATGTGTATTGCGTTCCGTCCAGAAGATAAAGCGCACAGAATGAGATGTAGCTGTTGGCAAATTTCTGCCTTTCGGGTTTCTGCAATTGATCTCGTGTTTGCTTTGTGGTTTTGCTCATTTTCAGATGCCTCCTTTATAAATCTTAAGATTGCTCCTGTAATCTAAAATAGGAGGCGACTGAAAGCAAGTAAATATGCTTTGCGATTTACTTGCCAAAACGAAGCTTGCTTTCCAATATAACTGCACCCAAATTTTAATAAACAAAGGAGCAGTTCAAATGGAAACAAAGAAAAACACGAGCACGAAGAAAAACGAGAAAATGACGAAGCCGCAAAAGGGTATTGTCATTCTCACGGCAGTTGTATTGGCAATCATCTTGATTGTTTTTGCAGCAACACAGTACATGGGCAGTTCGAATACCTATCCTATCGACACCGATGTAACTACATCCAAGAGAACGGATTCTACCGTTGATTACGAAAAAAATACCTATACCTCCGGTGATATCGATAGCAGTTCGGATGACTCGAGTCTCGGCAATAACGGGCAGAACAGTCTGACCGATAATCAGGGTGATATCAGCCATGATGACGGTAGGGTTCCGGAGAGTAATGACAGAAACGAAAATGGGAACAATAACGGTATGACAGATGAAAAGCCCTCTAGCACTGTGCCTGACCATTCGGATGATAATGACAGCGACAGCAGCAGTACATCCGGTAACGATGGAAATAAGGAATCGAGCGAAACTGATAAATCTGACAATACGGAAAGCGTTACCGATGGCATACAGTCTGGCGATTCTGTAACAATCTCGTCTATCAGTGAATCTACAGTTACAGTTACTATCGGTAGCGAAACTGTTGTGATTCCCGTTCAGACAACCATTTTTAACGGTAGGGTTACAAAGTCCGGCGTTATTTCTGATTCGCTTTGCGGATATTCAATCGGTGCATCCGTTATGCTCTATTATCCTGAAGGCGGATCACTCAGCGGTGCTACTCTGACCGGTGCATATGTTAAGGCAGACAGTACCAGACTTACTGTTTCGGGAGATTACAACGGTGACGGAAGCAAGATCGTTTTTCGCATCAACGGCGTAAGGCTTCCCTAAGAATGGAGGTGCGTTATGAATAACACTTACATTCTTAACCGTAAAACCGGAAAAATTGAGCTGCATT
>DXYE01000247.1:0-1950 GCA_019415985.1 Clostridiales bacterium
TGGCCTCCAGCTCGCCTGCCTTCGACCCCAGCGTGTCGGCGGTCACCGCCGTGTGGAGCTATGTGGCAGAGCTCATCTTTAACCTGCTGGTTTTGGTGGGCGCGGTGCGGATGAGCGACCGCATTGTCAAAGAATTGCTGGGGCTGTAAGTTTTGCCCGGCTTTTGGTATACTATCCTGGAAGGAAGGGATATGCCATGTGGGAATGCCCCCAATGCGGACGTTCTTTTGAGAATCCGAATCAATCCCATTTTTGCGGCGAGAAACCCAAAACCATAGACGAATATATATCTATGCAGCCGGAGAAAATCCGACCCTGCTTGGCGGCGGTGCGCACTGCCCTCTATTCGGCACTCCCGGAAGCAGAGGAACGGATCTCCTGGAGTATGCCCACCTATTGGAAGGGGCATAATATCATCCATTTTGCCGCACACAAAAAGCACCTCGGTCTGTACGCTGGAACCGAAGCGGTTCAGGCGTTCAGGGAGCGCCTAGGCGGATACAAGACCAGCAAAGGAGCCATCCAATTCCCCTATGCCAAACCAATCTCGCTGGATTTGATTGCGGAAATAGCCAAGTGGTGCTGGCAAACGGGAAATCATCCATAATGTACACCGAAGCGTCGCCCATCGGCGACGCTTCATTTTTATATAACCAAGGAGGAATGTCCATAGAAGTCAAAGTACCCAAGGCTTTACGCCCAAAGGGACAAAAAGTGAACAGTGGGCTAAAGCCGATACGGGGTAAGCAGGAAAGCAGGAGTCAAAAAAGACTTCCGCTTTCCTGCTTTTTTTTGGCCGGCAGTTTTGCTCGCAGAACGGATAAAATCTTCGAAAAAATATCGAAGCAATCGAAAAAGTTTGTTTTTATCACGATTTTATGTTGTACTGTGTATAATAGAAGATTTAAGCGGAGAACATTCCGCTTTTCAAAATATCCGGGGTGGCGAAAAAGGACAAAGCGAGGACGCCGCTTTCTTGTCGCGCCTGTTCAGTTCGCTCGGTAATTTCACGAAATCGGTATGCCCGAAGGCAGAGTGCGTTTGCGCCCTGCCTTTTCGTATTTTTTGCTGTTCTTTCCGGACAAGCGGCACCGAAGGAAGTATTATAAACGATGGCATTTGGGTCTTTCTTGTTAAGGGTGTAGATGCTGTTGGTTTTAATCATTTGTGATTCCTCCGAATTTTAAAATTTGATTTTTGGGTGAGATCAAATTTCGGTTCGGAGGGCCACGGAGTGGATGTCCGATATTTATGCTAAAAGCAAAAAGCGCCTATCTGCAGCAAAATGCGGATAGGAACAGAAAGGCTTGGAGACATGATTATGTCCTTGCGAATTTATGCAATTAGTCGGGGGATGGTTGGAATATATAAAAACCACGGTGATACCTCCATAGATACCACCGTGGTACATTTTTTAGTCGTCGCAATCGGCGGCTTGATGCTTCAAACCGCAGCTTTCTCTACTTGTGCAAAATCGTCGTAAAAGGCGGTTTTGTAGTTATATGAATGGTTTTTTTAGCTTTTTTGGTCGAGATAATTGTTCAAAATCATATTTGCTCATGTAGAATAACCTGCCCACTCTTAAGGTGAATTTGATAATCGCAACATCTTTGAATCAATTCCGGGTCATGGGTCACAATCAGCACGGTTTGCTTTCCTTTCAGGGAAGCGAACAGCTCTGCGGTGCGTTTCATGTGTTTGAAATCCAGACCGCTGGTAGGTTCATCGAAGATCAGTATTTCCTTTCCTGCGAGGATGGCAGATGCAATGGCCACACGCTGCTTTTGTCCTCCGGACAGGCTCATGGGGTGACGTTCACGCAAATCAGATAAATTAAGCTGCTTTAACACACGATCAACTTCTTCAGCGTTTTCCGACCGCATTCCAAGCTGCACTTCTTCCTCCACCGTTTCGCAAAAAAGTTGGTGGTTTACATCCTGCATGACCATG
>DXYE01000247.1:1960-2737 GCA_019415985.1 Clostridiales bacterium
TCTTTTTCCACACCTGGCCGTTGATTCTGACTTCGCCCTTGAACTTTTTCTCAAGTCCGCACAGGCAGCGGGAGAAGGTGGACTTTCCTGCACCGTTGTTGCCTACAACGGCAATGATACCGCCAACGGGCAGCGTGAGCTGTGGAATATGCAGTGCTGGAACGCCGTCATAAGAAAAACAGAAATTCACCAGCTCCAGTATTTCGCCGTCTGTCGGTTCAGAGCAGATTTGCGGAACAGCGTTGTCATCCAATGAACGAAGTCCCATTTTGTGAAGCTGCTCCGCAGAATACTGCTCAAACTCCGTCATAGGAATGTCAAAATCGACCTCGCCATCCTTCATGCAGATCACCCGATCACAAATCTCTTTCAGCCATGACAGGCGATGCTCTGCAATCACGATGGTTTTTCCTTCGGCTTTCCAAGCAAGGAGTGTCTGCTTTAATTCTTCGATGGCTTGCAAATCCAGATTGGAGGTTGGCTCATCCAGCACCATCACCTGTGGGCGCAGTGCGGAAACCGAAGCACAGGCAATTTTCTGCTTTTCGCCGCCGGACAGCTCGAAGATACTGCGTCCCAGAAGATTTTCAATCTTCAGCTCTTTTGCTGCTGCATCCACACAGGCATGGACTTCATTTTCCGGCATACCCATATTTTCACAGCCGAAAGCAAGCTCGCTGGTAGTATCTACGCAGAAGAACTGACTTCTGGGGTTTTGAAACACACTGCCTACAAGTTTTGCCGTTTCATACAACTCTGCTTCCGTCACATTCAGAC
>DXYE01000248.1 GCA_019415985.1 Clostridiales bacterium
GCAAAATAAAATTGCTGAATATAGTCTGCATGTTGGTTCTTTATATCAAGATATAATTTTAAAGCTTTCTCCAATGACATTATTGGAATATTGACATTCCCCTCTTTGATACGATCATCCACGTCGAAAACCGTTTGAGCTGGTATACTTTTCTCCAATATATGCGATTCTATTTTACTTTCCAGTTGTTCAAAAATCTGTGCTACATATGCAGCATCAAATGGATTAAAAGTCGTGAATGTTTTTTTCCATTCCGGCTCTCCCCAATATCCCTCCTCCTCAATGTAACATAGCGCATCAATGGTCTCTTGAATTTCATTTCGTAAATCTGTCAAATTAATTGTCTTTTTTATCTCCTCCTGTTGTTTGGAAACAAGTTTTGGAACAATAAGTTCTTTGTAATAAGAATTATTTTTTATCTCGATCGACTTTCCTGTAACATTACTAAATTCTTCTTCCAAGGCCTCAGCATTATCACGGAAACCATTATCATCTGTCACAAAAACAACTTCTGACTCACCATTTTTCATAAAATAATCTATAATTGACATCCACATCAGAGTGTCTTTGAATCCCTTATCACTGGAACCTTTAATAAATGGAGGTGTTTTGGCATATGCTCGCTCTAAAACTCGAGAAAAAGTGTCTGAATCGGAAAGCAGCTGAATTATATTTTCACCGAAGAGTTTTTCGTATTTCTTTCTCATTCCTTCTTTATAATACCGCATGGTATCCTCGTATTTTTTTAATATCTTAATTGAAATAATATCTACATATTGCTGTCTAAACCTTTCGATTGCATCGTACTTCTCTCTCTGTTTATTACATTCTTGTGCTATTCGCTCGTCAATTGCCACTTGCGTTATGTACACAACAAATTCTTTTTCTTTTAGCTTTTGAATAACAACATCTAAATCTCGATTTTGAATAATAAAATTGGTGTCAAATATAAATGCTGTCTTGTCACTCACATGTATACCTCACGTTTCATTTAAAGCTGTCTAAGGTCGCATGGCCAAGCGGACATAAAGTATCTTTACTACCATTCAATTGTCAACATCCATTTTGAAGATCCCCTCCGCCGTCATCTTCAATCCGGATTTATAAAGGACGAATTTATCGTAACGTAACTTTCTATTTCACAGAATATGAAGCTCACTGTTTATATCCATGATATCTTCAATCGGAATCTCTGTGCCATCTTCCATTTTTACGCAGTTCCCGTACGCATCTATCTTTTTGATGATACCTGTTTTCATACTATAAGCGCCGCCTGCTTTTCTTTTGTCCGGCTGGAAGTACAGCACCGCCACCGTTTCGCCGGATTCCGATGCGCTCCGAAGAAGATCATCCAATAAATTCTTTTGTGTTTCGTCCAGGTCGATTTTTCGTTCTGTCAGACGTGCGGTTTCCTCCACTGCATCCTCATAGCCTGTCAATGCCATGAACGGAATAAACTGCGCCGCACGGTCACTCACCGGCATCTGCGGGTATTTTTTTGAGACATGATGCGGCAAATGGATGATATCCTCATACTTGTCCGTCACGCTTTATGCCCTCCGATTTTACCATTACGGTCTTTCGCCGTTGCGCCTTCCTGCAGATTCATACCCTTCAGGATCGCATTTTTTCCATACTTCCTTTTGATGGCAAGCATTGCTTCCTGCCGTTTGCGTTCACGGACCAGTTTCTTCTCTTCTTCCGCTCGTTTTTCCTGGCTGGTTGGTGACAGCGAAAACAGGTCGAGCTGCTCCACCGCTTCCTCTTTTTGAGCCGCGGATTCAGTGAGCACATTTCCCGCTGTAAGATTGAGCCGCCGCACCAGCAGATTTTTGTCTGCAATGCGTTCGAATAACTCTGTCACTGCATCCATGAGCTGCACAGAGGATGAGGTATACCGCGGCAGATTCGCCGTACCATGCGCGTGCTTTGGGATTTTCCGGCCATACCGGTCCACCTTTACCTCTCCACGATACGCTTTGCTTCTTGTTTCATCCGTAAGATTTTCAATATCATAGCCGACTGTCAAAACGATTTGCCTGGTTACAAGCCTGCTTTCGACCAGGGAAAGCGCCAGCTGGTCCGCCATCTCCCGCACGACCAATCTTGTCCGCACAAAATCATACGGACACTCCAACACCTGCCCGTTGCCCACACTGCTTGCTTCCGGCTTATACGCCTTAATGTCCGCAATGGTACATGGTTCCCGGCCCCATGCGTGGTCGATCAGAAGTTCAGCATTGACGCCGAATAAGTCATACAGCGTATCCTCGTTGTACAGATCCGTAGGCGCGCCTAAAGAGCATCTTGCGATGTCTCCCATCGTGTACAGGCCTATGCTCTCCAATTTCTTTTCGTATCCTTTTCCAACACGCCAAAAATCCGTGAGCGGCCGATGCGTCCACATCAACTGGCGGTATTTCATCTCATCCAACTCTGCGATACGCACACCGTTTTCGTCCGGCTGGACATGCTTTGCATAGATGTCCATCGCAATCTTAGCAAGATACAGATTCGGGCCGATTCCCGCGGTAGCGGTAATGCCTGTGGTCCGAAGAACATCCAGAATGATACGCATTGCGAGATCTTTTGCAGTGATATTTTCCCGTTTCAGATATGAGGTCGCATCGATCAGCACTTCATCAATGGAATATACGTGGATGTCATCCGGCGCCACATGCTTTAAATAGACGCTGTAGATTCTGGT
>DXYE01000249.1 GCA_019415985.1 Clostridiales bacterium
ATTGTTTCGATATCCCTGTGCTCCTTCAGCCGGGCGACAATGAGATCCGCGTTCCGTCCAACATACCGTACCTCGTCACGGATATCTGCGACGGCGAAATTGCTGTCCTTCCAGTTTTGGGAAAAGGAATATCCGCCGAGATCATAGATTCCCGCGCTGAAGGAAAGCGCTGTGCGTGTGGAGGTTTTCTGAAACAACATGTAAACCTTTTTGCCGCGCAGGAGATCGACATAATTTTTTGGCGCGGATTTTATTTTTAAGGCGTTTCCAATCAGATATTCCAGCTCTTCCGCCGAATATTGTGCAAAGTGGATCATATGTTTCATGGTCAAGACTTCCTCTCCCATTCTTTTTTATCTCCATTCTCCTGCCAGCGCGGGGATATCACCCCGGCATGTTGGATACATTCTGTTATCCATCATTCTTTTTGGTCAGCTTAATCTGATTGATCTTGTCACGAAGATAAGCTGCACGTTCAAATTCAAGCGCCTTTGCCGCTTCATGCATTTCGACTGTCAGCTTTTCAACCAATTTTTCCGTTTCCTTCTTCGTGAGCTTCTTCTGACTCTTTTTAGAGCCGGTTGCCGCTTTGATTTCTTCCTTTGCAGCAATCTCGATGACGTCTCTCACGGGCTTTTTAATGGTCTGAGGCAAGATATGATGCTCTTCGTTGTAGGCGGACTGAATCGCGCGCCGCCGGTTGGTTTCCCGTATGGCTGCATCCATGGAACGGGTTACGATATCCGCATAAAGAATCACTTTTCCTCCCGCATTTCGAGCGGCGCGTCCGATGGTTTGTATGAGGGCGGTTTCCGAACGCAGCAGGCCTTCCTTGTCGGCATCCAGTACCGCAACAAGCGATACCTCCGGAATATCCAGCCCCTCTCGGAGAAGATTGATGCCGACAAGCACGTCGAACACGCCGAGCCGCAGATCGCGGATGATTTCAGTCCGTTCCATGGTTTCCACGTTGTGATGGATATACCGTACCTTAACGCCGTTTGCCTCCATGTATTCGGTGAGGTCTTCGGCCATTTTTTTGGTCAGCGTGGTGACGAGTACGCGTTCGTTCCGTTCGGTGCGCACTCGGATTTCAGATAAAAGATCGTCTACCTGACCGGAAATCGGCCGTACCTCCACTTCGGGGTCGATCAAACCAGTTGGACGAATGATCTGTTCCACAATCTGCGAGGAACGTTCACGCTCATACTCAGCCGGCGTTGCGCTTACATAAATGATCTGGTTGAGCTTTGCGGCAAATTCCGGAAAAAACAGGGGACGGTTATCATAGGCGGAGGGCAGACGGAAACCGAAATCCACAAGATTTTTCTTTCTAGCACGGTCGCCGCCGCTCATCCCCCGCACCTGCGGGAGCGTCACATGCGATTCGTCAACAAAAAGAAGAAAATCTTTCGGAAAGTAATCCAAAAGCGTAAAAGGTGTGCTGCCCGGATCCCTGCCGCTCATCACACGGGAATAATTTTCAATGCCTGAGCAGAACCCAACCTCCCGCAGCATTTCGAGGTCATATCTCGTGCGCTCCTCGATTCGCTGCGCCTCTATCAGCTTGTTCTGAGCGCGGAAAAATTCCGCGCGCTCCAGCATTTCCTCTTCGATCATTTCCAGCGCCTGTTCGCGCTTTTCATCGGTCACCGCATAATGCGATGCGGGAAAAATCGCCGCATAATGCAGGGAATCAATGGTTTCGCCGGTGACCACATTGATTTTCGATACGCGCTCGATTTCGTCTCCAAAGAATTCCACACGTATGGCCTGATCGCTCGAGGAGGCGGGAAAAATCTCGACAACATCGCCTCGCACACGGAATTTGTCCCGAACGAAGTTGATGTCATTCCGGTCGTAGTTGATCTGTATAAGCCTTTCGATCAAGGCGTCGCGGTCCATTTGCATGCCAGGGCGCACTGCTAAGACAAGCTTTTGGTATTCTGAAGGATCACCCAGGCTGTAAATACAGGAAACGCTGGAAACAATGATGACATCCCGACGCTCAAAGAGCGCTGAGGTTGCGCTATGACGCAGCATATCGATCTCGTCATTAACCAAAGAGTCCTTTTCAATGTACAGGTCCTTACCCGGAATATAAGCCTCCGGCTGATAATAATCATAATAGGAGACAAAATACTCCACCGCAGAGTTTGGAAAAAAATCTCGGAATTCACTGCAGAGCTGTGCGGCTAGAGTTTTGTTATGAGCGAGAACAAGCGTGGGTCTCTGCACTTGGGCGATAATATTCGCCATGGTAAACGTCTTGCCGGAGCCTGTTACCCCCAGCAGCGTCTGCTCTTTATCCCCGCGGCGAATGCCCTCGACCAATTTTGCAATGGCCTGCGGTTGGTCTCCGGTAGGCTCATATGGCGCTACCAGTTTAAATTCCTGATGATTTTGTTGTCTCATAATTGATGACCGTGGCTTTCGCTCAGCAAAAGCTTCCTTTAAATGTGGAATGGTGGGGTGCAGCAAAATCAACACCGTTCTTTTAGAGGATTGAATTTTCGTCTGCAGCCGTGCTTTATAATTTATGCGGTTATACGGACAATTACTCTAAATAATCAGTCTTAGTCCTATTTTACACCGGATGTCCGTCTATGTCAACCGATAAATTATAGCATATCTCGACCTAACTTTCAAATTTCTTTTCC
>DXYE01000025.1 GCA_019415985.1 Clostridiales bacterium
TTGCTTTATCTCCGATAAATTGCTTTATCTCCGATAAAGCAGTAAAAACGCGTATTTGGCAAAAGAAAAGAGAGGAATAGTCATAGCCATGAGTATTGATGCACTTTGTCTGACGCCGTCTGCAATCTGCGCTATAACAGGCGGCTTGCTGCTGAAAAATACAAAACGGAGCATTCGCGGCATTACGACCGATACCCGTACCCTGAAACCCGGAAATCTTTTTATAGCGCTGCTGGGCGAGACCTTCGACGGTCATGCCTTTCTGCGGGAAGCCGCCTCTGCAGGCGCCTCCTGTTTGCTGTGTGAGAACTTGCCCGAGCTTTCGTCTGTTTTCCAAAATGAAGATGTCTCTCTGGTTACGGTGCCGGACACTCTGAAAGCTTTTGGCGACATTGCACGATGGTATAAAAATACCATAGCTCCTACGGTCATCGCCGTCACCGGAAGCGTCGGAAAAACCACAACAAAGGAATTCATTGCTGCTGTAGCGTCAGCAGCCCTTCCAACCCTGAAAACCGAAGGAAATTTAAACAATGAGGTTGGTTTGCCTATCACCCTTCTACGGCTATCGGAACAGCACCGTGCGGCTGTTGTTGAGCTGGGTATGAACCATGCCGGTGAAATCCGCCGTCTTTCATCCATTGCGGAGCCGGATATCGCAGTGATTACAAACGTCGGAACCTCACACATCGAAAACCTGGGCTCACGCGAGGGCATCCGAGACGCCAAATATGAGATTACAGAAGGGATGCACAGCGGCAGTACGCTGATTCTGAACGGCGACGAGCCCTTGCTTCTGGAAAAACGTTCATTAGCAGAGAGCCAAGGAATCCGGGTGCTAACATTCGGTCTTCATGAGAATGCCGACTGCCGCATCCAGGATATCCGCACCATCGAAACCGGGATGCGGTTTTCTCTGGCGTTACCGACACAGAATATTAGGATAACGGACATCGATATCCCGACAGAAGGCGTGCATAACGTATACAACGCAGCGGCAGCCTATTTATGCGGGCAGATTCTCCGTATGAATGACACGCAGATTCGGAAGGGGCTCGCCTCTTTTGAGAACACCGGCATGCGGCAAAAAATTTATGAATCCGGTTCCTGCCGTATTATCGAGGACTGTTACAACGCATCGCCGGAGGCCATGCGCGCTGCGCTGACGGTGCTAACAGATATCAGCGTACGCAACGGCGGTCGTGCAATTGCGGTATTGGGAGATATGAGAGAGCTTGGCATACACTCAGCCGCTCTGCATTATGAAATCGGCGCTTTTGCAGCCGAAAGGGGCGTTCATACCCTTCTGACCTTCGGCAAAGCAGCCGCTGAGATTGCCCGCGGCGCGGCAGAACATGGAATGGACCGAAGCCGCCTGTTTACAAATGAAAATCTAAGCGCCCCTGAATTCACTGCCGGACAGCTCAAAAGCATCGTCTTGTCAAATGATACAATACTCTTTAAGGCGAGCCGGGCAGTTCAGCTTGAGCGTGTCATACGGATATTTTTGAAGGATGAATCATAAAATAGAACAGATATAGCTTTACTTTTCTTCAGATGGTAAAAGCTTTTGTCAGAAAGTCTATTTTACATAGGAAAACAGAGGAGGTACATTTTGAATACCGAACACATTGTTTTTCTGGCCGTTGCTGCCGGTACGTTTCTTTTAACCGTAATCTTTTCCCGTATCATCATTCCCAAGCTGATTAGCTTAAAAATGGGCCAAAAAATTTTGGAAATCGGGCCGCGCTGGCACAAAAACAAGGAAGGGACCCCAACCATGGGCGGTCTTGCCTTTATTTTCGCAATCGCCGCTGTCACCCTTATAGTCGTTCCACTTCTTCTGTACAAAGATTACGGGTGGGATGATCTGCTCCCCTGGTTGCTGACGCTTGGTCTCGCTGTGCTCTCCGGCGCCATAGGTCTCATTGATGATCGCGTGAAAATTATGAAAAAGCAGAATGCCGGTTTGACTGCCTCACAAAAATTTTTATGTCAGCTCCTCTGTGCCGGCCTGTATCTTCTGGCTATGTCGCTGACAGGCAACATCTCAACGGAGCTTTACATTCCTTTTATCAAAATTACCGTTGATCTTGGTATTCTGTATTATGTTCTTTCTCTTATACTCATTACAGGCGTCGTCAACAGTGTGAACCTGACAGACGGTATCGACGGACTGGCTTCATCCGAGACCTTTGTGGCAGGCGCGTTCTTTGCATTGTGTGCCTTTGCCGTCGGTTCTCTCTCGGCAGTAATCGGCTCCGCGGCCGCCGTCGGCGCAGCGCTTGGTTTTCTCATCTATAACTTTTATCCGGCTCGTGTGTTCATGGGTGATACCGGTTCCCTTTTCTTCGGTGGTCTGCTGGTAGGTTTGGCATATACCCTGGAAAATCCGCTTATAATTCTTTGCTTCGGCTGTATGTTCATTGCCGAAACACTTTCTGTCATGCTCCAAGTAACCTTCTTTAAGCTGACAAAAAAGAGAATTTTCAAAATGAGTCCCATTCATCACCATTTTGAAATGTGTGGTTGGAAAGAAACAAAAATTGTTGGCATCTTTTGCCTTATAGCCTTGATTTTTTCATCGATTTCCTTTATACTGGAATATATTATATAATTTTCTGCGGTTTCGACGGCTGTGTTCTCTGATCCTCACAAAAGCCCCGTATTATACAGCCGCTTTTGACCGTCCCTGCCGGAACGGTACAGAATAGACTCACATAACTGTTGCGTATATAGAAATTGTGCCGTCCTTTTGGAAATACTTTTTACGGAGGTTCGTTTCCGCATGAATCAGAATAATAAAATTTCCCGCAGGCGTACGGGCCCTGCGCAAAACGGCCTGCCCGGAACGCCCGGTCGTACCGGAACGAAACCAACAATCAGCAGCACGCCCGACAAAAGAATTTCAGCCAATCGAAATGTGATCATTCGTCTGCGCGGCGGAGTGGACCGCCCCTTCCTCATTCTTGTCGTATTGCTGGTATGTCTCGGTTCTATTATGGTTTTCAGCGCAAGCTATGCCTCGGCCAATTATAAATTCGGTGACAGTCTGTATTTCATCCGCTCCCAGCTTTTATGGGCCTTGATTGGTTCAATTGGTATGTTTGTCGTTTCACAGCTTGACTACAGACTGTTTCAGAAAATTACGGTTCCGGCCTTTTTGGCCACCTTCGTTCTCCTGTGCCTTGTGCCTTTTATCGGCAGGGTTGTCAACGGCGCCAAACGTTGGATTATTATCGGTCCGGTCAGCGTTCAGCCGACGGAGATCATGAAGCTTGCACTCGTCATGCTGCTCGCACTGTACATATCCGCAAACAAAGAGAAAATGCACACCTTTCGGTACGGTATTCTTTTTCCTTACTGCATCATCGGAAGCGTATGCTTTGTCACTGCCATTGAGCGACACATGTCCGGAACCATAATTCTGTTGCTGATTGGAACGCTCGTCGTTTTTATAGGCGGTGCTCCCGTCAAATGGCTCGGCGGCTTTACGTTAGGCGGAGTCTCTGTCATCGGTTTTTTGATTTTGGTATCCGATTATGCCAAAGAACGCGTTCAGTTCTGGCTGCACCCGGAAAACGACCCGTCAGATTCCGGTTACCAGTTGATTCAAAGTCTGCTTGCCATAGGCTCCGGAGGCCTTTTAGGTGTCGGGCTTGGCAACAGCCGTCAAAAGTTCCTCTACCTGCCGGAATCGCAGAACGATTTTATTTTCGCTATTGTTTGTGAGGAATTCGGGCTGATCGGCGCCGCAGCCGTCATTCTTCTGTTTGCTATGCTGGTTTGGCGAGGCGTGATCATCGCTATGAAAGCCCCGGATACCTATACCTCGCTTTTGGTTCTCGGTATCATCGGTAAAGTGGCTCTGCAGTGTATCATGAACATTGCCGTCGTGACGGGCTCCATGCCGGTTACCGGTGTTTCTCTTCCCTTTTTCAGTTACGGCGGTTCGTCGCTGGTTATGCTGATGGCTGAAATGGGTATGATCCTTGCCATATCGCGCTACTCTTACCAAGAAAAAACATGATAACCGATTTCCCAGCGTCAAAACGTCTACGGCAAAACAAACGGCTGTTTGTATCTCAAATTTCTGCATTTAAAAAGTTTGTTGCGGCGACTTTATTCGGCGCACAGAAAGGATCTGCACATTTCATGTTAAAGGTATTGATGACAGGCGGCGGAACAGGCGGCCATGTAAATCCGGCTATCGCGATTGCCGATACGATCAAGCGTCGAAGCCCTGATGCGGAAATCGCCTTTGTAGGCACATCCCGTGGCATTGAAAACAAACTGGTGCCCAAAGCCGGTTATCCGCTTCATCATGTAGAAATCCAGGGACTGCGTCGTAAGCTTACGCTTTCCAATTTGAAAACCGCTTATTTAACAATTACATCCGTTTCCAAAGCAAAAAAGCTGCTGAAAGCTTTTCAGCCTGACCTTGTTGTTGGAACCGGCGGCTATGTTTCGTTTCCTGTAATCAAAGCAGCTTCAACCATGGGCATCCCCACCGCTCTGCATGAGTCCAATGCGGTACCGGGTATGACAGTAAAGCTGCTTGAAAGGCACCTTGATCTCTTGTTTGTCAATTTTGAGGAAAGTAAACAATATCTGAAATATCCCGATAAGGCACTGCGAGTCGGAAATCCCCTCAGATCTGCCATCCATATAAATACCAATGCCAAGGAGACCTTGGGAATCGCTCATAAATACCGTTATTTTCTTTTAAGCTGCGGGGGTAGTATGGGGGCGGAGCCTATCAACCTCTGTATGCTTCAGCTTATGAAAAAATACATCAGCCGCCATCCGGAAATTCTGCATGTCCATGCCAGCGGTTCTCTGGAATATGAGGCGACAAAAAAACTGTTTGAAGAGGAAGGTCTGGAGCGTTTTTCGAACATTCGGCTTTGCGAATATATTTATGATATGCCGCTACAAATGGCTGCGGCCGATTTGATGATCAACCGAGCTGGTTCCATCACGCTTTCAGAACTCGCACTGACAAAAAAGCCCTGCATTTTAATCCCTTCACCGTATGTCACCAATAATCACCAGTATAAAAACGCCAAAGTACTGGCTGATAAGGGTGCTGCGATTTTAATCGAAGAAAAGGATCTGGATGCAGACGTTCTTGCTCAGAAGTTAGACGATCTGTTCTCCCACCGTGAAAAACTGCATGAGCTGAGCCGGCGAATCGGACAAACAGCGGTGCCGGATGCTAACGACAGGATTTATGATGCCCTTATGGAACTCCTGTCAAAAAAATAACTGTTATTTTTTTCGCCCGTCCACTTCCGGGCATACCCCCGGAGGCGGATGGACAGGCCTGAACCGATATGAGGAAAGGAGGTGCGCCATTGCAGACACCAAACGATGAGAAATTTATAGCAAACGAAGACAAAATCACCGGTCTTCAGTTGGAATGGCCGCTTTCCCCTCTAAAGGAAACAGCAGAGCGTGCTCAGGAACCGAGAACTACACCGCACAAAACCTATACCTTCAAGACGAAACGAAAGAAAGTCAGGCGTTCCCATCTGAAATCCGCTGAAACAAAGAATAACAGCAGGCGGAAGGTCAAATCTCCCATATGGAAAAACATCAGAAAAAAAGCCTTTACAAAAAATGTCAGTCATCGTTTTCTATATATGTCCATAGCCACGGGCATCATTCTCCTGCTCTGTGTATTATGTTTTATTTTCCTTTTACGTGTGCGCTCTGTTACCATTGAAAACTTGTCGTATTATGACCCGGCCGAGGTTATCGCAGCCTCAGGGCTCAAGAAAAACGATCATATGTTTTTCATTGATAAAGAAACCCTTTCCAAAAATATCTGTGAGCGTTTTCCTTATATCCGCGCCGTACAGGTCTCGAGAGATTTTCCGAGCAGAATTAAGCTGACCGTCGTCCAGGACACTCCGGCATACTACGCAAAAATCGGACCCGAATATTTTGTTCTCTCCTCAACGCTGCGTGTACTGGAACGGCATAGGGATACAGTCAATATCGATCCCACGCTGAAAGAATTAATTGCCGGAAAAATTTCATATGCTGTAGTAGGACAAACTATAAAATTTGCAGATGCATCTTACTCCGACTATCTTCTTTCTGCGCTGCAGCTCATTGAATCCGCTGACATATTTCCTCAAATCGAGCGCGTTGATATTTCCGACCGTTTCAACATTGTCTTGAATTATGATCATCGGTTTCAGATCAAGGTCGGATCCTATACGGATCTGAATACGAAACTGCTTTTCGTCAAAGGAATTCTTGCTCAATTTACAGAAAACGACAGGGGAACAATCAGCGTAGACAGCATCAGTATGGCTTCTGTAGTTTTGGAAAACAGCAGTTCTTAAAACCTCAGGACAACTTTTCCTGAATTTTTCGATTTATAAATTTTTATTTATTTTTTTAATAATAAAATTAGGTGCGAAAGCGCCGTTTTTTATGTAAACTTTTCATGAATTTACTCGCGAACTCTTGCAAAATTCACGAAAAAATATTATTATATATTATAAGATTTTTTTAGAAATAATAAAAAGAGCCGTTTCTGATCCGACGCAATTAATACATTTTGAGTGCGTTTTTTTATGAATTGCCAATGATTTACTTGTCAAGGTTATGGCTGCGTTACTATCGGAGAAATTTGGGATGTACTCTGCGGAAAATGCCGCCGTCTGGCTTATAAAAATACAGGAGGTTACATAATGTCTACGTTTGAACTGGGTGAAATGGATACAAGTGTTGTGAATATAAAGGTCGTCGGTGTCGGCGGCGGCGGTAATAACGCGATTAACAGAATGATTGCTGCAAATGTCCGCGGGGTCGAATTTATTGCCATCAATACGGATGTACAAGCTCTGGCTAATTCCAGCGCTTCCACCAAAATAAACATCGGGGACAAAACGACAAAAGGAAAAGGAGCAGGGGCTAACCCGGAAATCGGCGCCCATGCAGCAGAAGAAAATGCCGAGGATATTCGCAAAGCCATTGAAGGTGCCGATATGGTTTTCATCACTACTGGTATGGGTGGCGGTACAGGTACCGGAGCCGCACCGATTGTCGCAAAAATTGCTCGTGATATGGGTATTTTAACTGTAGGTATAGTTACCAAACCATTTTCCTTTGAAGGACGCCGCCGTATGGAACAGGCGGAAGCGGGTATTGAACGCCTGCGGGAATACGTCGACTCCCTTGTAATAATACCTAACGAGAGACTTAAGCAGGCTTCCGATACCAAAATTACATTAATGAACGCTTTCCTGATCGCAGATGATGTTCTCCGCCGCGGTGTCCAAAGTATTTCTGAACTGATTAATGTTCCGGGACTTGTCAATTTGGATTTTGCAGACGTCACGACAGTTATGCAAAATGCAGGATTGGCTCATATGGGTGTTGGCAACGCCAACGGCAAGGATAAAGCTGAAAAGGCTGCAAAGGCTGCAATATCCAGTCCGCTTCTCGAAACCTCTATTGCCGGTGCCAAAGGTATTTTGATCAATGTCACAGCGTCTCCCGATATCGGCTTGGATGAAGTGGAAATTGCATCATCTATGATAGCCAGTGAAGCCGCCCCTGATGCATACATTATTTGGGGATCCGCGCTAGACAGCAGTCTTGAGGATGAGATTCGCGTCACAGTCATCGCAACCGGTTTGGATGCCGGAACCGAAGCTATTAAATCGCCTGCTGCACCGGCAGCAAGGGTTTCTGCAGGAGCCCCTGCTGAAAAAGCGGAGGACAATAAGGAAATAACGGATCAGGCAGACAACGTACAAAATAAAGAAACGGACAATTCACCGCCGGATCCTATTGGCGAAGGTGTGATCTCCGAAAGCGATTTTGACGATATTATGAAAATACTTCGTAAAACAAGACGCAATACAACAGATTATAACCGATAAAAAGCAAGGGGCCGTTGCGTAAAGAGAGGGCCAAAAAGAAAAGAAACAACCGGGCAGCCCATAGAAGCGGGTTGTCCGGTTGCATTTTTTTAAGTTCTGAAATCCTCCGGTTTCCAAACGGAAAACCGTATAATTTATCTATTTTCTTATCTGTCAGGTTCTTATTTACACAATTTTTTGAATTATCAAGTCAAATATTAACTGTTTACATATATGACTATTGTATTCTGCAATTTGAATATTTTTAGATTTTTAAGTTTATATTTTTGTCTGCAACTTTGCCAAAATAATAAATAATATCATCCGTATCCTTATACATATCACTTTTACAGCCAAGTTTATATACGGGAACAGAAAATTTTTTGATAGTTGCTCTTTAAATAATATAAATTTTTCTTCTGATAAAACCATTTTTTAACCACAAAGACCCGTCCATACATTTTTAATATTCATGGAAAATACCACAACAGCAAAAACTTTGCTAATGACAACGGACTCAATGTATTTAACGGTTCGCTCAATATAATCTAATTCATCAAAAGGATTAACACATAAAACGATTGCATCAGGCTGAGCGCCAAGCAAAAACAAATGCCGGGACACGTTATATTGTGCCAAATTCCCCGTATCATATTGAATAGTGCCGGATTGAGTTCCAACAATAATTAATCGACATCCTCTTCACAAAAAATGATTAACAGTATGATAATATATGAAGTTATTATCAACGTTAATATTTGAATAAAATAGAATCTATATCCATCATCAGCATAATAATTAAATATTGCAATGAAAATTTAAAATTTTGTTTCGCCATTAGGAGAGAGTAATATTTCCACTTACCAATAAGATAATCGGATAAACCAAAAATAGAAGCTTCTTTTAATACTCCTTTTCCCACAAGAGTTCCCCAATATGCTTCTGCTCACCGTTTCTCTGGAATCTGAGTAATTTGCAAATAATAGTTGTCTTTCATTTTGTCACCAGGACAGCTTTACTCCAATAAACATAACACAATGTAAGTGTTACGAAAACCATACTTATGATTCCGCCCAATATTAATGGCACGGTGTTTCATGTAAGCAATGAAGCGATTTTTCAAGGAACTTTACAACGATAATTATATTTATATTGCTCTATTGGTAATACAATAAGACGCAATATATTTCTGGAATTAACCTCCAAAAAGAGTGCTGCTTGATTCTGTTTTACGTCCAGGTCATTTGTTACAAGAATTCCTTTATGTATTAAACCCGCAATTATTAGATCGCTTTCATCTGGTCAACCAATCTGTCAGATTGCTGAAGTATTTTTTAACTTTTAGTGCATTTTCTCTACTTACTCTACAAGCCGTTGATAATCCGCTCATAGCATTGTAAAGGATTAATGCCTCCTCATCATCGAGAATAAAGCTAAACATGGATAACTTGTATATGAACATCCCCCTTTTTTGAATATTTTCAACGATACAAACAACTGACTTCCTACTCTCAACAAACAACAATAACATCACCTTGCACTGTCCACAAAAAATCAATCCGGAATTCCGTGAAGATTACTTTTGTTTCAAATTAGAGAAGAGTTTGCTTTGGGTGTAGGTATAATATTCAAAAGCAGCGTCTGTGAAAGCTTCAAGGAGCGTTTTTTCCAGTCGTATTGCGCTCCTGTATCTTATCAGCAGCTTTTGGCAGAATGCTTCTGTCACAGGTAACCCAGGCCTTATTCAGAAGATTGTACAGCAATTCAAGATTGTCCGAGTTTTCCCCGTACCGCTGAATAATCTCCGCCATACCGCCGTCTTCCCATTACAGCTTTTCCATGATCCAGAACATATCGTTTCGGATTCTCTTCCGGTGCTCATATAGAATGTAGGCGCCTCTCGCCGCGTATGGAAGCAGCGCCCTCATCTCCTCGTCGCTTCCAGTAACAAGCTCCTCTAATTTCCTTTATTGTATTGAATTATTACTAAAATAGTGGGATTGCGCCAAATATAGTCGTAATACAAAACAGGGATATTGGTATGCCCGAATCATTCAAATGGCACAAACAGGAGTTTGAAATGAAAACGGGATGCCGCTGAAACACCATTCCATTTGCTTTGGTTCATAGAATTATTCAATTTGAGATAGGCGTTGCCGCAAAGATTTGCACATGATATCACGATGCTTACCATATATTTCACTGTGACTTTAAGTTCATTTTCAATATCATTAAATAATGCAGAATTAAGAAGCTCCCTTCCAAGCAAAACTTTGTGTGTTTAAAAGAAAAGTTATTACTCATCACAACTCGTCTTTTATACCCCCTGTGCCATTACATGAAATATGATATATAAGAAAAGAGAGCCATATTACCATGGCTCTCTTTACAAAGATTCTTATATGCCTTTCTCTGTCGGTTATTTTAAGTAAATTTTTCGTAAGGCTACGATGACCAGAGACCCAAAATGCACTGCAATTTGGGCTTTTTTAGTGTTAACACCATTTTTATTAGGGTTTCATTTGCTTAACATTTGCAAATATTATAAGGATACTGTTTAAACGGGCCCGTCCGCCGCACGTCTGCAATGTTAGCTGCGCAGCCAAATTCGATACATCCCTCCATTCTCCAATATCTTTTCATATCCTCAATATTTCTGAAATGGACTTGCCCGGCGCCCCTTCACAGAGGAATTTTCCGCCTTATTGGTCGTTCCTGCTGTATCATTTGCATGCGTCAACATATTTTCGGGTTATATTATGAGGTTTTTACATATCAAGCACCCGTGCTTTTGTCGTGATGAAAGGTTTTCTTACTACGGATCCATATCCCGCTTCAGCGAAGCTGAAACGTATTCAGCAACACTGAAATATAGTTTGTCCGTGCCGAAACGGCTGCGGCGTTTGCATCAAATCTTTCTTAATGTAGCAGTCTTTTTCGCAGATATGGCGTACGAAAAGATATTTCAACCAAATATCTGTTTTAATCGCTTATTTTCCATGCCATAATTTCGCCATAGGACATCCCTCTCCGCATGATTTCGTCCAATTTTTCGGCGGCAATATTCTCTCCCCAGGCCACGATTCCCACGATCGCCTTACTCTGAAAAAAGTATACTTCCTTTTTACGCTCTCTCGGATAATCAAACACAACGTGAAGGTCGCTCTTTGCATCGGAAAGATCTCCCAATGCATATAATGATGTATTCAATCCCTGGAAGAATACGGGATACTCCTTTCTTTGATATACGACCTTACCGCCGGCCGCGTTGATACCAGCTACTCTGCCCTGATCAGCCGCTTCCTGCCATAACGCATCGTTTCGTTCCTCATACTCCGCACAGTCTCCGCATGCGTATACCCCCTCCGAACTTGTTTCCATATATGCATTGACCTTTACGGCACGGTTGACAGAAATGCCGGCTGACTCTGCCAACGCAGTACGCGGTCGGATACCACAGGAAATGATCACCAGATCCGCTTCATACTGTCTTCCATCCGCCAGTTTGACTCCGCTTACATGTCCGTTTTCTTCTATCAATCGATCAATACTTATACCAGTGACGATTTCGATGCCCGCTCTTTCGGCAGCCGCTTCCAGTTCTCGGCTGGTGTCCTCATCCAATTGACGTCCCATAAGGCGCTGGCCCGCCTCCAATACAGTGACATACATACCCGCCTGCTTCAAGCTCCACGCAGCTTCCAAGCCGAGTACGCCTCCGCCGATGACAACAGCGCACCTGCGCTGTGAAGACTCGATAAAAAGCCTGATTTTTTTGATATCTTGAATGGTTCTGATCGTTTGAACGCCCGTAAGCTCACTGCCATCGAAAGGAGGAGTAAAGCTTTCCGCCCCCAAGGCGTAGATGCATCTGTCATATTGGATAACCGTGCCGTCATCCAAACAAACCTCCCGCCTGTCAGCATTCAAACCAGCAATGTGTTTACCCGAGAGGAGCTGGATATTCTTATCCTTATACCAGTTTTCTGAATGTACAGCTAAGTCTTCCGGTTTCCACTGCATATGAAGCTGCTTTGTCAAGGCGGGACGGCGATAAGGCAAGACCTCCTCCTCTTCCAAAACAATGATACAGCCTGTCTCATCCTGCTCACGTACCGCCTCGGCTGCGCTGATGCCCGCGACGCCGCCGCCTAGTATCAAATATACATTGTCGGTATTCGTTTTCTCGTTATCCGACGCTTTCATCTCTACAAAAGCAAAATTTTCCGGGCCTGCAAAACAGATCGGGCACTGTTCCAGCCCCTCTTCAAATTCCGCTCCGCATATCAGGCATTTCACCATGCGTTTCACTTCCAGCACTCTCCTTTCATACTGTTTATCTCTTTCGCGGTATGTTTTCGTTGATATAAATTTCAGGTCTGACGCCACTGACACAGCCTGTCAGTTGAATCGATCTTATAACCTGCGGCCTGTGCTTCCCAACCCGCCCAAGCGCACGCCGTCGGCTTCATCATCCACGGTTATACCGAACTCCACAAAAATCCCTTGTGCAAAGGCATCACCTTTGCGCAGATTCAGCGTTTTGTCATCATGCGTATCATTCGTCATCTTAATGAATATATGTCCCTCGTTTTCCGCGCCATAGTAGTCCGCGTCAACGATGCCCACCGTATTGTCCATTTGGAGACGGTACTTAAATCCGAGACCGCTGCGCGGATAGATCTGAAGCGCCCAGCCCTCTTTCATTCTCACCCGGATTCCTGTCGGCACTTTTATGCTTTGCGCCGGCATCAGTGTCAGATCACAGGGCAGAAAAAAATCGTATCCTGCTGAGCCTTTTGTAGCACGGCATGGAAGGCGCAGTGCATCATACGCCGCGTGCCCGTCCTCTATCAGCGACTTGCTGTCCTGTATAAATCTTTCTCTTGTTACCTTTTGAAATTCCGCTATCCGTTTCATATTCTCCATCCTCTCGAAGATCGGTTTTCATATCCCCAAAGAAACGCCGCTATACGCCAGGAAAGCTGATAGACTGTTCTGACTACCTGCGCCCAGCGCATTCCCAATGGAATCATGATATACGGAATCCTTTGCTCTTTTGGGATACGTTTCCTGTCCTTCTAATTATATCCTGCCGCCATGCAAAAAGCAAGCCTATTTTTCATCTGTTTCAGGCTTTAGCTTAACAACCGCGTCGTAGACAAAATGTCTTGCCAATACCTTTTCCTTCCCCGCCAAACGAATCGGCATCAAACCAGCCGCAATAGAGCCCGACCGACCGCTGTTAAAGACGGCCGGTCGGGCTTTGTTTAGTCTGTTATCCCTGTCATTTTCGTCTGTTTGGCAATCGGTCCGCCACCGCGAGCCTGAGAATGATCCCGGCTGCACACAGGATAAATACACCTAAAACTATGATCTGCTTCATTCGATTCTTCCCTCCTTTATTGTAATCTTAAGCCGATGTATCAATACTTTGAAATATTTAGACCTCTCTGTCTATCGTAAAAGTGGCCTACTGTACACAATATTCGCAAATTTTCATGCAGTGCATGGAAATAATCATCCGATTTATGTTTAAAACATATGCCACTAGATCCCCTTCTATTCAAAGCGGGCATACGGTTTGTTCAGGGATTTTCAAGCCATTCCGGCACAGAATTCCATAAAAAGCTCGTAATGGTTACCGTGCCCGAATCCTCCTGCATATCTATTTCATTGTCCTGATATAACCAATCAAAAAAGCCCCATTCAATCTCTACCTGGTACCGCGAATCTCTCAGGGTATACGGTGTTGTTTGCTGTTCCTCGAAATAAACCGTTGTGGACAGAGACGAAAGATGCGGGATTATTTCCTGTATTTCCGCTACATCTTTGATGACCCACTTTTCTCCGGAGGAGCTATCATATACCGTGATCTGACGCACCGCCTGCAACATAGACTTCATGCGGGACGTCCAAGTCCATCCCTTTTGTTCCTTGTTTATATGCTCCGTCAATACCCGCAGAAGATTCTCGCTGTCCTGAAAAACAGGTATAATATTACCGTCGCACCGCAATATACCAATCAGCGTCCCCTGCATGGCCTGACCGCCCTTTTCCCTGAAATCCGTTCGACAGGCATCCAGTATTTGGATGAATTCTTCCTTTGTGGCTCTGAATCCACGGCTTTCCGACCATGCCCAGGTGACACTCATATATTGGCCTGAATCCGGCATAGTCAGCAGATCGTCATAAAACGGAGCTAGGTATCGTTCCGCAAAGTCATCCAGTGACACAACCTCCTGTATGATCTCCCGATACCACTCCTCCGGCATCTGCTGCATGTCGTACATTTTCGCTATCGGAAAACCGATATTGGTGTGGTATACGATGCTGTCACCTCTATAGTAGTGATATGCGCCCTCCTCCTTGTCCGATTTTGTCTTTTCAAGCGCACGCAGTCGGTCACAGATCAGTGCGACCACGCTGCTGTCATCAATCATCACACCATCTGCATAAGATCGTCCGAGTCTCAATTCGATCTCTCCGACAGCAGAGGCTCTTGGTACAAATGTCGCCAGACCAAATACATCAAAATATACTGCATTGGAAAATAAAAGGACGGCGGCTGTAAAAACAGCACAGGCGCGAATGCCCGTAAACATCATTTTTGCGTTTCGGTTCAGGACCGTATTCAGCAGCATAAACGAAAGAAAAACGCCGCACACGAGTCCGAACAAAAGCCAGAGGTAAGCAGACACCGAGTTTTCGACCCAGGCATCGCTGCCGAGAGCGTAAAAGAAGATGCCTATTCCAAGGGCTGCGGGAATCATAATAAGATACTTAACCCATGTTCGAACCCCGTTAAAGACTACCGGCTGCCCGGAACATTCGCTGCGTCGTATGCGATAGCAGAGAAACGCCGCCGCAATCAATATCAGGCCGATGATCGCAGCCCGCAGATAACTGGAGACCGGCGGCGAATACCCTACATCTGTGCACATCGTAAAAAACGTTGAGAGGCGCCTGAAAATATCAATCGAAAGATAATAATCCGCGTTCAATGTACCGGCAAAAACCAACAGCATTCCGGCGACAGAAAGATACAGTGCCGGTACAATCCCAAGCAAAAAGACCGTCATGAAAAAGTGCATGGGGCCTGAACCGCAGAGCATACCGGAAAACAGCGAGACGCCGAAGAAGAAAAGATAATATACAAGCATAAGTCCGCTCAAATCCAAAAAGCCTTCCCATACGGATGCGGAGCCATTGGGCAGAGAGGTTCCCGCTGTCAGCAGGACCAGCGACAGCACAGCCAAGGTACCGAGCCACGCCAGAATCTGTAGCGCCAAGCTGACCATGGTATTGGTCATAAGCCAACAGGTTCGCTTGACCGGCAGACTGTGATAAAAATTCGTGCTGTCCCCGTGATACAGGAATCGTATGACGGCTACGCCGCTGAAAAATCCTGCAAAAACCGCATAGATCAGAACAAATATATTTGTAGTGGAAAAGTAAGCGTACAATGTCTCCGGATTCTTCATCAACAGCATGCCGGCAACCGGAAACGCAAAGAATAGGATGAGAAAATACATCAGCCCTGTCGGCCACTGCCGCTGCAGCTGATGCCGAAAGATCCCGATATCGAAAATGTCAGAAAGCTTGGCCGTGCCGTATTTTGTTTCCTGTTCAACCGATAACGGCTTTGAAGTCATATCCCTTCCCCTCCATTTCACTGATGAAAATTTCCTCCAGCGTCAGCGGCATCATTTCATAAAAGACGGGATTCTCCGCACGGATCTTCTCTTCAACTTTCTCCCGTGAACCGCGAAGAATAAGAATCTGCACGCTCCCTCTGCGCTGAGACTGTACGATCTCCAGCCCGTCAGGCACCCCGCCGGTACCTGAAAAGACAACCTGAATCTTATGCAGATCGCCTTTCATTGCGTCCACTTCCCTGTCAAACAGGATACCGCCCCTGTGCAGAAGCCCAACCCTATCACAGATATCCTCCAGCTCCCTTAAGTTATGTGATGCGATAACCGGTGTCATACGTTTCTCCGCGACCTCTGCCGCCAACAGACCTTTGACAAACTGACGCATGACCGGGTCCAGCCCGTCAAAGGTTTCATCGCACAGGAGATACCGCGGCTGAGCCGAAAGCGCGAGTAAAATGGAGGCCTGCTTTTTCATCCCCTTGGAAAAGGTATTGAGCTTACGTTCAGGATCCAAATGAAAAGCAGACAAAAGCTGGCGATATTTTTCCATGTCGAAACGTTTATATACTGTACGATAAAATTGCGCCATATCGGATACGGTTGCATGCGGTAAAAAATACTGATCGTCGGATAAATAAACGATCTCCTGCTTCAGCCGGGTATTTTCCCATATTTCCTCTTCAGGATCTTCACCGTAATATACCTGACCCTCGTCGGGTTTATAGATTCCGCACATAATCCGAAGAAGTGTGGATTTTCCGGCGCCGTTGGAGCCTACCAGACCAAAAATTGATCCCTGACGGATTACTGCGCTGACATCGTCCAGCGAACGTATTTTATCAAAATTCTTTGTGATGTGCCGTATTTTTATCATTTCTGAATCGAAACAGCCGGATTGCCGCTCTGTCATAGACCTCCGGCCGTACCTCCTCCCTTGTTAAAATTTAATGGAATCGGGCTTGATGCGAATATAAGCTCCGTTTCATGCAATATTTGTATCAATGTTTAACATCCCGCGACACGCCCCGCATGCGATACTCCATGATTTTCGGTATGAAAAACAGCAGCAGACGCGTTCGGTCCCGCACAATTTCTTTGTACTCCAGAAGATTCCGACAGCCATTATGCACGGATAAACGATCGGTTCATTAAACCGTATATTTATATGCACAGTCTTTTATCTATACTCGGCTGACAACGTCGTGTCTTTCACTGGCCTTGAGCTTCGTTCGCACTCTTTCCCCAAAAGCAGAGCTTATATTTCTAAGGGTCAATTCTCATCCCATATTTCTGAAACCGTGAAAAGAATAATGTCCTTGGTCAGTCCGTGGCTTTTCGCCTTTTTCAGCGTTGCTGCCACCTCGTCCATTAACTGCTTTCTGTGCAGTTCCGTGACTCGATCCGGCTGTGAGGTGACAAAGCTTCCTCTGCCGGGAATTGAATACACAACACCGCATCGCTCCAACTCCGCATATGCTTTCTGAATGGTATTGGGATTGATGGCCAATTCGCCGGCAAGCGCGCGAACAGATGGAAGCTGTTCGTCAGGATGCATGGCGCCGCAGACGACCAATGTCTTAATGTTTTCTACCAGCTGTTCCCATATAGGCTTCCTATCCTTCACATCCACCTGGATCAAACGTCCCTCACTCCTTTCATGTTCTATGTGTACTATTTGTATTAGTACACATATATATTATCACGGCCTTTTTCATTTGTCAAGCACAAATTTTCTGTTGTTTTTTTCATAAGGAAAAGGCGAGAATTCAGCCTTCAGACACGTCGCACTTCACCGCACGAATCAGCGGTATGTCCGAAAATTTTCCACACTTTTGTCCTCACCTTTTGATCACCTATCCCTGCATCAAGCGATTCAGACGCCTTCCCAATCCACTGAGAATCTCGTTGGAAATGGTGCCGTCCGCTTCAGCCAGATCAAAAACAGAGATCGTTTCGTTTTCGGAACTGCCGATTAAAACAGCGGTTTCACCTGCACGTACATTCGGTATATCTGTGACATCCACCATTGTCTGATCCATACAAATCCATCCGGCAATCGGCGCCCTGTAACCGCGAATCAGAGCCGCACCGGCACCGCAGGACAGGGTACGCGGTAATCCATCCGCGTATCCTATGGTCAGTACGGCGAGCTTAACCGGCGCGTCCGCTCTGAAAGCAAGGCCATATCCGGCGCCTTCACCCGGCATCAGTTCCCGAACCGATGCGATACGCGCTTTCAAGGTTAATACCGGCCGGAAATCGGCATGGGACCCAGCGAGATCGTTTTTGCAGCTCCGTACACCGTAAAGCGCAATCCCCGGTCTCGCATAATCACCCGCTAACTCAGGATAACCGCAAATTCCACCGCTGGCCAGCAAATGAGTCTTCGGGCAGGTATACCCACGTCGGCAAAGCTCATGAATCATGTCCGCAAACATCCTTGCCTGCCGCTTTGTATACACAACATGCTCCGGAGAGCGGCTGTTGTCCGTGCAAAGGTGCGTAAAGGCTCCCTCTATCAGGAGATGCTTCATCTCAAAGATGCTGCAGATCTGTGCGAGATTTTCGCTTTTTATGCCGATACGATGCATGCCGGTATCTATCCCAATATGTACACGGAGCTTTTTTCCATATCTGTTCATCTCTGCTGCATAATCATAATCCACGACCGTCTGCATCAGTCGGTATCGTCTAAGCAGGCCGAATTGCGTTGGATGCGTATATCCCAAAATCAGGATATCGCCTGTGATACCATTTCGCCTCAGTTCAACGCCCTCCTCAGCTGAAGCAACGCAAAACGAATATACACCCATACGATTCAGCTCTTCGGCAATCAGGACAGCGCCATGACCATATGCATTTGCCTTTACTACGGGCATGAGTTCACAGTTCTTCGGCAAAAGAGAACGGAGCACCGATACATTATGACGCAGTGCAAAGCGGTCGAGCTCTATCCATGCACGCCCCCGTGGATCAACAGTTGGATGAATAGAACTGAGAACAGCGTTGACCGCAGCACCGGCAGCTACAGACAAGGCGCACACCGTCAAATAATGAATCAGACTGTTGTCAACTAAAATAGTGGTCATATGAATCATCCTTGCAAATCCGCGTACGGCAATGATAACAACCGGATGCAGTATATACATCCACGTGGAAACAGTCCGTATACCTTTGGTATGCGATGGGCTCCAAGTTAAAAGCAACGGATATAAAAAATACATGCATGGCCAAAGCATTATATACATGCTGTCATGACGCTGTATTTGAAAATAACGCAGCACAAAGGCCTCCGCTGTCATGAACAAAAAGGAAGCCGCGAGGCCCAGACAGCTGTAAACCGGTTTCAGCACCGCCTTTTTCCGACTCATATGTGCTCCGAGAATAAGAAAAAGCGGTGCAAGAAAAAGTCCGTTCCGTGTATAGGAAAAAAACTGAAATCCCGTGTCGAGCACACCTTTAAACCATGGAATATAAGAAATTAGGCCATAATAGCTGTCACCGGACAGGCCGATAAAATACAGAACTACGGCTGCTACGGCCGCCCCTCGGACTGAGAGAAGCCGACGCAGCAGACATACGAGCAGAAGACCGAGCATACAGGCCGGAAAATACCACAAATGATAAAAACTGCCATCGAATACAAGCATCCTGAAAAGGGACGGCAGATCAAGTGCGTCATAATGCCCGGCATACAGGCCGGCGGGCAGATAAATAAGTATAGAAACAGCGTACAGCGAGACAAGCTTTTTCAGATATTTCCACACGCGGTACATGCTCCGCCTGTCAAAGTAATAGTCTGATAATACAAAGTAGCCTGTGACCGTCAGAAAAAAGGGAACGGCGGTTCGGGCCAGGATTCGTGTCAGAAAAAAATCGGCTTCTGCCTGTATGCTCGCCAGAGGTGAAGTATGAATCGCGATAACCAGAAAAGCGGAAATCAGCTTAAAGGCATCAAGACCGCCGGCGTTTTTACGTTCCGTCATGGTTAGGATCACCTTTCTTGTGGAAATGGGGCCATATCTGCCCCGTAGGGCGCATAATGCACGCAGGATCTGGATTTTTGGCCTATATTTTTCAGCAGAATCGCTCGGCTGTTACATAAAAGCCAAACCAATTCCGTTTAAATTTTTTCATACAAATTTACCTCCATTCCGTGATGATATAACCATCCATGTTATTACCGGAAATCGCGCAGGATTTATCTGTGTGGATATTTAGTCTTGTTGTTCCCGTCTGTTCAGCCGGACAAAAGGAGATATCGGCGCAGAACCCTCTATTCTCATATCGGTATGCCCTCTGTCCATGCGGGTACTTCCTGAGAAATAAAAGGTATTCCTCGAGCGTCAGCTTCTTCTCCGTCATCACTGCCGCATGGGGGATACCCACATATCGAAAGTGCCAGCATTCATGGCCAATTCCGGTAACAAACTCCTTTCCCTGCGGATATCGTTCTACAAAGCCATAATTTGGCGCCTCTTCCCGAAAGGTCTGACAGATGCCCGTATAAGGAAATGCCGGCCGTATAAAATCCAAATCCGGCCCCTTGAGTCCGAGATCCACCGCCAGACCGGTCTGATGCTCGCTATGACCGGGTACCGCCACATACTTCTTTGTAAAGTCAACTCCGTTTTCAGCTACGGAGACTTCCCATATCTCCTTTTGTTCCGTCACAGAACGCCATCCGCTGACCGGTACGATGCTTCCCTGTGCGTGAATATGCTTTATGAGTTCAATGAGCAGTGCCGCCGCACGATGCAGCAGAACAGGCGGCTTCCCATCGGAAATCGGTATCATCGTGCCGGTACTGTCCGCTGGACAGGCGCAGCTTCGATTGACCAGAATCAAATCTCCCTTATGAATGCTGTCACCCGACAAAATCACTGTACGCATGCCATCACCGCCTCATCGATAACGCTTGTGAGTACTTCCGAAAGAGATATGCCTGCGGCTCTCATCATTCCCGGAAAACGGCTGTGCTCCGTAAATCCAGGTATAGTATTCACCTCGTTGAATACGATTCTCCCGGACGGAGAAAGAAAAAAATCCACGCGCGCAAAACCGCTGCACCCCAGCGCCCGATAAAGCACCTGGGCCACACGCTTTATTTCCTCCGACTTCTGTCGGCTGATACGGGCAGGTACGTGAATGGAGGAGCTTTTCAGCGTATATTTTTCCGTAAAATCGAAAAAATTTCCCGATAGTTCGATTTCATCCACCTCTCCCACTGTTAAATGCTTGCTGCCCATAACAGCGCATCCCACCTCAAAGCCGTCGATATTTTCCTCAATGATTACCTGATCATCATATTGAAAGGCTTTCTGAATTGCTTCCGGGAGCGCGGAGCCGTTCCGCACTTTTGTAATACCATATGAGGAGCCTGCCTTTGCCGGCTTTACGAACAGTGGGTATCCGAGTTCAAGACCATACAGCACGATTTTTTCTTCCGGTGTTTGAGGTGATACGGAAAATGATTTTGGGACGGCAATGCCGAAAAGCGACGCCATAAGATGTGCTCTGTATTTGTCCATACAGAGGGCGGAGGCGAGTACACCACATCCAACCAGAGGAATGCCTGATAGAACGGCAAGCCCCTGCACGGTGCCATCCTCGCCGTTTTTACCGTGCAACACCGGCAGAATGGCATCAAGGATAACAGAATCCGTACGTTTTGTTTCCGCTATATACAATTTACGGGAGCCGCGGTTTTGCGTCAGCAGAACAGGACGGCTGTCCTCTGCATTCAGCCAGGTATCCTCTTTAATTTTTCTATAATCTCCTGCAAAAAATACCAGTTTCCCTCCCTGGATATGCCAATTGGAACCGGTACATATCTTTCAGGGTTCAAATTAGAAATAACCGAATATGCGGATTCGAGCGACACATTGTATTCCGGCGAGCTGCCTCCAAATATGACAGCAATATTTAGCTTGTCCATAAAATGACCATCCTTTCCTTTATTTTATTTTTTACATATTGCTCACAGCTTCGTTCAAGGCGTCCATCTTTTCGATACCCTATTATAACTCAACATACTGCAATTTGCAATATATTTTTACTTGTATTTTTGACTATATATTTATTGTATTTTTTTGGGGTATAATCTTCATATAGAAGAGGCAGTGCGTGAAAGCCTTGTTTTATATAAAAGAAGCAGGCTTTTACATGCACAAATTTGATTCGGCAATGGGATTCAAATCCGTTTTGTCAGCTTCGATGTTTTGAAGGCTTAGGCTGCAAAAACGAATTTATGCCTATTTGCACTGCCGCAGGATGGCGGAATGGAGTATAAAATGTTTGAAATTAAGAAGCCGCAGAGCTCGAACAAAACGATTCGCATGCCGGACGCTTTGATTGAAAAGCTGCAGAAGCTTGCAGATAAAAACGACATTTCCTTCAATCAATTGGTTGTACAATGCTGTGAATATGCACTGAAAAACATGTCGGAATCCGAAGAACAATAATCGTTTATCTTTCATTTTTATAAACTTTAGCTTTCGCGCAGCGCAAGCATCCTTACTTTCGGAAGTGCGGGTGGTTTTGCGAAGAAATATCGCTGACATGTTAAGCGGCGAAAGCCACAAAACAGGTTTGAAAGATAAATTTTTCAAACTGGTACTCATGCGCCCTATCTTGATCGATCTTTAGGCCATCGAAGCACACCTTTTTCCTCTGTCCAATTCTCTCCTATTTAAAGCAGAACATTTGACATACCGCTCATTTTCGTTCTCCCGAAGAATGAAACAGCGCTCCGTTTTGATACATATATTGTACCAAAGCGGGGCGCTGTTTGCCTGCGCTTTCTATTTACATTTCCTTATTATTTTCTTCGGATAATCATACGATTTTCTTACGCAATGGCAGTCTGACGAGAAAACGGACGCTGTCATCTGCACTCTGTGCCGTGATGGTCCCGCCGTGAAGCTCCACGATCTCCTTGGCAATGGCCAATCCTAAGCCTGCGCCGCCGGTGGCGGTAGATCGTGAAGTATCCAAACGAAAGAACTGTTCAAAAATTCGGTTCAGCTTTTCTGGAGGTATCGTTTTTCCGCGATTGCAGATGCAGATCTCCGCGTCATCGTCTTGCTTATGCAGAGTTAGACGAATCTCTGTTCCCGCATAGCTATAGCTGACGGCATTGCGGATTAAATTATCAAAAACCCGCTCCAGCTTGTTCGCATCTCCCTCCAGATCTACATTCGACTGAATATCCGTAGCCCAACGCAGCTCCTTATCAGAAAGAAGGGGACTAAATTCGCTTGCTATCTGCTCCAGCATACGGCTCAGATGAATGCAATCGAGATTGAGTGTCATAGAGGTCAGATTAAAACGGGTTATATCGAAAAGATCGTTGAGAAGATCCTCCATTCGCTCGGCCTTGCTGAGCGCTATACCGGTATATTTGGCACGGAGCTCCGGCGAAATCTGTTCTTCGTCGCGCAGCAGGGTCAGATAACCGACCACGCTGGTCAGCGGTGTCTTTAAATCGTGTGCCAAGTATACGATCATATCATTTTTCCGCTGTTCCTCCTCCTTTGCCAGCCTTGCACCGCGAAGCGCACGTTCCCGGACTCGATTCATTTCGTCCTGTACCGTTTTCATGGCATCCGGCAGTATGATCTGCGCCTCGGTAGGATCTGCAAGCCTTTCTGAAGCGGTAATTACATCATCGAGATACCTAAGCGGCCTGCCCATAAAGCGGTACGTAATCCAAGCCCAACCGGCAAGGATAGAAAGACCGATAAAAAGAAGGATATACTTTCTTATAAAACGAAGGATGATATACAGCGGGTCATTAGGATGCCAAGTGAACATGCCTAAAAATTGCCACGCTAACAGGGTAAACAATAGAACGCCTATAATAAAGCCCGCCAGCGCCAGGACATATTGACCGGATATTCGCCGTATGATACGGCTGTTATGGTTTCTGTTCTTCTTCAAATCATCTCTGCTATTCAATGGTATAGCCCACCCCCCAAACGGTTTTGATAAATTTGGGTTTTCTTGCAGGCTCATGCAGTTTTTCACGGAGCCGGGCTATATGCGCCATAACCGTATTGTTATTGTCCAGGTATTTTTCGCCCCATACCGATTCAAAAAGCTCCTCTGAGGAAACAACCCTCCCCCTCCGGTCGCACAGATACCATAAAATCTCAAATTCAATCGGTGTGAGCGGCAATTCCTTGCCGTTCAGCGTACATTTGTGACTGAGCCGGGAAATGTGCAAGGCGCGGATGTCATATTCGTCCGGCTGTGTCATGGCGGTCTCACCTGTATTATACCGCTGATAACGCCGAAGCTGCGTTTTCACGCGCGCTATCAGTTCAAGCGGATTAAACGGCTTTGTAATATAGTCGTCGGCCCCCAGCGTCAGGCCGGTGATCTTATCGATGTCTCCGACCCTTGCCGTCAGCATGATGATCGGATACAGATGATGCTCGCGGATTTTCTGACACAATACAAAGCCGTCCATATCAGGAAGCATAACATCCAATATGGCAAGGCTCAGCGTGTTATGCTCTGCACAGTCCAGCGCCTCCTTTGCCGTATAAAATTTACAGACCTCATATCCTTCGTTTTTTAAATAAACTTCAACCAGGTCTGCTATTTCCTTTTCATCGTCGACGATCAAAATTTTATCGTTCATTTTTCTTCATTTTCCTCTGCATGGATTCCTCGCGGGCCCCGCCTGAAGTCCTGAGGCGCTAATTTATAACTTCCCTATTAGAGGTACTGTCCCCATGCCGACTCTATTCATCCTGCCGGGGAATATGTATGTGGATTCCGTTTACCTCAACCGAGTCGTCCGCACGAACAAGAATATAGCGAGCGCCGTTAATCCACTTTGCCGACACAAGGTCCGTCCGTTCAGGATTCACCCGGATAACCACATCTGGCGTGCGAAGCTCAAATTGCTTCGTATCTATTATATTCTTCGGACTCAGCTCTGTCTTTTCGCCAAACTCCGTATCAAATTGCTCCTCAAAGGTCTTGATTCGATCTTCGCTAACACCGCATCCCTGCAGGATCTCCTTAACCTCGTCCTTCTTCATGATCAGCGGTTCACTGTCGATGCTATTTGCCCTATATTCCTCAATTTTTTCACAGATTTCACCATGCATTGTTCGGATAACGTCATAACTGCAGTCTTCCGCAATAACGTCTTCAAGCAGTGTTCCGAACGTTTCCTTCTGCACAGCCGCAGGCATCGGTACGTCGCTCTGGAATATTGCCTCCACAAACTCCTGATGATTTTCCGAGGTATTGCGTGTATAATAAAGCGCGTTATAGATGTTTGCTTCCCTGCCGTCAAATGCCGGAAACATGAAGCCAAGCTCAGGAGCTGAGACTGCCCAATCCTGTATAATATTACAGAATCGGTTCTCATTTGTGTGATATCCAAGCGCTGATTTCGTCAGCTTGACCGGGCAAATACTGCACAGAATATACGAGAAGATACTCGCTGTGCTCTCTTCCTTGGTCCCGTCTTTGCGGTATACAGGCACATCATAGATATCGCTGACGAGCAGAATCAGGTAATTGCTTTCCATTGTCAATGCCTCGATGGTCTGAGCAAAGAAGCTACGAACCGTCTCTTCATCCTCAAGCGCAGAACTCCGAAGAGAGGTCAATCGCGTATGCGCTTCTCCTTCAAGTACCTGCTGCGTCGAAAACTCGATATCTATAAGATTTCGATCCAGCGTCCCTGAAAGTGTTTTTCTGAGAATAGCAAGCAGTTGGTCTGTCTCCGATTCCGACATCAAAGCTAGAGACTGATTAAATTCCGAGATAATCTCCTTTTTCTCGTTTACATAGCAGCCTCGAATTCTTGTAATATTGTTTTTCTCCGGCCGAAAACGGCGCCGGATCTCCCCGATTTCTTTTTCGTTCATTTTTTAATCCTTCTCTCAGCAATTCTTCTTCAATTGTTGAATAGAGTTTTCCCTGACTATTTAGATATATCCATGCTTTGCCTTGTATTCCGATTTACTGATGTGAATCCAGATACTGACATGCTGCGAGCCCGGCAACCGCGCCGTCTGCTACCGCTGTTGTCAATTGCCTCACAGATTTTCGTCTGCAATCACCTGCCGCAAAAATCCCTGGAACATTGGTCAGGCAATCCTCTCCCGAGAGAATATATCCCTCATCATCTAATTTGAGTATCTCCGCAAAGCAGGCATTCTTCGGCTCCTGTCCAACGGCGATAAACAGACCGTCTACGGAAAGGGCAGTTTCCGTTCCTTCCACCCTGTTTTGCACCTGTATGCTCTTGAGATTTCCGTCGCCTAATAAAGCCGTTATCACACAATTTTTATGCAAACGAATCCTGTCCGTTTTTGCACTGCGATCCATAAGCCGTTCCATAAGAGCCGGTTCCGCACGGAAGGCATCGCGGCGGTGTATCAGGTGAACAGTCTTACATAGATCTGCAAGATAAAGTGCATCCTGCACCGCGGTATTGCCGCCGCCTACCACTGCAGTGACTTTATCTTTAAAAAAGGCGCCGTCACACACAGCACAATACGATACGCCTGCACCCACAAGCTCTTCCTCGCCCTTCAGACCGAGTTTTTTGTGCTGAACGCCCGTGGCAGCGATCAGGGTGCGTGCCTCGTATGATCCATACTCTGTCTTGACCGCTATATAGTCTTCCCCGCGCGATACGGATATCACATTTTCGACCTCTAGAACCGCACCGAGACCGAGAACCTGATCGGCAAGCGTGTCTGAAAATTCAATGCCGCTGACTTCCTTGATCCCTGGAAAGTTTTCCACACGCGGAGAAAACGTAATCTGCCCCCCAACGTTTCCCTGCTCCAGCAACAATACAGATTTGCCCGCGCGCCGCGCATACAGCGCAGCCGTCATGCCGGCAGGTCCTGCTCCGACAACGATAATATCATACATTTCTGTTACCGAGCCTTTGCACAGCAAAGGTTTCCTTTCTTTTCGTTTCTTTTATTTTCATGAAAAACTGAATAGGCTTCTGCCATAGCCCGTTTCACAGAACAGGAGAGGAGCATTCTGTTTGCATATGTTATACCTCAGCTTTCTGTGGAATCGGGACTGATTTTACCATAAAAAACGAGACTGCGACAAATAGTTCATTGTGAAAAGTGGATCTTGCAGGCTCTTGTTCTTATTATTATATTTTAATGCAGCTGGTCTGTCAAATACTTTCTTGACGGTGGTACGATATGGTGCTTCTCGCTATTCCTTTTCTGCACTCCGTTTTTTCTGGAATAGCAATATCCGGTTTCAAAAATGAGCTGACCTGCAAGTTTCTTCTAAGTTCCAAACCTAATCTTAATGAGCTGAAAATAGTTTAGTGTAAGAAGACAAGACTGCCGTTTCCGGTATCTTTCCGGAAACGGCATAATTTTCTTGTGCTTTTATTGCTGTCACTGATGTCTCGCGATAAAATCCCGGATATTTGCCGCGCCAATATAGACATCTGTATTATCGTCACCCATACACACGAGCGTCGGCGCCTGACGGATTTTCAGTTTTTCTACCAACTCTTGATTGTCCTCCGCTGGTGCCTTATCATAAGCAATGCCAGCACGCTGAAGCATCCCCTCTGCTGCCTTGCAGTTTGGACAGGTCTTGGTTGTCACCAGCAGGAGGCGCGTAGTTTCTGTTTTGTCCAGAACAGGCGTTTTTACCGATGCCGTCTGCTCTTTGTGGCACAAACAGGGTTTCCCTTTTTCCCCCGTCATTCCATGTTTTGCTTCTTGCAGTCCCGAACGTGCAATATCATAAACCACTCTGTCTTTAAATTCCTGCGCTTTTCCATCGTTCCAATTCTGTACAGGACGATAATATCCCGTAATGCGGCTGTAAACCTCTGTCGAGTTGCCGCAGGATGGACAGGTGTACTGTTCGCCGTTTAAATAGCCGTGGTCGCGGCAGATGGAATAAGTAGGCGATATGGTATAATAGGGGAGCGTGTAATTTTCCGCGATTTTCCGCACCAAAGCTGCAGCGCTCTTCCAATCGCTCATTTTCTCCCCGAGGAATGCATGGAATACGGTTCCGGAGGTATACAACGTCTGGAGCTCATCCTGAATATCGAGTGCGGCAAAAACATCGTCGGTGTAACCCACTGGCAAATGGGAGCTGTTCGTATAATAAGGGGTTTCACCCGGACGTGCCGCGGTTTTGATGCCCGGGTACATCCGTACGTCATGCTTCGCCAGACGATAGGTCGTCGATTCGGCGGGCGTTGCTTCCAGATTATACAGATCTCCATACAGTTCCTGGTAATCACTGAGACGTTCTCTCATGTGGTTCAGCACAGCCTTTGAAAATTCCTGCGTTTTAACGCTGGTCATATCCTCCCCCAGCCAATTAGCATTCAGCCCGACTTCATTCATACCGATCAGACCGATGGTGGAGAAATGGTTTTCAAAGGTCCCGAGGTAACGCTTTGTATAGGGGAACAGGCCCTCATCCAGCAGCTTTGTAATGATGGTGCGCTTCACCTTGAGAGAGCGTGCCGCAATATCCATCATTTTATCCAAACGCCTGTAAAAATCCTTTTCGTCTTCCGCAAGATACGCAATTCGGGGCATATTAATCGTTACCACCCCGACAGAACCGGTGCTTTCGCCGCTGCCGAAAAAGCCTCCGGATTTTTTGCGCAGCTCGCGCAGGTCAAGACGCAAACGACAGCACATGCTGCGGATATCACTCGGTTCCATATCGCTGTTGATATAATTGGAGAAATACGGTGTGCCGTATTTGGCCGTCATCTCAAACAGCAGGCGGTTGTTCTCCGTCTCCGACCAGTCGAAATCCTTGGTAATAGAATAAGTGGGAATCGGGTACTGAAAGCCGCGTCCATTGGCATCGCCTTCAATCATGGTCTCGATAAACGCCTTATTGACCATATCCATTTCTGCTTTGCAGTCCTTGTATTTAAACGGCATCTCCCTGCCGCCCACGATAGCCGGCTGCTCTGCAAGATCCGGAGGAACCGTCCAGTCGAGCGTAATATTGGAAAACGGTGCCTGTGTCCCCCATCTGCTCGGTGTATTGACGCCGAAAACAAATGCCTCCATGCATTTTTTCACCCGGTCATAGGAAAGGTTGTCCGCCTTGACAAAGGGCGCCAGATAGGTATCAAAAGAGGAAAAGGCCTGGGCGCCGGCCCATTCGTTCTGCATGATGCCGAGGAAATTCACCATCTGGTTGCAGAGCGTGGCCAGATGCTTGGCCGGCTTGGAGGTGATCTTTCCGGGAACGCCCCCCAGGCCCTCCTGAAT
>DXYE01000250.1 GCA_019415985.1 Clostridiales bacterium
ACTTATAACTATTCATATTTCATTATACTCCGAAATGCGAATGAAATCAACAGCTTTCGGCAAAGTTCAAAAAGAATTTCCAAATTCAAGGGTTTGGGGCTTCCCCAAAAATCAAAATGGGCGTATCGGCTGCAAAGCTGAACCGCTCATTTTTCCGGTGTGTACGGACACCGGATGTGCTTGCTACTCTCTCAAATCTCATATCCGCAGATATAACGCGCTCCCGCTTTCGCAAAAGCAGGGGCGCATTTTTTTGAAAATTTCTCATTTCGCGATACCTGCGTTTTGACTTAAAAATGTCCGTTGTAAAGTGAAAGAAAAAAATTTTGCCGCCATACTCAACAAACGGCAAAAAGATGTCCGTTGTAAAGTGAAAGGAGTTATTTGATATGCCAGACCGCACACGATCCATCCGCAAAGAAATCTGCCTGAATGAGCAGGAATTGAGCGTAGTTCGCCACAAGATGAATCAACTCGGCACCCGCAACTTCGGCGCGTATGCCCGAAAAATGCTGATCGACGGCTACATCATCAAGGTCGATTACACCGAGCAGAAAAAGCTGGCTGCTGCCGTCAGCCGTGTTGCCTCGAACATCAACCACGTCTGCCGCCGCATTAACAGCACCGGGCATTTCTACGATGCCGACGTTACCGAGCTGAAAGAGCGAATGGCTGACGTGTGGGAATTGTTGAAAACGCGGCAGAGGGAAGAGCTTTGACCACAACGGGATTTTCCATGTGTGGGTTTTCCGTCACCGGTTTTCCGGACGGTGGACAAGCTGGCGCTCCGGAGCGTACCACAACCGGATTTTTGGAGCATGGATTTCCAAACTGTCACAGGGGATGAAATTCATACCCAAATCAATAAGAAATAAATCAACGCTCAATATAGTCATCCATCAATCCTATCAATACTGGTTTTGATGGATGGGATAGGAGGATTATGTCACAGAAGTTTTTGAAGTTTACAAGCGAGAGCTTGTCGGCATCCTACATACCGTTTCCACGGTTTTTGATGGAGGATAGTCTTGCCGGGCTGTCCAACGATGCAAAAGTGCTGTATGCCCTGATGCTGGATCGGGAAAGCATTTCAAAAGTAAACGGTTTTCTCGAAACTGACGGTACCATCCGGATTTACTTCACCGTGGAACAGGCGCAGAAGAAACTGCACCGCAGCCGACAATGTGCGACGCGGATTTTCCATGAGCTTGAGTTCAGCGGTTTGATCTGCCGAAAGAAGCAGGGGCTTGGAAAACCCGCATTGATTACGCTGAATTATCCCTCTAACGCAAAGCTGATTCAGCCAAAGGAGGGCAACGCAATATCGTCCGGATAAAGGTCGAAAACAAGGCATTTTTTGCTCTACAAGCAGCGATAAATCATAGGGAATATCTTTTCCCATAGCAACGCAGAAAAGCGCGTCCGTGCGCCTACAGAAGTAATAAAGGAGGAACCAAGTGAACGCAGAAAAAGCCAATATCCAGACCAGCGTTGATGCAGCCGAAATCCCGGAATATGTCTTTGAATCGCTTGCACGGAGTCTGCTTCCGGTAATTCAGAAGTACTACGAAAGCGAAGGTGGCAAAAAGGCATTTGCCGAATGGAAAGCAAAGAATAAATCTTCGGACAGTTCATCTACATAAAGAAGCCGGGAGGATTGCCATGATCGGCAGTCCTCCCGGCTTTTTCATTACCAGTCTTCAATTTCTTCCATTAAAACAATAAATCCGAACCCATGACCAATCGGCACAAGGTTCGGATTATATTGCATTGGTGGAGGCGAGGGGAGTCGAACCCCTGTCCGAAAACCGCTTGCCATAGCTTTCTTCGAGTGCAGCCTATCTTTTGGGATTCCCCTCACCGGACGCCGATGGGCAGGCTTCCGGCTACGGTAGCCGCCAGGTCATGACGGGAGCCGCGGCCCTCTCCCGTTCACGTTCACCGCTAATCGACGCCTCTATCCCGCCCGCGGTACTGCGGGTAGAGACGAGCAGCCTAAATTAGGCCGCTAAAGCAACAGTATTGTTGTCGTTTACTTTAAAAAGTTGCAGGTTTTATAGCGGGCCCGCACCGCTACTCGCTTACTATGACGCACCGTCCCCGTCGAAACCTTTACGCCCCCCTGTTTGCAGAGACCTACTCTCTATTATAGAGTATGCCCCGTTCCTTGTCAACTCAGTCGTATCCGCTTGTCAGGACAAGTCCTCCCATGGTATACTGGAACAAAGGAGGCGGACATATGGACATGTATATCCGGCAGAAGGTCTTTTCCATCGGCGATCGCTATAACGTCTTTGATATCAATCAGAATCTTCTTTACCGGGTGGAAGGGGAAATCCTGACCTTTGGCGCCAAGCTGCACCTGTGCGACCCGAGCGGCGGCGAACTGCTGTACATCGAGCAGGAACTCTTTCACATGATGCCCCGGTACAATCTGTACTGCCGCGGGACTCTGGTCGCCTCCATCCGGAAAAACTTCACCTTTTTCGGCCACAGCTTGTCGGTGGACAGCGGATACGGCTCCTTCGACATCGACGGCAGCGTATTTGGTATGGAATTCACCATCGCCTTCAACGGCCGGG
>DXYE01000251.1 GCA_019415985.1 Clostridiales bacterium
TGTTACTACAACAGACGAGTATTTCGTGAAATACGATGTGCCTACCGCTTTTACCATTCGCGGAAAAACGGTCATTGTGGAAAGTGAACTGTTAGCAGCCGCGCTTTTGCGTCTGCCGGAAAAGCGGCGGGAAGTGCTGTTCTTGAGGTACTACCTCGGTTACAGCGACGAGGAAATCAGTAAGATGTGCGGCATTAGCCGAAGCGCAGTCTTCCGCAGACGAAAAATCGCCTTGCGCTTAATGCGAAAAGAAATGGAGGCGTTCGAGAGTGAAGAATAGGAAGTTCAAATTGCTGCCCTATGAAATTATCGTAAGAGCAGCAACCGGAGAGCCAGAAGCAATAAGCACAGTTATCCAGCACTACATCGGCTATATCAAATATCTGTCTTACTTTCAAGGGAGTATCAACGATGATATTCAAGACTATTTGAAAGCGTACTTAATGGAATCCCTGCCTAAGTTCCGCTTTGACAGATGACAAGTAGTAAAGCCAGAAAAAGCCGTCAAGGATAAACTTTGCGCGTCGCGTCCTTGACGGCTTTTCCCGCCTTTGCTGTTGGGTAGTCAAGAGGCGCAAACGGATAGACCGCTTGCGCCCTCGAAATATTATGGATAGGTTGTTACGCAGTAGGCTTAAAAAGGTCCTTGCGCCATGCGGTTTTACAGACACAGAAACAAAGTCGGTAGTGGTTTTATACTCACAGTTTCAAAGATGGCCTGCTATTGCGTAACATTTTACGCCGCCAGTGTGGACATTTAAGAGGGGAAAAGCCTTGATTTATGCGGCTTGCAGAGGGCAAAAACAGGATGGACAATATCATATCCCTCGGAAGCACAAAAATGCTGTTCTCTCGTTCCACGCAGCATAGGAAAAGGCGGGCAAGAAGTGTTTGGCCTCTTGCCCGCTTTCTGTCGCAACCTGTCTGCCAGCCGTTAAGTTAATTTGTTTTCAATACTTCCCTATCGGTAGTTGCCTTTATAACAAACCGCTTCTTTTAAGTTTGCATAACGGCTTTTATGAACCAACGGTTCAATCCTGAGGTCAATATTTTAAAGAGCTTTATAAGCATAGAAATCGCGGTATCTGTCGTAAATGATTATAATTTATATTCATCAGGAATCTGTGAGGTAAGATTTAAGACGAAAGGTCATCCCCTACATCAGGGATTCAAGCGGTTGGGACCACGGAAAATGAACATCGCCTCTTTAATCGTCAAACCAAGCAGCAGCATCGTCATACGGTCAATACCGATGCCGAAGCCACCGTGCGGAGGGCATCCATATTTAAAGAATTCCAGATAAAAGCGTACATCCTCAGCAAGCCCTTTTTCCTCAGCCTGTTGTTTCAGAATTTCATACCGGTGTTCACGCTGCGCGCCAGTGGTAATCTCCACGCCTCTCCAAATGAGGTCGTATCCCTGGGGAATGCCCTTTTCATCACGCATATGATAAAAAGCCCTCTTTTCCGGACTGAAATCCGTTACAAACAGGAATTCATGATTGTATTTTTTCTTCACCCACTCAAAGCTGAGCCGTTCCGCCTCCGTTGTCAGATCCCCTTTCTCCGATTCTTCTACCGTATAACCGAATTCCTTTTCGAGCTGCTCATACAATTCACGCAACGTCACTGCTGGAAACGGCATTTGCGGAACAATAACCTCTAACCCAAATAGATCTTTGACTGCTTCACCATACCTTTCCTTGACATTTTTCAGCGTCTCAGTTATCAGGGCTTCCTCCAGATGCATCACATCCCGATAGGACCGAATATAGCTGAACTCCAGGTCAAACCCGGTAAATTCCGTTGTATGCTTGCTCGTATAGGACTTCTCTGCTCTGAAAACCGGACCCGTCTCAAAAATCCTCTCAAAGCCGGCTGCCATTGCCATCTGCTTATAAAACTGAGGACTTTGCGCAAGATAAGCTGTACGGTCAAAATACTTTACCTCAAAGACATCCGCCCCGCTCTCACTTGCAGTACCGATCAGCTTTGGCGTATGAATCTCGATAAAATCACGATTCAGCAGAAACTGACGCATGGATTGAAGCATGCATGTCTGTATGCGAAACATCATCTGATTCTCGTCGGTTCTCAGATCGATCCAGCGGTAATCGATCCGCTGGTCAATGCTGGAACGCTCCAGAGCCTGTTTTTTCTTTGTTGCCGGAATTTCTTTTCTCACGATCGGCAGCGCGTCCGCTATGGATTCAATAATTATGGTATCCGGCAGCAGTTCCATTCCATTTAGCTTTACATATTCATTTTCCGCAGCCATGCCTTCAACGGTGACAACAGAATCCGGTGTAATCTGCGCGATCACATCAACAAGCTCCGGCTTTTTCTCTTTTTCAATTGTCACCTGGAATTTCCCTGTTATATCTTTTATGACCAAAAACGCCATGGATTTTCCGTCCCGTACGTTTTCTACAAAGCCCTGAAGCTTGACTCTTTCGTTCTTTTTGATATCTGCTATATTAGTTCTATCC
>DXYE01000252.1 GCA_019415985.1 Clostridiales bacterium
ATACAGTATAACATATTTGGAAGATTTTGTCCATATCCAATTGACGTGAAGCTCTTATTCGGAAAAATAAACAATAAAACGAGTTTTTTTATTTAAAAGACTGGCACGTCAAATTGATCGGTAACAGAAAACATATGAATATGACAAGAGCTTGGTCCATGCCTTGACTTTCATGCGCAATTTTTGTATAATGTATAACATAAGGACAACGGTAGGTTTTCGGACAGGGGAGGAAAAGGCTTATGCATAAGCTTCTGCACGGTTCTATGGAGGAATGCGGAGATGTCTGGCAGTATCTGTCCGGTCTCCGCCGTCCGATTGTTCTGTACGGAATGGGGGATGGCGCGGATAAAATTCTCCGTGTTTGTAAACGATACGATATTCGGATTGCAGATTTTTTTGCCAGTGACGATTTTGTCCGCGGACAGTGTTTTCATGACCGGAGGGTTTTGACTTTTTCGGAAATTCTAAGCAAATATGATGATTTTACGGTCGTTATCGGTTTTTCCACGGCACGCAAGGAAGTTCTCGAACGTCTTTATTTTTTGGATAGTCGATTCGATGTGGTTGTACCGGATGTACCGCTTTATGGAGATGAAGTCTTTACGCTCGAATACTTGAAGGAACATACAGAGGAATTTACACGAGCGTACGAACTTTTAGCGGACGAGCAGTCGCGGCTGGTATACCGGTCTGTTTTATTCAGCAAGCTGACAGGACGCCTTTTCTTTATGCAGCAGGCTGCGTCGGAAAACAGTGATATTCAGGATCTGCTGCGGCTTAGGGATGTACGGTTTTATGCGGATCTCGGAGCTTACAAGGGGGATACCGTACAACAGATGCAGCGCTGTGCGCCTGATTTGTCACGAGTTTGGGCTTTTGAGCCGGATGAAAAAAATTATAAGAAGCTGGAAGAATTTGCCGCCCGACAAAAGATTGAAATCCATACATATCCGCTTGCAGCATGGTCCGGCAGTGCAGAACTGTATTTTGAGGCATCCGGAAACAGAAATGCGCATGCGGTCGGGGAAGAAAGCTGTACGGGCGGAAGAAGACGGCGGATCACGCGAATAAAAGCCGGGAGTCTGGACGATATTTTACAGGGAGAACGGGTGGATTTCATCAAATACGATGTAGAAGGGGCGGAAAAAGAGGCAATTTTAGGAAGTGAACGGACCCTATCGCTATGGCGTCCACGTCTGTTGGTTTCTGTATACCATCGTGTATGCGATTTATTTGCGTTGCCGCTTCTTATTCATAGAATTTGTCCGACATACCGCTTAATGCTGCGAAAAAGCATGTGTGTTCCCGCATGGGAGGTCTGCCTGTTGTGTGAGAATGAAGCAAAAACATCATAAACCGGTACCGGCGCTCAGGCGGCGGAGCGCAGAAAGGAATGAATCAAAATGAAAGCGGATATTGAAATTGCACAGGAAACACCAATGCTTCCCATTAAAGAAATTGCCGCAGAACTTGGTTTGCGGGACACGGATTACGACTGTTACGGTTCCTATAAAGCCAAGATACACGCAGAAAATCTGCCGGAGCGAGTTGAGAGCAAGATCGGCAAACTGATTCTTGTAACCGCGATCAATCCTACTCCGGCTGGAGAGGGAAAGACAACGACGACAATCGGTCTCGGCCAGGCGATGAAAAAAATCGGGAAGCAGGCCGTTATAGCGCTGCGTGAGCCATCCTTAGGACCGGTTTTCGGCGTAAAAGGCGGTGCTGCCGGCGGCGGCTATGCACAAGTGGTTCCTATGGAGGATATCAACCTGCATTTTACAGGCGATTTTCACGCGGTAACGGCAGCAAACAACCTTCTATGTGCAATGATCGACAATCATTTGCAGCAGGGAAATACACTTGGGATTGATCCGCGCCGTATTCAGTTTCCCCGTGTTACAGATACCAACGATCGCGCACTTCGGAATACAGTGATCGGTTTAGGTGAATTATCGGATGGGGTCCCTAGAGAGGAAGCATTCCAGATTACCGTTGCAAGCGAGGTCATGGCAATACTGTGTCTTGCTGATTCCCTTGTTGATTTAAAAAGAAGGCTCGGAAATATTTTAGTGGCATATACATACAAGGGGAAACCGGTATTTTGTCGGGATCTGAATGCCCAGGGGGCGATGACGGCTCTGCTAAGGGATGCGTTACAGCCCAATTTGGTGCAGACGCTTGAGCATACACCTGCATTGATTCACGGCGGCCCGTTCGCCAATATTGCGCATGGCTGTAATTCTGTTATTGCGACCAGACTTGCAATGCGGCTGGCGGATTACACAATTACGGAGGCAGGTTTCGGCGCAGACCTCGGTGCTGAGAAATTTCTGGATATCAAGTGCAGAAAAGCTGGTATTGCGCCTTCTGCTGTCGTTCTGGTGGCAACCATACGTGCGCTGAAATACAACGGCGGTGTCGAAAAGGAGGCGCTGGGCGAGGAG
>DXYE01000253.1 GCA_019415985.1 Clostridiales bacterium
TCCCGCCAGCGTCAGGGCGTCGTCAGTATGAGGGCATAGAGAACGGCGGCCTTGAATTGTGTTTCAAAACCGCCGCTGGATAGAAATATAGAATGAGCGCACGAAAGCAACCTGCCCGGCAACGGTTTTTTTCTTTCCCCGTCGGGCGGGGCAGGCTGTTGTCATGTATTAAGTCAAAAAAGCCGATAACCACAAGTAAGATCGACTTGTGTGTTACCGGCTCTGCGTCTGTGCGTCTGGCTCTTTGATAACGGACATATTCAGTTGGCGTACTGCTATCAGTGTTTCATGTTTGCATTTCGGACAGTACAGCGGGAAGTTTTCAAGAACCGTATCTTCCCGGATTTTCAGCCGGGTTTTACATCCACAGACGGGGCATAAAATCCATTGTTCATGTTTCATGTTTTTCCTCTATGTGGCATAGTTCCGATAAAACCATCTCTGCGATTGCAGCATTCCCGCCCGCTGCTTGCGATTTTTGCTGAAATGGAATGATATTTTTCTTATAGGACGTATCCTGCAAAATCATTTTTGCATTGTCTTTGAGTATGGACGGGGTCAGTGCTTTCCTTTTGATATATTTCCCCAAATGCAAATCTTCAATCTGCTGCGCTACCCGTGGCTGATCGTTGCCGACAGGGACAACCAGCATCGGAGTCCCATAATATAAGGCTTCATTTACGCTGTTCATCCCGCCGTGAGTGATAAAAAGAGAGGCCCTTTTCAGTATTTTTAACTGCGGAACAAAAGGATAGATAAAAATGTTATCTGGTATTTCTCCGAGTTGTTCTTTCTTAACCGTTTTCCCAATGGAAATTATCACGGAAACAGGTTCATCACGGAAAGCGTCTATACATTTCCGAAAGAACTCTGCGGAAGTATTCAACAGGGTTCCGAGAGAAATGTAAATGATGGGCTTTGTCATTTTTGAAAAATCAAAGTCCTGTTCTACGCGATCACCGATTGCTGGGCCAACGTACTTATAGTTAGTATCAGGAAACTCATTGGAATAGATTTGAAAATCTCTCACCGTATAGGTGAAATTCAAATTGGGCGCATTATATACCATTTCCTTTGCAATATCTCCATAACGCAAGCCAAACTTTTTTTGGATCACTTTAGAAAACAGCCTGCACAGTCTTGGATAACGAAAGATTGCGGTCATATACCAGCCGCCGGTTCTTCCAAAATCGCACAACACTTTTTCATTCAGCGTAAAGGTTGAGAACAGGCGAAAGGCCGGGATGCCCAACTGATCGGCCAAAGCCTTTCCCGGAAGAAATAGCATTTCATAAATCAGACAATCAAAATTAGCGCCTATCCTCTGGACAGTTTGGTAGGCAGCAGACCAGCTTTTGATTTCCTTTTGAGAGGGAGAAAGTGTTTCCGGGTAATTATCGTATGGAATAAATGTAGCGCCGGTTCTTTCAATTTTTTCTTTCCAGTCAGGTGCGTTGATATAGGACACATGATGACCCAAATCGGCCAATACTTTTGCCAGCCCCAGCGTTGGATTTGTATGGCCGGAGAAAGGCAAATTCACCATAAGGATATTCCATTTTCTAAAATCATTCATAATAGCGCCGTAGGCCCTCCTTTACCTGTGCGGTTAATTCCGAGTTGAAAACCGGCGTATCAAATTTGGCAGCCAGAAGTGCGATAAAGTCAACCTTTTCGCACATTTCTTGATAGTTGCTTTCAACGATAATCGGATCAAGCCAAATATCAACCAGAAGTATCAGCACACTGGCCAGCTCCTTGGGATATTTACAATCAAATTCCTTGTTTGCCGTACCCTGCCGCAAAATTTCTTCTAAGTAGCCGGAAAGAACATTCAGAGAATTTCGTAGGGTGTCCAGTAGCGCAAAAGGAACTTTTTCTGCCCATTTTTCTTTTGTGAGTGTAGAGAGGGTATCATTGGAAAATAGGTAAGCAACAATCTGTCTGATTTTTTGCTGTGCCGTCATTCCCGGATGTGCTACCAATTCTTTGAGGCGACGGGTAAATTGCTCCTTTTCATAATTGGATAGATAAGCAACAATTTCCTGTTTGCTCTTAAAGTAATGGTATATGGCCCCTTTTGACATTCCGCTGGCCTCAACAATGTCCTGCATAGTGGTGTTTTCATACCCTTTTTCTAAAAACAGCCTCATTGCAGCGTCAATGATTTTGCCTTTAGAAAGCAGGGATTTTTCTTCCTGTTTCATTTGTCACCTCCACAAAATAAACCGCCGGTCGGTTTTATTTGAATATAGCATATTCACAGAAGATTGTCAACTTCACCGCACTTGTGAAATATGAATTATAAAGTTTAATTTACCTGCATATAGCAACATTCCATTGGAGAAATATGAATTATACAATGTAAATGGG
>DXYE01000254.1 GCA_019415985.1 Clostridiales bacterium
GAGCATACCGGCATATACGCCCCACGGCTTCTCTGTCTGATGTTCTGTCTTTAACAGAAACCTAATACTCTTTCTCACGGACTGCAATTGTTCAGTTTGCTACATCCGAAATCTGAAATGCGGCTCAACTCCTACGCGTATTATGAGTACGACAGGTTTTGGAAATTTCTTCAAAGCTTAACTCAATCAAATCACAGTTTTTATCTTAAGCATGATTTATACAATTCTCAACTATGAAATGTAAAATTTTATAAAATATTTGCCGCATATTTACTTTAAACCACTGATATTCAGCCGCTCTCGTTCCGCCTGCGGTGCTCTGAGATAGATCGGCCGCAGCTCGGAATCGCTGCAGGAAGCCATGGGATCGTTCTGCCATTTGCGATAAGCAAGGGACGCAACGCTGTATGCATTGGCATACCGAATCGTTTCTCCTGCTATTTTAATGTTTTTATAACTCAAAAGTCCCTCCGCTACGCGGCATCCATCTCCTACCATAGCGACCGGCTTTCCAAACACGGTCATTTCCTTATCCAAATCCTCAGCAGATACCATGCGGTCTTCCGTCATTCTGACAATGTGTCCGTTCTGTACTGCAAACCATGCCTGATAGAATTGCGAACGCCGGGCATCCATAACGGGACATAGCAGCCAATCATCTGCCGACACTATTTCTGTCATATTTTCAGCCAAAACTTCTAATGTCGAAACCGGTACACAGGGTATATTTCTACCAAAAGCCAAGCCTTTTATCAGAGAGATCCCAATTCGAACGCCCGTAAAGGAGCCCGGACCGGCCGCACAGGCAAACAAGCCGATCTCGCGGATAGATATCTGTGCATTTTTCAGCATATTTTCCAACATATCCAGCATTGTTTTGCTGTGCGTCAAACCATGATTCAAAGTATACAGCGCCAACAAATCTGTGTCAGCTGTAAGAGCAGCAGTAGCAGTTGTTGCCGATGTATCTATTGCCAATACATACATAACTTGGAGACCTATGCATTTCCGTTCAAACGTCCTCCGCCCGCCAAAGGACGCGCAGTAAACAGAAATACTATTCCTTATTTCAATTTTTGCAGACGCTAACGGCTGTCTCTGTTCGTGTAATTCGTCATACGGAAGTGATTTTTTCGATACATATCCTTCGTTTTATGCCGACCGCCGTGTCAGCGTGGTCTGTCTGCTCCCCGCCTTCACAAGTCAGTGTAACACGGTAATAGTTTGAGGGTAAATACGACGCAATGTTTTCACTCCATTCAATAAAACAAATGCCGCCTTTTTCCAAATATCCCCAAAAGTCGATGGATTCCAGAGACGATTCATCCTCAATTCTGTACATATCAAAATGATAAACACAGAAGTTTTCGTTTTGATATTCTTTGACGATAGCATATGTCGGACTTTGTACTGCCGCCCCGGGAACCAGCCTTCCGACCGCTCCGCGCACAAACGCTGTTTTGCCTACGCCAAGATCACCGAACAGAGCGACAATCGTTGATTTGGCATGTCCGTAGCAGCAAAGAAAGCTTTCCGCAAAATCCGCCCCTGCCCGCTCAGTTTCCCCCACTGTCCCGGTTTGCATGACCGTAAGTTGCCGTATGCTGCTTTTCTCCATATATCTGTGCACTCCCTTATCGTGACAATTGAACATCTCTTTAAAACAAACCGGTTATTCTTCCGTAGCAATCCACATCAATTTGCTCTGCAGCAGGAATTTTGGGCAATCCCGGCATCGTCATGATTTTCCCCGTATAAACCACCAAAAATTCAGCGCCGGCAGAGAGCCTCACATCCCGCACGGTCAAGGTGTAGCCCTGCGGTCGTCCGAGACGCGCCGGGTCGTCCGAGAGCGAATACTGTGTTTTGGCCATACAGACCGGCATCCTCTGATAAGCCTCTCCAAGCATTTCGATCTCCCGAAGAGAGCGCAGGGCAGACGTTTCATACCGAACCTCCGCAGCACCATACAGCTTTTTTGCTATAGCTGCTATCTTTTCCGTATAAGACGCTTCATCGGGATATAAAAACTGCAGGCAACTCTCCAGTTCGCAGGCATTTACCACGGCCTCCGCCAAATCGACGGCCCCCATGCCACCCTCAGCAAAGGCATGCGAAATGGCAAAAGCAATATTTTTAGAGCGGCAGAAATTTTCTATAAATGCCGTTTCTCTCTCCGTATCCGTTGGAAAAGCATTCAGTGCCACAACCAGAGGGACGCCGAACAAAGTCAAATTGTCGATATGCGCCTCCAGGTTTACGATACCTCGTGCAAGCGCTTCGAG
>DXYE01000255.1 GCA_019415985.1 Clostridiales bacterium
ATGAGACGGTGACCTCCGAGATCGACACAGGGCGTATCGTCAGCAGCCTCCGATGTGTATATGAGACAGCTTCACGGGCGAGGGCGCGGCGGATGGCTCGAGTCTGCTGCGCAAAAAAATGCGCGAGGTCGGCTTTGCGCAGTTCCTGAAAACGCCGATTTTCGGCATCGGCATCGGCTGCTCGGACGTGCTTTTACAGCACACAATCAACAGAAGCACCTACCTTCACAACAATTACATTGAACTCCTGGCCTGCGGAGGTATCGTCGGAACGGCTTTGTATTACGTTCCGAGGTTTGCCCTGCTCCGGGACTTTTGGCGCAGCCGTTTTCTGCGAAACCGGCAGGCCATCGCGTGCCTTACGATTTTGCTGCTGCTTCTGATTATGGACTACGGCGCGGTAGCGTACTCGGAAAAGATGCAGTACCTGTATCTGCTGATGCTGTTTGTGCAGGCGGACAAGCTGCGCGAGAGCAACCAACAGGCCTTGGAGGATGGAGCGGACGAATGAACCGGATGCAGCGTTACACGGAAAAACTCAAAAAATACTGCACGGACAGCTCTTACCGCTTTGTGGTCAACGCGGCGCTGGGGCTGTATAACAGCATGCCGGACAGAGACTATCTGGAGCGGAAATTTGAGGCGCTGATGGGTACGCCGCTGCATCTGGATGCGCCGCAGACCTTCAACGAAAAGCTCCAGTGGCTGAAGCTCTACGACCGGAAGCCGGAATACACCATGATGGTGGACAAATACCGCGTGCGGGAATATATCACGCAAAAAATCGGCGCGGAGTATCTGATTCCGCTGCTCGGCGTGTGGGATAGTCCAGACGAAATCGACTTTGCCGCGCTGCCGGAGCAATTTGTGCTCAAGTGCAACCACAATTCCGGCCTCGGCATGTGCATCTGTAAGGATAAGTCCATCCTCGACCTGCGCAAGGTGCGCCGCGAGCTCCAAAAGGGGCTTCGGCAGGACTATTTCCTCCCCGGAAGAGAATGGCCATATAAGGACGTTCCCAGAAAAATTATTGCAGAACAGTATATGCAGGATAATATCGATCTTGGTGTTAGGGATGATGCTTCATTAAAGGATTATAAATTCTATTGTTATAACGGAACTCCGCAGTTTCTGTATGTCTCTGACCATTTAGATCAGCACGAGAAAGCACATTTGGCTTTCCTTGACATGAATTACAGAAATGCTCCATTTGGAAGAAGCGATTTTAATTTGTTCGAAGTTCTTCCTGCAAAACCAATACATTTCGAACAGATGAAGGAAGTTGCATCCGTTCTATCGTCAGGTATTCCTTTCGTGCGCGTTGATCTTTATGAAATTGATCAAAAAGTCTACTTTAGCGAATTGACATTCCATCCGTGTTCTGGCTTTATGCCTTTCGAACCCAAAGAATGGGACAAACGATTAGGCGAACTACTGGCGCTTCCTCAAAAATGAATTGACCGTCATAAATCTCATAGAATACGAAGCACACCGGGAAGCGCTGATTGCAGCGCTGAAGAATACATATCAATAGGAATAAATCTATCGAAACAGTATAATGGATTTGAATTTAAGCCTTTATATACATCTTTATATACATAAGGTTAGATGATATCGTGATGAAAAAAATTCTATTGGTTTCTTGTGGTGGGCTCGGAAATGGCGGTGTACAAGCCGTCATGATGAGCATCGTAAGAAAGCTGCACACTAAATATACTTTTGATGTACTTTTGTTCACTTCTGAGCAACGAACATATGACGAAGAATTTCTTTCGTATGGAGGAAGTATTTTACGTATCCCCTATTACGAGGGGAAAAGTTGTTTGCGCAGAAAGATAGATTATTATGTGCGTGGGCGCAAACTCTATCATAAAGTGAAAACATTGATTCATAAGAATGGCCCGTATGACGTTATTCACTGCAACAATGAATTTGAAAGCGCATTGATTTTAAAAGCTGCGTCCAAGCACATCCCAATTAGAATTGCACATACGCATATTATCAATACAAAAGGGAACTTATTGGCTCAATGTTTAAACATTCACCGAAAGAGCATCATTGAGCAATATGCGACAGTCAAGCTTGCCTGTTCTGAGGAAGCTAGCCGCTCATTTTTTAAGAGAACGGATAATGTTGAAATCGTTAATAATCCTTATGACGAAAATAGATTTAATATATCTCGTTTCGAAAAAAGAGCGGAAAAGGAGTTTTTGCTTCTACAAATTGGATCTTTCTGTAACAA
>DXYE01000256.1 GCA_019415985.1 Clostridiales bacterium
TGCGCGTCCGGCGTTCCTCTTGGGACAGCTTTTGCCGCAACACCTTTTCCCGGTTTTCAAGTTGCCGGATTTTCTTCTTCCCGGCCTCAATCTCGGCGGTCACTTCCTCGCGGGTTTTCTCTCTCGGTTTCGTCATGGGTGGTCGCTCCTTTCTGTCCATCGGCATGGAAAAAGGGCAGTCGATTGCTCGGCTGCCCCTTGTTATATTTTTGGCCTTTATGGAAGTAAAGTAATATCCACAAATTGCTCTGCCCATATTGTTAGAATTGTTGCTGGCTCCCCTATATATGTTACCTCTACACGGTCACCAAGCGAATATCCGTCAGCAGATTGTCCGTCTGGTAGATCAATCCCGTACCCGCGGCTGTATTCCGGGGCCTTATCCTCGTCCAAACGAATACCTATATGATTTGCATATGGGTCGGTTGCCATAATTTCACCTGTGATAGTGTGGACAGAGTTACTGCTCTGCTGTGTTTTATTGACCAATGCTTGCAGGCATTTCGCATAATCCTCCGCAGATATATTTTCCGAACTGATTATGAAAGCAACATCATCTTGCAAGAATTCAGCATAATAACATTCTGCTCCGTTTTCATTTTTGTAGTGGAAAACAGCCAGTTCCCTACCATTGACATCTGTAAACTTGAGTTCGTCATCCCTTAAATCAAAAAGATCATAAGTGTGCTTAAACACTTTTGACAGGACGATATTGACGCTCTGCGTTCCATCGGAATTTTGGAACACAACAGAATTTCCATCATAATAAACACCACGATTTTCTGTCTGGAAGATGCCAAAGTCTGTGCTCTGGAGTGTAAGGTAGGAAAGTGTTTCTGAAATCGGAAGAGATACATCAAAATAATTGAGCAGTTCTTCATAAGATATTGCGGTAAAATCGTCTCCGGAAAGATTGATATTACCAATTACGGTATCAGGAATGGCAATTTCATTGATATTAAGGCTTATAGCCTGTTCGGTATTGTCCGACTGTCCATTTGGGTTTGTAATGATTGGGGGATTATAATCTGGCTGTGGCATAGTTTGTCCCGGAAACTGTTTCCACAATGTCGCAAATGATACTGCTAATACGATGGCGGCGCAAGCAGCTAAAGAGGCGAACTTTATCCACCTGTTTTTTGGGCAGTGGTAGTTTTCGGCTTCCTCATAATATTTGTCGTTGACTTCGCTCATGGCTTCGGAAAACAATTTAGCGTTCATACAAAAACCTCCTGTTCTATCAAGTATTGTTTCATCTTCTGACGGATCAGAGTGAGCCGGACGGATACATTTTTTTCAGAGATACCTACGCGCTTTGCTATGTCCGCATAGGTATCTGCATACGCATAGCGGCGCATGAAGATAACGCGCTGTTTTTCGGTCAGCGTATCCAAAAATGCCTCAATGATACGAGCTAACTCTCTGGCTTCAATTTCATCTTCCACAGTTTTCTGGTCTGCGATACAGCCCTCAATTTCGGCTAAGGCAATCGTATAGTGTCCGCTTCGTTTGGCCGCTTCCTTTCTCCAATAGATTTTGAGTGAAATGTTCCGAACGATTTTCACGATGTAGCTGAGCAGCGGGTTAGGGTGTACCGGGGGAATGGCGTTCCATGCGCCTAAGTAAGCGTCGTTGACACATTCCTCCGCGTCCTGCCTGCTGTTCACAATGTTGTACGAGAGATTGTGACAGATTTTTCCGTATTTAATGTCCAATTCCCGTATGGCTTGCTGGTCACGCTTAAAAAACAACTCGATAATTTTTTCATCATCAATCATCGCGCCACCTCCTTTCCGGCTTCACCTATATACTACGGTTTTAGCGGCAAATACTAAATGAAAGAGAAAAGTTTTTCAAAAAAATTATACCATGCCTTTGATAAAGCCGCTTACGGCAGCTTTTGCCGCTTCACTGGCAGCTCTCCGGCGTTCCTCGCTGTATGGGGCGGTCAGACGGAAAGAGAAGCGGCCTTTCTCAATGT
>DXYE01000257.1 GCA_019415985.1 Clostridiales bacterium
CTTCTTTTGTTTCCATATTTCTTCTCCTTTAACAAGCTTGATAATTTTATCTTTTTATAATTGTATAGATAATTGATGTAATATTCAAGCAACTGTTTGTTGCGCCCCGAGATCTCCCGGGTATGTCATACTCCAACGCAAGCTGTGTGGATTGTTCTACAATTTCAAAAAGCATCTTCAATTTCAAAAAGCATCTTGAAAATGATTCGAATATATGTTATAATAAATAATATCGCGGAATCCTATTGCAGAAGTCTTTTTACAAATACCGTCGTTCCCCTGTGAATCGGTATAAATAATAGAGCATTGAAACAATCTTTTCGTAAAACGTTTTCTGTAAAAGGTGATTTGCGATAAATTTGCTGCATAAAATGAAAGGGGTTTGACAATAGTGTGAAAGGAACAGCGGCACGATATTTCGCCAAACGGCGATACCGCGCAGCTTTTTTAATTCCGGCTTTTATAAGGAGTGACTGGTTCGATTTATAATTTCCCCGGAACCTTCCCTCTACCGGAAGAAGGAAAAACGGGACAAATCCCGTTGAAGCGGTCAACAGCCCAAGGCTGTAAACGCAAACTGATTAAGAGATGGAGGATTTTAAAAGATGGACGACCCTATAGGGCGACAACTGCTGTTGCAGGTCATACTTATCGCAGTCAATGCTTTCTTTGCCGCGGCAGAAATCGCAGTGGTTTCATTGAATGCTAACAAGCTTCGTAAAATGGCAGAGGAGGGCGATAAGCATGCCGCCCGTATGCTTGAGCTGGTTGGAAATCCCACAGGATTCCTTTCGGCGATACAAATCGGTATTACTCTGGCCGGCTTTTTGGGCAGCGCTTTTGCAGCAGACAACTTTGCAGACCGTCTGGTTCGTTGGATTGTCGATGATCTGCACTATACGGCCATTCCGGAATCCGTGCTAAATACGCTTTCCGTCATTCTGATCACCATCATCCTTTCATTTTTCACGCTTGTATTCGGTGAGCTGGTTCCGAAACGGATCGCCATGCAGAAGCCGATGGTCATTGCCAAATTCACCACCCCTGTTGTTCGCGGCGTTTCAGTACTCATGAAGCCTGTCATTTGGCTGCTGTCCGCTTCCACGAACGGCGTTCTTCGACTAATCGGTTTTAAAAATACGACTGAAGAAGAGGCGGTAACGGAAGAAGGTATCCGCATGATGGTGGATATTGGTGAAGAAACCGGTACGATCGATTCCAGAGAACGGGAGATGATCGACAATATCTTTGAATTTGACAATTTGACCGCGCGTGATGTGATGACCAGAAGCGCAGACGTCGAGACTATCGGTCTGGACGACTCCCAGGAGGAAATCATCGCACTGATTCGTGAAACGGGCTTATCGAGGTTTCCTGTTTACGAAAATGAACCGGAGGATATTATCGGCATTTTAAATGCCAAGGAATACTTTGCAAACCGACTTGAAAGTGATCCCAAGCCGCTCAAGGATATTTTGCGGCCCGCCTATTTTGTACCGGAATCCGTTCCCTGCAACACCTTGTTCTTTAACATGCAGAAAACAAAAAATCATATTGCCATGGTGGTTGATGAATATGGAGACAATGTGGGCATTGTTACCATGGAGGACTTGTTGGAAGAAATCGTCGGCAATATTTATGACGAGTTGGATCCTCAGCAGGAAACTGAGATTGTACAATTGGATGACAATTTATGGAAAGTTTCAGGAAGCTGTGAGATTGAAATGATTGAAGAGCAGCTCGACATAGAACTTCCCGACGATGTTGAATTTGATACGCTCGGCGGTTTGGTCTTCAGTCAGCTCACAGTCATTCCGGAGGATGGCAGTCTCATTGAGTTGGATGCTTACGGTCTCCATATTAAGGTGGAATCACTTGAGGATCATCGCGTTGAATGGGCCCAAGTCAGTAAAAATCCTGAGGAAGCACCGGAG
>DXYE01000258.1 GCA_019415985.1 Clostridiales bacterium
GTGGGCTCGGAGATGTGTATAAGAGACAGATATACGCTATTGGACACGAGACGCTGCCAAGCGCGGTTATACCTTTACCGATCAAACACTTATCACTTTTGAACGCTTTGAGGTTGTCGAGGTGCTATAATGAATGGAGCTATTGAGCATATTCCAAGTTACGCCTATTGGTAAAAAGCGCCTTTGGCGGATAAGGCGCAGAACGACGAACCGGTATTTGACAGGGAGAAAAAAGCATGGCACAAGCATTACTTGTAATAGATTTGCAAGAGGGTTACATAGAAAAGTACCCGTCTTTATTACTTGCTTGCGTTAATGAGAGGATTCAAAGGGCGACTGCCGACGATGAGCTTATTGTATATGTAAAAAATACAAAAAGGCTTAGGGGTGGTAGGAAGAAAGATGAGTTGGCAGAGAATTTGAACATCCGCTCCGAATATATAATATCCAAAGAAACGGCCGGTGCTTTTTCTAATCCTGAGCTGCAAGAAATTTTGAAGCAAAACCAGATTACAGAAATTGAAATCGCAGGCATTGACGGCAAATCCTGTATAGCGAGTACTGCAATAGATTCCGTTCAAAATGGCTATAAAACGATATTGCAGGAGGAGATATAGGGGTGCAAAATGTCAAACAATTTGAAAAGACGAAAGTATCGCTTTTAGAGAAAGAAATTATTATAAAACAGAAAAATTCCGGCTTGTAGAGCTGGTTTAAATGCGTATTATTGGTAAATGACGACGAGCCGCCTTTGGCGGATAAGGCGAAACACGATAAATCGATAAATCAATGTATGAAAGCGAGTATCAATATGAATGATAAAGAATTTCATAACTTTATTTCCGTGACACAGGAGAATATTTGCCAGATTACCGCACTAAAAAACGGGATCGTGCTCATCAATGATACCTGGCATAATTACAAAACGACCGACACAGTACATGTCATGTCGGCGACAAAGAGCGTTGTTTCCCTGCTGATTGGAATTGCTGTTGACAAAGGTTTCATCAAAAGTATTAACCAACCAGTGCTGAACTTTTTTCCGGACTACACTATCAAACGGGGAGAAAAGACCATACAGCAGGTGACGCTCCGGCACCTGCTGACCATGACCGCGCCGTATAAATACAGGTCGGAGCCGTGGACAAAGGTCTGCTCCAGCGATGATTGGACAGTCGCGGCCCTTGACCTGCTCGGCGGCAGGGCCGGACTTACCGGGCAGTTCAAGTATTCTACACTGGGCATCCATATTCTGACCGGGATCATTACAAAAACATCGGGGCTGTCAACGGTGGATTTTGCGAACCAATATCTTTTTACCCCGCTGGGGATTGCGCCGCGCACAAATTATTATGCCGAGACGGCAGAGGAACACAAGGCATTTACCATGTCAAAGAAACCCCACGGCAACATCTGGTTTGTGGACCCCAAGGGCGTCGCTGCGGCAGGTTACGGCCTTTGCATGTCTGCGGAGGAGATGGCGAAGATCGGCCAGATGTGTCTTGAGCGCGGAATGTATGGAGGAGGCCGCATCGTTTCATCTGAATGGTTAGCGGAAAGCACCGAACCGCGCATTCAGTGCGACGGCAATTTTAGAGATATGCTGTATGGCTATCTGTGGTGGATTATTGATGAGAAGAAACATATCTATGCCGCCATCGGAAACAGCGGGAATGTGATCTATGTGAACTCGGAAAAAGCAGCCGTAGTCGCCGTGGCAGGAACCTTCAAGCCGACTGTCTTTGACAGGGTTGATTTTATACAGGAGCATGTCGAGCCGCTTTTGGATGCTTCTGTATCATCCTAAACAAATTCGCGTTTAGTGGGGACTTGAACGGAATGAAAATTTGAGAGGAGAACAACGATATGATGCGAGATGCTGAAAAAACCATCGGGAACTTGATTGACAAACAAGGAGTAT
>DXYE01000259.1 GCA_019415985.1 Clostridiales bacterium
AATCAGAAAAAAGAACAAAAAGGATTATGCCCTCATGTCCGCCCTTTATCTTCTAACAGCAGAGTTTGCATTGTGGCAAACCGCTAAACGATATGCCACAGACAATTCAATTGATTTTAAAAGTCTGCAGCCTGCCGGAATCAGTGAAAACGGCTACACTTTGTTTTGCGCCGCCAAAGATTTATACCTTGGTACTAATTATCTCACAATCAGCGACCTCGCAGACACACAGCTGATACCTCCGAGAATGTTTGCCCTTATTTGTAACGCTATGGCAATCAGAAGATTCGGGCTTAGTGCAATTCATTTTGAGCAAAGGAGTGATAAAGAATGATTACAGCAACGGTGAAACACAACGACAATTATGCAGATATTGAATTCCCCTGTAGTGAGGCGTACCTGTCAGCTAAACTTATGGAAATTCATGTTGATGACTTAAGCAGCATAACACACTATATTTCAGCCATTACAGAGCCAAAGGAACTGTCGTTTTTAAAAGACCGGTTGGTCAATCTGGATGAGCTGAATTACCTTGCGAAGCGCATGGATAGTTTTTTCGGAGATGAAGAAACTCAATTTTTTGAGGCGATAAAACTGGAACATTTTACGGAGATGAAAGATTTAATCAATCTGACTTTTAATCTCGACAAATATACCCTGATAAAAGATGTCAGCGATATTGGAGCGGACTGGACAGCTCCGTATTCTTCGATATGCCGGACGGCGTCTTTGCCCTGTGCCGAGAAATCATAAAAGGAAATCTTTCTCCACACCGTTTGTCGGAAGAACAGAAATTTCTTTTTTCCAAAGCGCTTGAAAATAAGCTGTTCATCAAAAACGGGGACGGATTCCGGCAGAACTACTACTTTATTGAAAAGCAAGAACGGAAGCAATTGGAACAGCTTGCATATGCCTTTTATCCGCAGGCAAACAGGTACTTTGATAAGGCATATCGGCAGATATTCAATGCATACAAAACGATGGTTCCGAAGCGTCTGCATTGGCAGATGGGAAATTTTTTGTCCAATTTCCTCGGGCATTTCATCACCTGCTCGCTCTACGAAGGCATCCGAAACCATATCCTATCCGAACCGGATGAAGCCAACAGGGAGTGGCTGAGCCTCTTCGCGTCCGAATAACACGTGCATCTGTACGGCAGTGAAAAGCTGCGGACTGTCCCGTATAATGAACGGCTTCTTTCCCGAAATTATAAAATGGTGGTCGGATGCGGCTGCACCGTACAGGAAAACAGATATTGGATTTTAACAGCAAGAGCCCCGTGCAGAAGCGCGGGGCTTTTTTGCGCTGCGCATCGCGCGGCAGGGAGCCTTTCTGCTCAGAACGCGTCTCCCGTATATGTTCCTGTACGGCAAATTGCAAAAATCTGCGCCAAAGGGATTGATATATTCATAGAATTAAGGTATACTTTTCCCTAAGAAACAACGCGCATTCCGCCGTATTCACCGGATCGGTGACGAAAACGCGGCGAAGGAAGGCAGACGGTTTGCTCTGCAAGAAAAATCAAAAGACAGGAAACGGAGTGGATACGCAATGCAAATACTGGTAATCGGCGGTGTTGCGGCAGGGACAAAAGCCGCCGCGAAGCTCAAGCGGGAGGACAGGGGTCTGGAAGTGACCCTGATCACGAAGGATCAGGACATCTCCTATGCGGGCTGCGGCCTGCCCTATTATGTCGGCGGCCTGATCGAGAGCCGGGACGCGCTCATTGTCAACACGCCCGAAAAG
>DXYE01000026.1:0-5078 GCA_019415985.1 Clostridiales bacterium
ATAAATGAATTATTTTGCATAAATTTATTTACAAATTATTTAATTTACTATATAAATGTCTCAATATAATAGGTCTCGGTTTTCCGCCGAATACCCTTAATATTTATGAAATGCTGGTTCTATCTTTCAGTTTTATAGCAATAAATACAGAGTTTGCTGTTTACAGGAACACTGTTTCTTATAATTTTATCACGTAATTTTATCACGCATTCTGCCGTTTCCATACCATTTTTCAACCGCTCATGGTTAGCCATACATAACTGCAAGGCTTTTCGATATCTTATTCGATATCTCATAAAAAAATCCGACAACCTCCGACCGACTGAACTCTGCTCAGTGGGTCGGGAAGCTGCCGGTGCATAATATGCAAGCTTATCTGAATGGGCACTGTGGCTTTTCGGGGATGAAATCCTATACCGGGCATCCCGAAAAACTTGCTGCTATTGTAATCGATCAAAATAAAATTTATTTCTGTTTCTATCGCAGACAAACAGCGTTGGAAATGCATTATGTCATGTTTGAGAAGCGCTCTACCGCCTTTGTAAAGCTCTCAATTGTTTTATCGGCATCGCCGTGTTCTATTCCATCGCGTACGCAGTGTTTTATATGACCTTCCAGCACCACCTTTCCGCATCCGTGCAAGGCGGATTTTGCTGCGTTGATCTGTGCCAAAACATCCTCGCAGGGCACATCCTCATCAATCATCCGTTCAATCGCCTGCACCTGTCCAATGATTTTTTTCAATCTGCGGTGCAGATTTTCTGCATCCATACATTGTTTCATTTGTACCCCTCCAATAATACACCGCGGAGTATTGTAATAAATTATGTATGAATTATACCTTATCTGCAGGGGTTTGTCAAGGACGCCACTTTTCTCTCCCAAGGTGTCGATAAAAAATGAGGTGGAGTCCTTCGATGAAAACGGCAGACGAATCATGCCATTGATCTAGCCTTTATGCTCTTATATCCGGTTCAGTGGTTTCCGCTGTCTGTTTTATAAAATACCGCCTCACCAAGTCACAACATTTCCCACGGATTTCAGGATCAGAGAGATCGTCTCTACTTCCCCGCTGTCGTAATCGTTTACCTTTGTATTCGGAAAATCATACTGTTTCGGGTAATGTTCCTGTATAAGCAGAAAAAGCGCGCATCCGTTCAGATAATCATAAGACGGAAGATCCCCTTCAAAAAGCCTTTGAACATATTGTGCAGCATATTTTCCGGACGCAGAATCCCATGGAACAATAAAAACGCCTTCTGCGTTCATTGTAATTTTTGCCGGAAGATGATTCGGATCGTCAAATATTTTTGTGATCGCCTCTTCAACAATCCGCGTTCCGCGGAAAGCATCCCGCTTAGCATAAATTTCTTTTCGCAGGTCTCCTGCCCTGAAAAACTGTCTGGATGTCTCCTCCAGGGCCTGACTCATCCTGGCCTTGCCCGTACGCCTCACACCGGTTTTATGCGTTATCCATCCCCGGACGATACTCGCTACAGCAAGGATCGCCAAAATTCCGATTATACCTAAAATAATATGAAACATTATATGAACCTCCGCTTTTGACATTTAGTGAATGTCTTTTTTCTTATAGTAGCACATTATAATCAAAATGTCAATCACAAAATGTCAAAAGGAGGGAAAATTTAATGTTTAAAAATAAAGCCCATAATGGGAGAAACAATGTAAGCGGCATAAAAATCGGATTGCTCAGGAAAGCATGCTCTCCGAAAATGTCTCAGCGAAAGCTGGCGGAACAAATGCAGCTACGCGAGATTGATCTTGATAAAAATGCCATTCAACGGATTGAGAGCGGACAGCGCTTTGTCACCGATATTGAGCTTTTGGCCTTTTCCGAGCTGTTCGGTGTAAGCTGTGACGAGCTGCTGCATACAGACTGAACGGCGCTGCCGGATATTTTATCGGCCGACAAACGAAATTTTGTTCTATATGTTGAAAAATTGCCAAAACCAGAAAAGTATGTAACAAATTTAATGGATATGATTGACAAATGAAAACAGCTATGCTATCATAACATCGTTGATTCCATCTCGTTTGCAGAGACGAAATAGGCTTCGAACATTGCCTGTCCCCCCAGGCGCCTAATTAAATGAAGGACAAATCAGGGGAGTTTGCATATGAAAGGAAAAGAATATGTATTTTAACAGAACAGACGAATTCGATTCCATTGAAGCTGCTACCTATGCATTGCGTGTAACAGCTGACAAAATCCATGTGAGACTTTGCGGTGAGGACATCGCTGTGCTGGATCCGCGTTCCTCAGTCAATACCGTCGGAAAGGGCGATGACACCAATAAGGATGCGGAAAAGGGGGAGCTTTCACTCGCCAAAAGTAAGGAAAAGGACTGTTATGTGTACACCTGGTCTTCATCCAGCAGTCTGTGGACGAAGAAAGAATATGTATTAAAGTGTTTTGATACGCACTTTGAGTATTTTATCAGACTGTCCGGTAAAGGCGATGTCGATTCGGTAAACTATTTCAGCGGTGATATCAGCAGCCCGTGGCACGGCAGTCATTACGAATTTGCAGAAGGTTATGCTCCCATTGCCACAATTGATGACAGAGAAAAATATTATTTCTCCTCCGCCTATTCTTTTGTCAGATTCTCCTATCTCATGGTGCCGCCAATGTTCTGCTATGCTTTCCGCACGGAGGATATCGCGCCGTGGCTCGCATTAGGACTAGCCGCAAAACCGGGGGAGCATCAGTTCGTACAGTTTGATTATCATACAAACAACAACAAATTTTATCTTTCAACAGATAATGCAGGACATACCAAAATCAACGGTACCTGGGAGTCTCCGAAAATCATCGGCTACAGCGCAGAGGATGAGTTTGCCTGCATCCGGAAGTATGCGGATTATTACTTTGACAATGGCCTGGCGCAGAAAAAACTGCCGCAGGCCCCCAATCAGGTTCCCCGCTTCTGGCACGGTCCGATGTTCTGCGGCTGGATTGAGCAGGGCGTACTAGCAGCAAAAGAAGGTGGCTCTTGTTTTGACCATGCCTGTGAAAAATCCTACAAAAAAATTCAAAAGCTCATTGAGGAGCAGCAGTTAAAGCCTACCATTATGATCATTGACGACAAATGGCAGAAGGAATACGGTACCCTTGAGGTAGATCCCAACAAATGGACCGATCTGCGCGGGTTTGTCGACGAGCAGAAGGCAAAGGGGATCCACGTTCTGCTTTGGTTCAAGATGTGGGATTCTGAGGGGTTGCCGGAAGATATGTGTGTAAAAGGGGTTGCACCGGTTCCAGTCATGGCCAACAGTGCAAACCGTCCGATGACAGACCCGACAAATCCGAAATACCGTGAGTTTTTGAAGAAGGCGATTTATCATCTGCTTTCTTCTGACGAAGGATGCTGCAATGCTGACGGCTTCAAGCTGGATTTTGCATTCTTCCAGCCGACCGGTCGAGCTATTCAATCCTATGACGGCAAATACGGCGTTGAGCTGTTCCACGAGCTTGTATCCTATATTTATCAATGCGCCAAAGAAGCAAAACCGGAGGCTATTATCAACTGCAGTCCCTGCCATCCATATTTCGCTCACGTCTGCGATCAAGCGCGTCTGCATGATTATGATGGACATTGGCGCAACAACTTTGAGTGTATGCAGCATCGTCAGAAGCTGTACGCAATGGCAATTCCGAACACACTCGTTGACACGGATGGCTCCGGCTTCTACAGCCGCCGCGATACGCTGCGATATATCCGCAGATGCACCGAGCTTGGCATACCGGATCTCTATGAAATATCCGATAACGTCAATCTAACCTTTACCGAGGAAGAACGCGCAGAAATCAGAAATAGTTGGGAGAACTATTCTGCGAAAATTGATGCAATGTATAAATAATCCCTGAAAACCACAAGCCGCCGACAGACAATATCTGCCGGCGGCTTCTTTATTTTTTTCTAAGATTAATCCCCAAGGTGCGTTCACTTGATATCAGCATACGAATTGTATGATGCTATGTCAACTTAAAAAGACCTTTATAGAATATCTATTCGGTCATATATGCATGCTTTTAAAATGTCGGTGTGCTCCGTTTTCATAAATAATTTCATGAATCCGTAATTTCCTGATTATTTAAATTTAGTGACCACAGTAGTGAATTAACGCTGATTGACAAGAATCATTTTAAATGTTAAAATAATAAAGAATTTGTCGATGCCTGTCATATATAGAAACATAAAAGATAGAAATAGGAAAACGTACGGTGCATATAATGAAGTGCAGGCTTACACACAGCGTGATTCTTAAATGGCTGCACACGCGCCGGAAGGGTCAAACAAAATCGGAGGATTTGACATGTATCATTATTTGTGGTATTTTATGCTGTATGCAGTCGTCGGTTGGAGCGCTGAGGTGATTTTCATTGCCTGCACGCAAAAAAAATTCGTAAACAGAGGCTTCCTAAGCGGACCGTACTGTCCTATTTATGGGTTCGGCGTCGTATTGGCGCTTGTGGTCTTTTCTTCCTACCGCGATTCACTTCTGATTTTATTTTTGGGCTCGCTTGTTCTCACTTCGGCCTTAGAGTGGCTGACAGGTTTCTTTATGGATAAAGTGCTTCACCACAAGCTGTGGGATTATTCTGGCAGTCGCTTTCATCTGGGTGGTTATATTTGTCTTTCGTTTTCTCTTGTTTGGGCTGTCGGCTGTGTATTTGTTCTCAAGCTGGCTCTGCCTCTGACAGATGTACTGATCTCCGTGGTACCGGCTTGGCTCGGACGTCTGATTTTGATTATCTTTTATAGCTGTCTGGTGGTAGATATCATTGTATCTTTTGCATCGGTTATCAGCCTAAACATACATTTTAAACATCTAAAGCTGCTTGAAGCTCAGCAGCTTTCACCGTCTGAAAGCGGCAGAATAGTAAAGATCCTGCCGGAAAAGGCGGAGCTTTGGAGACAGAAGTACGAAAAATATATAAAAAAGAATGGGATCTCTCTGCGCCGCCTACTGAAAGCCTTTCCAGATATACAGTCGAAAAAATATGAAAAACAGCTTGAAAATCTGCAGGATGAAATGCGAAAAATTAAAGATGT
>DXYE01000026.1:5088-27276 GCA_019415985.1 Clostridiales bacterium
TCCGCTCTCATTGGCACAGAGAAAACAGGAGCTTCTTAACAAACGCAATCAGAAAATTATTGAAGCCTATGAACGCGTGATACCGGAGGAAGAGGAAAAGCCCTTCGGCTACGGTCTGTGCTTTACAAAATTATTCTGGCTGTTTATGATTGGCTGTTTTTTAGGCTGGATTCTTGAAACTATTTGGTGTATTGCCTCTCTCGGGCATTTCGAAATGCGCGTCGGCGTTGTTTACGGACCGCTGAATCCGGTATATGGTGCGGGTGCAGTGGCCATGGCTGTCTGCCTCTATCGTTTTTATAATAAGCCCAATATTCTGATCTTTATCGGCAGTGCGATAATCGGTGCCACTGTAGAGTATTTATGCAGCCTTGGGCAGGAATTGATTTTCGGAACCGTATCATGGGAATACAGCGGAACGCCATTTAATATTGCGGGAAGAACAAATTTAAAATTCGCGCTGATGTGGGGTGCGCTTGGAGTTATATGGGTTAAGGATATCTATCCCTCCATATCGCATTATATAGAAAAAATTCCCAAAAGATTTGGCGCCGCTATGACCATGATTCTATGTATCTTTATGATTTGGGATATGGGAATATCAGCCGCAGCAGTGATTCGAAAGACAGAGCGGCATTATAACATTCCGGCCGAAAATGTCATTGACGAATATTTGGACAAACATTTTCCGGATGAATTTCTTGATTATATTTATCCTAATATGAAATATAAAGAGTAAAAAAGATGACGCAGTCATGTGCCTTCGGTGAATGGGGAAAACGGTAATCCGTATTATCTGGATTCTTTGCAGAAAGATGCCAAAAGTATTGAGGGCTATGAAATCATCACATATATTGCGCATATCGGCAGAAAGCATCATTAATAGTTGCCATTATATGCAGAAAGTTGAATCAGTTTCAGCTCCGCAGAAATTATTTCCGCGGAGCTGAAATCATTTTGCTATGCTGGAATCGCTGCAACGCTTGCAACCATATTCCCTTTGCTGCGCAAATTCCCTTTGCTGCGCAAATTCCCTTTGCTGCGCAAAGGGGCAAAAACGGTACCTGAAAAATTCCTGTTCACGTTCTTAAACTGATAAATGAGTCTCGAAAGCATGAGTTGGAAGAGAATCCGCCGTCAATCAAAAACAACGGAAGCTATCCTCCGCTTTTTACTTTCTGGATTTCCACCTCAAAAGCAACGCGGAATTGGCAATGACAACAACTGAGCCCGCGTTGTGGACCAGCGCTCCTATAACGGGATTCAGCACCCCTGTCACAGCAAGTATGATTGCCAGAAAGTTTAATCCCATAGAAAAACCAAGGTTACATTTTATTGTTGTCATCATCCGTTGGGATAACGCCATCAAGTGCGGCAGCTCTTTCACGTCGTCTTCTACAAGGGCGATATCGGCTGCATCAACGGCAATATCGCTACCGCCCCCTCCCATGGCGATCCCCACATTTGCCTTTTTGAGCGCCGGCGCGTCATTTACACCATCACCGATCATGCATACCGTTTCCTGCTTTTTTTGATAAATTTCTATCCATTTCAATTTATCCTCCGGCTTACAATTTGCATGAACCTCCTTTATATTCAGTTGTGCTGCGATAGCGGAAGCAGCGTGTTCGTGATCACCTGTCAAAAGTATTGGTTGTACATTCATTGCCGTAAGGCGGCTGATCATGGCCACACTTTCTTCCCGCACCGTATCAGAAAGGACGATTATTCCGGCAACTGTATGCTCTACTGCCACATAAATAACCGTACAGCCTTGTTTTAAAAATTGTTCTGACGCTGCAAGTACGGTTTTTGGCACTTCGATATTCCTCTCTGTAAGCAACTCACAATTTCCGGCAAGAATGGATTTTCCGTCTACAACTGCATAAACACCTCTGCCGGGTATCATTTGGAAACTTTCCGCGGGGAGTACAGCTTTGCCGATATCATGTTTATAACAACGTGTGATAGCTCTGCCTAACGGATGCTCGGAAAATTGCTCCGCAGCAGCGCAAAGAGCGTATAAACGATCCTTTTCAAGGTCAGGCAGTACGCTTTCCAACCTGACAACCTGCGGCATGCCATAAGTCAATGTTCCAGTTTTGTCGAAAGTAATTTTCGATACCTTTGCCAACCGTTCCAGCGCATCTCCCTCACGCACAAGAAAACCGTGCCTGGTCGCATTGCCGATTGCGGCCATGATCGCCGTTGGCGTAGCCAGCACCAAAGCGCAGGGGCAAAACACTACCAATATTGTCACAGCGCGAATGATTTCACCTGTAAAAAGCCACGTCAGTACAGCAGCAGATAAGGCAATGATAACAATCCAGGTAGCCCAGCGGTCAGCGATACCTACAATTTTTGCTTTTCCTGCGTCTACTGACTGCACCAACTGTATCATTCGCTGGATAGAGCTATCCCTACCTACTTTCGTTGCTTTCATTTCAAAGACTCCAAACTGATTCACTGTACCGCTGGAAACCTCATCCCCCTCCGTCTTGTCCACCGGCAAGGATTCTCCGGTCATGACAGCCTGATTGACTGAAGTCTGTCCTGATATAATGACACCGTCAACAGGAATCATCTCTCCGGGAAGTACACGGACCAAATCGTTTATCTGCACCTGTTCAGCGGGGACAATACTTTCGTTTCCTGCTGTCATAATCCTTGCGGTCTGCGGCGTCAACTGCACAAGCTTTTCAATGCCTGCGCGAGCTTTTGCCACAGTAAGCTCTTCAAGCAATGCACCGAGCTGCATGATAAAGGCAACTTCCCCGGCGGCAAAATCTTCACCGATGATGACAGAGGCAATCAGCGCAAGAGAAACCAATACATCCGCCTTAATATCGAAAGCAGTTACCAAGCCGATAAAAGCTTCTAATAGAATCGGAACACCGCACAATATGACCGCAATCCATGCAATGTCGAAGGGCAGCGGCGAAATTTTCATCAAGCTAATTGCCAGCGCGATACCCGATATGATAAGCAGCACAATATCTTTAGTCGTACCGCCAAGCCCTAAAAAGGCTTCCAATTTTGATGCAAATTTTTTCACAAAATTACCCCTTTCAACCATACCGTAACATGTATATGTAATAATTATATTATACTTATACGGGTATAAGTTGTCAAGGGTCGAACTATATATTATGAAAAATACCGTCCTGCAACTGTTGTTCCTTGAACAATCCTCCATACGGAAACGGTATACGGTCATATGGCTCTTGACGGCTCATTCCATTCGGACACAAGAAGCGATTTTAGGAAAAAATATATTATTAAGCAACGACGTCATGCCTGCCAAACTATGCGTCAGCAGTATAACGGCTGACAAAACCAGTAAAAATAACGTTTGAGGGGTTGACACTCTCGTTTCAAAACTTTAATGATAGCTATATTTTATTTATTGGAATCACGGCCATCCCCATAAAATATTAAAAAATTTCCTACATCATTCATGGAATTAGACCATTAACAAAGTATGTAAGATGTCTGCATAGAAGAGCGTCCATTTTTATTTCTTCTCCTGCCAATCACACGCCCTTCCTGATCCTAAGAGGTGCTTCAGGAACTGTGCTGTGCTGTTTGGCAATCAACAAACATGTATAAATAATAGAATAAAGCTGTCACAGTCATGGTAAATTAAGATATAATAATACTGGTACCTCATAACAATACAATCTTATGAACATTGCCGATAGCCGAGCCCTTTAATGTGTTTTTTTAAAAGGGGACGCTGCATCGAAAGCACACTGTCAATATTATTATTGAAAGCTTGAAAAACATTGTGTTTCAGGGAACATAACGTTTTTTCGCGTACAACATATCGAGTGTATGTTTAACCGTTGATTTGAACCGATTTACTGTTTATAGTTATAGTCATAAACATCAACTGAAAGGAGATGATTTTAAGTGGCTATCAACAAGGCGATGAAAGCGGCATTAAAGGTACTCTCCTTTCCGGATCCCGATATAAAAAAATCATATAAACTTGTTCGTAAGCTTGAAAAAGCCACCACTAAACGCGTAACAAATCCGAAAAACTGTCAAATACAGAATGTGACAGTTCCGCGCGACGGTCATGACATACCCGTACGTATTTTTTCCGTAAAAAATAAAAAACCAAAGGGGGTGATACTGTTTTTTCACGGCGGTGGCTGGGTAAACGGAGACATCGATACCTATACCGGGGTTTGCATCAGAATGGTTGAGGAGCTTTCCCGCACAATCGTTTCAGTCGATTACCGCAGAGCTCCTGAATTTAAATTTCCATTTGCGACAGAAGATTGCTACGAGGTGGCAAGGCAGCTTTATGCCGGACTGCTTCTGCCCGAATTTTTTCCGAACGATATCTATATTGCCGGCGATAGCGCCGGTGGAAACCTTGCGGCTGCCGTGAGTCTTATGGCACGCGACCGCGGTGAATTTCTTCCCAAGCTGCAAATACTCATTTATCCGGCTACAGATAGCGATCATACCCCCTCTTCCCCATTTGACTCCGTAAAAACCAATGGATTTGACTATCTTTTGACTTCTAAGCGTATCGAGGGTTATATGGAATTGTATATTTCATCCAAAGAAGATCTGAAAAATCCCTACCTTGCTCCGCTAATGGCAGATGACCTGAGAAACCAGCCCAAAACCCTTATCATAACCGCTGAATTCTGCCCACTGCGTGACGAGGGAGAAGAGTATGGCAGGCGTCTTTCCGAGGCCGGCAACAGCGTACTGGTTTACAGAATGCCGGATGCGCTGCACGGATACTTTTCGCTGCCTATAAAAATGCGCATGATACAGAAAACATTTGCCGTCATGCGCAGCTTTCTCGGTGATGACCGTATGACAGAAAACCCCGCATCAGATTGGATACGTCTTGACAACGCGGCTAAAATATTCCCGCCGACGACTTCTAAGCGTGACGAAAAGGTTTTCCGCTTCTACTGCGAACTGAATGAGACCGTAGACAGTCGTGTGCTTCAAACCTCTCTGGAATTTACTGTCGAAAGGTTCCCTTTTTACCGTTCCGTACTAAAAAAAGGAATTTTTTGGTATTATTTTGAGGGGAGCTCGATTTCTCCCGTAGTTAAGGAAGAATACCGTGCGCCCTGTTCACGTATTTATAACAGCAATAAAAAAGGATTGCTGTTCGAAGTGACCTATTATAAAAGCCGGATCAACTTTGAAGTCTATCATGCGCTTGCCGATGGAGAAGGCGCGATGCGCTTTTTTCAAACGCTCATTGCGTGTTATTTGAAAAAAAGTCACGCCAAAGAAATTCCTGAGATGCCCCAGATCTCATATGACGCGTCTGAAACAGAGAAAAAGGACGACAGCTTTTTTAGATATTACAACAAGCGTAAAATTCCTCACGCAGAAAAATTGTCTCAAGCCTATCAAATCCGCGGCGAGCGTCTTGAAGCGCACTCGCTCGGTGTGATTGAGGGCTGTATACCGCTGAAAAAGCTTCTTTCTGCGGCACATGATTACGGGGTTACCATAACCGCTTTTTTAATTTCGGTTTTCATTCGTTCAATAGCAGACAGCATGCCCGTTCGCGAACGTACCAAGCCGGTCGTGATCACCGTTCCCGTCAATCTGCGAAAATACTTTGATTCAAAATCAGCACGAAATTTTTTCGGAATTATCAATGTTGAATATAATTTCCAGCGGCAATCTGGCAATCTTGCGGATATCATAAGACATGTCGACAAAAGCATGAAAAATTATCTTAAGCGGGACAAACTGGAAGATCGCATGAGTGGTCTTTCCTCTATAGAAAACCTTCTACCCGCACGCATCGTTCCCGTTATTTTCAAGGACCCCAGCTTAAGAATCGCAAATTATATTGCTGAAAAAAGTGTCACTGCGTCATTTTCCAATTTAGGGCGTATCGAGATGCCGGAAGAGTTTTCACCGTATATTCATAAATTCGGCGTTATCAGCTCAACAAATCGTCTTCAGGCATGTATGTGTTCATATAAAGATCATTTCGTTGTCGGTTTCACTTCCCCCTTCGTCTCAACCGATATTCAGTGCCGCTTTTTCAGAACGCTTGTCAAGCTTGGGCTTGAAGTCGAAATCACGTCGAATCTCGGAGGCAGAGGAAATGTTATACTGTAAAAAGTGCGGCGTCAAAGTAAAGGGACGGCCGGATTTTTGCCCGCTGTGTCAGGGGAGCCTTTCAGGCATTCCCGACAGCGGCGAAATTTTCCCGGAAATCAAGAAAAAACCAGAGCCATTTGCTCTGGTTTTACGAATTGTCGCTTTTCTTTCCGTCGCTGCGATTTTCATCTGCGCCGCCGTAAATTATTCACAGACGGATACTCTCGTCGGCTGGTGGCTATATGCAGCAGGCGGTATTGTATCCTTCTGGCTACCGTTCGGCCTGGCCATGCGCTTGCGCGGAAACGTAACAAAAAGTATTATTTATACAGCCGTAATATGCTGCATCATTGCCTTTTTCTGGGACTTATTTACAGGATACCATGGATGGTCGCTTGATATCGTTCTGCCGGCAACCTGTTGTGTGGCAATGTTTGTCATGGCAATTATTGCACGAGTTCTGAGTCTTCATATCGAGCAATACATCTATTATTTGATCATCAACATTATTTTCGGGATCGTCCCTCTCATTCTGCTGTTCTGCGGTGTGATTCGATTCGTCTATCCCTCGGTTGCCTGCGTTGCTGCCAGCGCGATCTCTCTGACAGCCCTCTTGATCTTTGAGGGAAAGGCCCTTCGTGCTGAAATTATACGGAGGACACATTTGTAAAAACCGCTTTTATACTGTTTGGTTTAAAAACATTTTCGATAAGAGAGTTATAGAACTTCTTGATTTTGCTGTACGCTATATTCGTTAGTTTTTATTACCAAGTTCATCGCGCATATATTTATAGTTGCTTGCGTGAGCTTTTCTTGAATGACTGCTTGTTTGCGACATACTCTTCCCAAGCAACATTCAGGATTGTTATCATAAAATTCGATTTACCGAAAGGTTGTCATTCAAAGTCGCTGGCTGCATTTATATAAAAATAAAGATCCAACATCTCTCCGATGCGATATACAGTCAGACAGACCTTCTGTCCTGCCTCACAGGATTCTTCCATAGCAGTCAAATTATCCATATTTCGTACTGAGGCGCCGTTAAAATTGACAATAATATCTCCGCGCTGCAATCCTACTTGCGCAGCATTCGCACCGACTTCCACATTACGAATCAGGATACCTTGCGGTACCTTATAGAGCAGTGCCTGATATTCATCAATATCTTCTCCATTGACGCCAATTTTTCCGATTGTATTTCCGGTGTTGATTATGAAAGCTTGAGCTTCATCAAACATTGGTGACTCTACAAGTATTTCATTGGCAATGGAAATGACCTGCTTCATAGAAATTGCAGTTCCCTGGCCTTCATAATTCTCCGACAGCGCAGCAGTATTCATGCCTATGACTTCACCATATTTATTTAAAACCGGACCGCCTGTGCTGTCAGCATCGGCTGACGCTGTTGTGTGCAGAACAGTCAGTTTTCGTTCCCTGCCGTTGGCCGAATCAGAAAACGATATGTTTTCATTGATCTCGGATACAATACCATTTACGATTCCGCCGCCTATATCTGATTCCGGGCTGTCTGGCATACCAATAACTACGATTTCATCGCCGACAGAAATTTCTCTCATTCTTCCGATCTCAGCGGCTGTAAAACCATCACCCACAATTTTCAGCAGAGCAACATCTGAGGCTTCATCAAAGCCGACCAACTGTGTTTCATACCGGGCACCGTTGTATGTCTCAGCCTGAATGTCCACGCCGTATTTTACGGCATGATAATTAGTTACAACATATCCATCCCCTGTCAACACGATACCCGTTCCGACCTGAGACTCCTGTTCCGTCGGAGAAAACAATCCTACTACAAAACTTTTGCCCTTATTAACAATTTCAGCCATTGTTAACGGGGAACGCGGAAGATCAGGCTCCACTGTGGGATCGACGACTTTTCCTCCCGTCTGTTTCACAGCCGGTATTCGGCCGACATTGTTTTGATCTCTATACAAAAATTCGCATATAATGACGCCCGCTATGACACCGGAGCAAAGGAGAAACACCGAACACATGACAACAGAAAACCTTTTGAGGCCTCTGTTTGCCGCTTTTCTCTTTTTATTTTGCAGCTTATGCTGATACGTGTCGTAATTCCAGCGATATTGATAACCGCCATAACTTTTTTCGGGAACCTCTTCGTAAATCCCCTTCTCTTTTACATCCACACGCTCTTCAGCTTTTGAGGCTTCAGTTGATTTCGCATCAAAAATTCGCATTGTTTTATCTCCTTTATCGGAGGCATCTTATAAAAATACTTTATAATATAGTCATTATACCTTTCATTTATGAATATTTCATGTATTTTTTATTTTACCATCTTTTACTTTCCGTAAAAAAATTGATTTCATCAGATATATTGTCTTTTGAACAGTGCAACCTGTACAACCATCGACATTTCTAAAAATCATAGCTTCATTTTCAACAGAGAATCATTCAATCGAAGTAGAAAAGATCGGAATTTAAGTTTTTTTAGATAAGTGAGGCAGAAACAGCGGCTCCTCCTGCGGTAAAAAAGTTAAACGTATTTGAACAGATGGCCCGTCCTATTGCGTCTGGAGCCGATACGTACAGTTGATGACAAAATAAGCCCCTACGTTTTACGTAGGGGCTTATCTTCTTCATAAAACAGGGTTGACAAGCTGCTCAGACATTACAGCAAGATACAAATCAGGCCGCCGCTGCCTTCGTTGATAATGCGCTCCACCGTTTCTGCCAGCTTCATACGCGCATCGTCCGGCATGTGTGCAAGCTTTGTATGCAGACCGTCATTGATCAATTCATACAGAGATTTTCCAAACATATTGGTTTCCCATATCTTTTTGGGATCTTCCTCAAATCCGGTCAAAAGATGCTTGACGATCTCCTCCGACTGCTGCTCTGTTCCGACAATAGGGGATACCTCGGCCTCGATTTTCGCCTTGATCATATGAATGGAAGGTGCGCTTGCTTTAAGCTTGACGCCATAACCGGTGTGCTGCTTGACAATTTCCGGTTCCTCAAGCGACAGGTCTTCAATTTCCGGCATTACAATGCCATAGCCCTTACGTTCGACATCTCGGATAGCCTCCTCCACCTTTTCATATTCCTTCTTTATCGCTGTCAAATCCTTGAGCAGAGATATGAGTGAGCGCTCGTCTGTAATCTCAAAACCGGTTTCTTCTCCAATCGTCTGATAAAATAAGCCATCGCGAAGCGCTACGGATATTGTCGCACGGCCATCTCCCAAATTCAAACGATCCAACGTGATATCCTTGATATCCTCATTGCCGCACGATTCACAGAAAACAGGTCGTACATCACCTGTTTTTGCAATACGGCCAGCTCTTTCCGCTATCATATCGTTCAGAGAACGGATAAGTGGATGCTCAGGGGACAGTGCGGTTAGCCACTGCGGCACATTGACAGATATTTCTGTTATGGGGAACTCATACAGAACCAGCTCAAGGATCCTGCGTATCTCATCACCGGTCAGCGTCAGACAGTTAACCAGCGCCACCGGCGTCTGATAAGTGTCCTCTAATTCGTCGGCAAGCTTCCGTGCCTCCTCCGAATCGGGCTCTGCTGAATTCAGGATAATCACAAAAGGTTTTTTCAGGGCTTTCATTTCATTGACAATTCGATTTTCCGCCTCTATGTAGCTGTTTCTAGGAATTTCACCTATTGTGCCATCCGTTGTAACCATTACGCCGATGGTAGCATGCTCACATATGACCTTCTGTGTGCCGATTTCCGCCGCCTCATCGAAGGGCATCGGTTCCTCAGACCAGGGCGTGTGTACCATTCGAGGCTGTCCGTCCTCATAGTTTCCCAAAGCTCCGGGCACAATATACCCAACGCAGTCGACCATTTTTACGCGCAGTGAAGTTTTGCAGGCATCATCCAAAGAGATTTCCACAGCCTCGTCCGGTATGAACTTCGGCTCCGTTGTCATGACGGTCTTCCCCTGTGCGCTCTGCGGCATTTCATCTCTGGCACGCTCTTTTTCATTTTCATCCATGATGTTGGGTATAACGAGCGTTTCCATGCATCTTTTGATAAACGTGGATTTCCCGGTGCGGACCGGCCCGACTATGCCAAGGTAACAGGAACCTCCTGTGCGCTCGGCGATGTCCTGATAAACGGAGTATTCTGCCATATCGATACCGATTACATCTTACTTTGAGATGTAATTCTCATCCTTTCTCGCCGAATTTATTTCTGATGCGGGAGTCCATCGGCGCTTCTCCCTGCAGTATGATCTTGAATATAAAACTTGCCTCACAGCAAATATATAATATATCACCTCATTTTATGCCTGCTGCCTCGTTTTTTTTTGCGCGTTTCCATGATCCTCCCTGTATAAATATTCGGCGCCGGCAGGTAAGGAAAGCTTTCCCGTCCCCCTTTATGCCCCATAGGCTGATACCTCTCCGCAATATGGGACTGATCGGCAGAAAAAATTCGGTCCTTTCTTCGTTCTGCAGCCTTACCTTTTACTCAATTTTATGATCATGATTGGTTTCGTATCACTGTTTTGATGCAATACCAGGAAAAAATTCACAGATTATTGTTTACAAATCAGATTTCTATGATATAATAGTATAAAGATTTAGATTTGACAGAAAATAAAAGGAGAAATGGTTTTTGGTTATACAGATGGAGGAGGCCCTTAGCCGACTGAACGCGCTCCGCGGAGACGTAAACGAACTCGGTGAAACGCTTGGAATTGCTGAACTGAAAAAAGAAGCTGAGGCATTGGAGTCCAAGACGTTTGCTGAGGATTTCTGGTCGGACCAACAGCAATCCGGAAAAATTTTACAGCTTTTAAAACAGAAAAAACAGGTTATTGATGAATATCAGTCTCTGGGGCAAGCAATAGAAGATACCGTCGTTTTGGCAGAAATGGCTCTGGAGGAAAACGACGAAAGTGTCTGCGCTGAGGTTTTGGACGAGGTTCGGAAAATCGAAAAGGAAGAGGAGCGCATGCGCATAGCTGCGCTGTTATCCGGAGAATACGATCATAACAATGCTATTGTCACGCTGCACCCGGGCGCGGGCGGAACAGAAGCGCAGGATTGGGCGCTGATGCTCTATAGAATGTATACGCGCTGGGGTGAACGCCGTGGATATCAGGTAAAGCTATTGGATTGGCTCGATGGCGATGAAGCCGGTATCAAAAGCGCCACGCTTTTGATCGAAGGTCCCAATGCTTACGGTTATCTCAAAAGTGAAAACGGCGTCCACAGACTGGTTCGCGTATCCCCCTTTGACAGCTCCGGCAGAAGACACACATCTTTTGCTTCCGTAGAAGTCATTCCCGAACTCGACGACAATACAGACATTGAAATCAAAGAAGAGGATCTCGAAATCACAGCTCACCGTTCCAGCGGCGCAGGAGGACAGCATATCAATAAAACCGATTCCGCAATCCGCATCGTTCATAAGCCTACCGGTATTGTCGTAGGCTGTCAGACAGAACGCAGCCAGCTTCAAAACAAAGAAACAGCCTTGAAAATGCTCAAAGCCAAGCTTGTAGAGATTAAAGAACGCGAAAATTTGGACAAAATTGACGACATCAAGGGTGAAAAGACCAACATCGAATGGGGCGCACAGATACGGTCCTACGTTTTTATGCCCTATACGCTGGTCAAGGACAACAGAACAGGATATGAGGATGGAAATGTTTCTGCGGTTATGGATGGAGAAATTGACGAATTTATTAATGCCTATTTGAAACGAAACGCAAAATGATTTATTCAAATTAAAGAAAAGGAGTCGTTTTATGTTTAAGAATTTTAAGTTTAATATCGGTATTACATTAATTGTACAGTCCATATCATTTGTTATTCTTTTCTTTATGCTGTATCGCAAAAAGAAAAATTTAGCCAACACCTTTTTGGCTCTATCCGCAATCGGCGGTGCTGCCGGCGCATATCTGGTCTTAACCGAGGCAAAGAAAGAGTTGGATGCTTGTGAGCAGGCAGCATTGGATGCTTGCGATTGTTGCTGTGGAGACGACGATTTTGATTTTGACGAATGCGAATGCTGCTATGGTGACTGTAGTGAGTGCTCAGGAGAACCGAACGAGCAGTGCGAATGCGACATCACGGTGGAGGATAACAACGCGGCCACCTCTGAAGATCTTTCTGAAAACGAAAATTTTGATATTCCTGTAGAGGATGCATTTGATAAAGAGTAAAGAATAAGGAACAAGGCAATGAAGCGATTTTGGAGTGTAGTTTGAAAATATTTTTCACGAAAATTGCTGATTGCTACTACTCTCGATCGTACGGTATAATATTTTATCAGGGGTCACGTGGTTATTGGAGCTGCTTTCACAGGCAGCTCTTTTCTTTTCAATAGATGGTATCTTCATTTGTTGATTATAAGATCTTTTGAGACGCCACATATGTTTTGGAATAGTTGACATCCGGTGTGACGCATGATATAATAACCTCACGACACATTGCATAAAAATTTGGAATGTCTCGTAGAACCTTGGTATCAACTATCTGGGGTTTCGCCCTGCGTTTGTGACGTCTTTTACACCGATACGCAATGAAACGACGATAGAAGGACATTTCGTCAAACCTGTGCTGATTACCGGAGAGGAAATGCATATGAAAAAGCGGGATCTTTATGAAACCTATGATATTCACGAAAGCTGCGCCTACTGTGAGCATGCTTCGCCGCTTTCGGACCATCAGGAGTTTCTCTGCCGGTACAAGGGCGTTGTGCAAGCCTCCTACCGCTGCAAAAAATTTACTTATGACCTTCTAAAGCGCGTGCCATCCCCTCGTATTCTATCGATCCCCTCTCTAAGCCTGGATGAGGAGCATAACGACGGAGGAACCGGTTCCGCTCAGATAAAAAAAGAATCGTAAATCCGCAGAAAACACATGGGATACAGCAGCAAACAATTTAGATACTGAAATTCCAAAATATATCAATGAACATATCAAAAAGTCCGGCCGGCAGTTTGACTGCCAGCCGGGCTTTTTGTTCAAATACGTTATACGCAGTGGTCAGATAACTTGAAAAACGCAGTTCCTTTCTACGACGGAGTTTTGTCAAACTAAGCATTTGTTAAAAAGTGCGCTGCGTCTGAATACGACGAGGATAAAGTGGGGCTGCTTTCCAGTACATCTGTTCCTTTTACCTCAAAGGTCAAACGTCTTATCTGAAAAACCATTTAAGAAATATTTGAAAAATAAATATCGCAATTTGATTTGTTAGCCGTCTTTTTTTCCTATATATTTTCCGTCCGGACCACGGTTAATCGGTATGGCTGTAAGCTGAAATTGAATACAATGGCAGGGACACCACAAGGTCATTTTATAGGGTTCTCCATATCCCCTATGGATAAAATCGCCGCCGCAGCGTATCACCTCACACCAAGTAAAAATCTCTGTCATAGCTCTTGGGCAGAATCCCTCAGGGCATCCATATTGAAAGCAAAATTTGTCGCCCTGTTCCATACCCAATCTGCAATGCTCCGAAGTACCTTCTGTGATATCGATTTCAAAAGCCCAATCCTCTGCCATCCATTTTTCATTTCTTTTTTCCTTTTCTCTTTTCTAGACGATAATCGGAAGATTTTGTGCTTTGAGGCAAAGGAAATCGATTAAAAGCTCATCTACCTATACTTTCCAATGCCCATCATAAGCATAATGAAGTTTTTCCTCTTATAGGTATTTCATCGAATCGTTTTGTCCTTCTGCACTCCGCACGTTTTTTGACATAACAAGTCTCACAGTCCATATTTTTTCTGGACCCGTTCCAATTTTTTTCCGATCGGTTTAGCAAGCAAGAGTAAGAATACTACATTGGATACGGCATATACAGCCATAAAGCCCGCTGCTGAAAGAACAGCGGCGACATACCGCTCAGCGTGAAACATCCCATCCCACCACAACACCGTCCATACATCCATGAGAAGCGAATATACTACACCGGATATTGCGCCGTAAACCGCCAGGCATATGCGGCTTTTCTTAAGAAACGGGGCGATAAGTCCAGCAATCAGCCCGATGATACCCCATACAAACATCTGAAACGGCGTCCAGGGGCCCTGCCCGAAATAGAAATTTGAAAGCAAGGCGCTCATCGCGCCCGTGATAAATCCGGCCTCTCCTCCGAAATACATTGCGGTAATGACCACAAGCGCCGTCACCGGTTTAAAGCCTGGTATCGGAGCGAATAGCACACGGCCCGCTACGGTCAGAGCAACCATAACGGCAATCAGCACCAATCTGCCCGTGCTGGCTCTTCCCTTTTCAAACATATAAAAAAACGGCAGACATCCGATGATACATAGACATATGGAAATCCAAGCATACTGTTTATCCTCAAACAGGATAGAACCGCATAGTACCACCGCAGGTGCAACGGCAAAAAGAAGAATGTAAGTAATGAGTTTTTTCGTCATTCAGGTTTCCTTTCAGATGTCTTCTCTCTGTTTTTTAGCACAGCCTGTCTGTAAAAAAGACGGAGATATTTTTCGCCGACGGTTATAGCTTCAGAGAGGTCCATGCAATTCAGTTTGTTCCGTTTTCGCCGTGTCTCGCCCTTTCGATTCGACACCGCCGTACCACATCCCGACAAGTGACCGCATCCGGATAAAGGTGTCTGGCCATTCGGTTTGCAGCAGTTGTATAAAAATTGTTGCCTGAAAAAAACAGACGGGGGGTATTTTCCGTCAGGATTTCTCCGTCAAAGTACATTGCACAGCGGTCAGCATATTCCGCAGCAAATTCTACATCATGGGTCACAATGAAAAACGTCATGCCCTCAGAACGCAAATCCTCCAGTATCTTTCCAAGCTGCTCTCTTGCCCCTGCGTCAAGTCCTTTGGTCGGTTCGTCTAACAGCAGAACCCGCGGTTCCAGCAGGAGCATTTTGGCCAACGCGCATTTCTGCATTTCCCCACCGCTGAGATCATACGGATGCTTCCCAAGCAAATCAAGGACGCCAAGCTTGTCAGCCGCCCTTTCTATCGCAGATTTTCCGGATTCATTCGGCGCCTCCATGGCTTCCAGGATTTCGGTAAAATCCTCCTCCACCGTATCCTTGATAAACACGGTCTGCGGATTCTGCGGTAAAACTGCCAGCATATGTCTGTACAGTTCTCCGTTCCTGTATTTTCCTATAGGTTTACCCGCAATTCTTATATGTCCTCTGTAAGCTCGGGATAGTCCGGCAGTGACCTGCAACAGTGTGGTCTTTCCGGTACCGTTTCCGCCAAGCAGGCAATAAATTTCCCCCTTATTCACCCTCAGCCGAACGCCGCGCAGAATATCCGGCAGATCGCGTCCATACCGGAACCAGACGTCCTTCAGCTCGATCATCGTCTCCGCAATAGAATGAAATGAGACGGGTTGATTTTCGGCTTCCATGTTTTGACTGCCGCATGAGCTGATGCCGACCTCTGTATTTTCCGAAAGTCTGTCGTGCCGGCAGGCTGAATGCAAGCTCTCTTCCCCGCTGGAAGCCGAACTGTTGCTTTCAAAGGCAACTCCGCTGAAATGACGGCTCAAAAAGCTGCGCCCTTCCTTTACAGTCAGAGGACACGCATCGTCAATATCCAAAGCGTTAAAGATTCTCACGGCACTGGGAAGGCCCTTCAGCATCGGATGCTCTTTCATCGAGGCCATCCTGAGACCGACGTGCTCTGGTTTATCAAAAAAAAGAATCCCTCCTTTTTCCATAAGCAGAACCCTGTCCGCCGAAGGAAATACCTCCTCCAGACGATGCTCAACCAAAAGCACGGTCAGACCGAATTCCCGGTTAAGTCTGCGCAACGTTGTGATAAAGTCCGACGCTGCAATCGGGTCGAGCTGACTGGTCGGTTCGTCCAGAATCAGCACTTTCGGCTGCATTACCATCACCGACGCAAGATTCAAAAGCTGCTTTTGCCCGCCTGAAAGCTCGTCCGTTGGTTTGCGAAACCAATCCTGAATACCGAAATAGCTTGCCATCTCCCCGACCCGGCATCGAATAACAGAAGAGCTTTCGCCCAAATTTTCGAGGCCGAACGCCAATTCATGCCACACTTTATCCGTTACAATCTGTTGGTCTGGATTCTGCATAACATATCCAATCTCCGTAGCCGACCGGCGCTCAGTCAGCTCGTCCAGCGAAACGCCTCCGTATAGGATCAGACCGTCTTTCTCCCCCACCGGCGCAAGCTCCGGCTTCAGCAATCTGATCAATGTGGTTTTTCCGCAGCCTGTTTCGCCGCAGATGACGATGAATTCTCCTTCGTCCACGCTCAGAGAAATGCTGTTCAGCGCCCTTTGATCTGCATCCGGATAGGTAAAGTTTAAATTTTCGATCTGTAATAACGCCATTGTATTCTCTCCTTGCATTCAATAAAAAACGGCAGCAGAGCGAGCACGCCGTACAATCCGTATAAAATCCACGCCTCAGGGTCCGTACGAAGTCGGCTTAGACCTGGATAATACGAAAACGCCGCCGCACCATTCACCACGCACCAGAGTACACCGAACAATAGCGTGACAATTCCGCCGAGCAGAATACCGTCGGACAATTGAAAGCGGAACAATGCGAACTGGCTTCTTCTGCGGCCTCCGTATCCTCTCGCTCTCATGGTAGAAGCCGTTTCGACGGCATTTTCCAATGACCATGTGATCATCGCAGACATGATTCGCAGTGCGCTTCGTATCCTTTCAAACCAACTTTGGGAGGCATACAGTCCCATGCTCTTCTGAGCTGCGCTGACGCGCCGCATCTGTTTTTGTAGGAGCGGCACAAACCGAAGTGCAAGCGTCAACACAAGAGACAGCTTGGGAATGACCTTGCCGAACAAATATAAAAATTTATCGCTTGTCATTATAAGGCTGAAACACTTGCACCACAGCAGAACCGCAATCAACATAACCGCGATTGCAGAACCGTACAGAACAGCCTCCAGCGTGACCGGATTGCCGTTAAGAAAAAACAGCGGCGTTCTGCCGTTATGTGAAAACAGCGGATTTGTAAGAGCAATCAACAAAAAAAGCGGTATATAAAATATAAGCTGTGACAAAAGTTCCCTTCCGTTGAGCAGCATCACACTAAACAATACGCCTCCGGTCAGCGCCAAAAGCTGCAGCACAGGATTCTGAACAAACATAGCTGTTACAAGAACAGCAAGAAAATATACGAATAGTACAAAGGGATGATATCGTTCAAACGCTTTCACGCAACCTCCTGAAATTTCGCGGCGCAGCAGAAAATATTCCACAAAAATCAATCCGCTTTTTCTGCATAAATAGGTGATTTTCGCGACAATCCTTCCAATAGTTCGGTAATATGCATTTTATTTCCCTGAATCAATTTGACGCCAATCAGTCTGCCGCGTGTTCCGCTAATAACCGCTATGTGAAAGGCATGGAGCAGAGAATCTACCAACCGCATCTTTTCCACGGGCGTTCCGGACGACGGCCAACTCGCCGCTAATGTTTACCTAAAACCGCGGTGTACGGCTCACTGCGGTTTTATGGTCATGAAACAATATGCCGTGCACATTATACCATAAACGGGACAGTTCTATCAAGTCTCATTTGTGAAATCCGGCAAATTGGGTAAGGAAGTATCTTAAGCCTATTATAACAGTTCAGTCCCTTCCCTTACAGGCGCTAAAGCACACACTTTTTCTCAAATCACTTTCAATAGATACAGGGGAGCACTTTTTTGAAAGTGCTCCCCCGTTAAAAAAGGTTACTATGATTCGGCTGTTACGACGAACAAGCCGGGTAGATCATCATGATTCACTGGCTTTACGAAACACGTATGATATAGAGCATCCACCAAACTTTCTATGGCTGAAAAACGGTATACGAGCGCCCCCGCATATTCCGCCTGCTTTCTTTTGTGAGCCGGTGCAAGATCAGATGTGATCCTTGCCGCGGTCTCGGAAACTTTGCGTTGCAGCGCGGATATCAAATCGATGCTTTCGTGCAGTATATCAGGAAAGCTGTTGTATTCCTCATAGGTGTATACGGGAAAGTTCAGCTTGCCGTTGTTTATATATTTGCCTTCCATCAGAATTCTTTGCCATTTTTGGGATAGCTGCTCAACGCCAGCCACACAGAGGCTGACGACAGGGTCGACCATGTTGGCGGAAAGGGTTTGGACATTCAATGTTTGAGCAAAATTCATAGCAGTTACGCTGCCTCTGCCGTCATGCGACGGCATACTGTTATAGATGCCTTGTATTTGCTTTTCAAACGCATCCGCCTCATCGATCTCTTTGCTCCGTCCCCAAATAATTCCCCGTCCGCCGCCTCCGTTGACCAGAGCATACGGGCCGTCGCTCGGAAGGCCGCCGTAAGTTTTTACAATATCCCGGTCGGTATCGGACAGGGAAAAATGCAGGCACAAAATCAGTTTATGCCAATGAATAAGATTCTCGTTCTCGAATTTTCCGCCGTGTGCTAACTGAAATCCGTCGTGAATCGCGACAAATTTTTATGCAGTCTCCTCTGTCAGAGATTTTACTTTATCTTGTATCTTTCGGGTACAGTCTAACGTAAAAATCGGAATGTTAGTCAAATATTTTTTTCCCTTGCGTATAAGATACTGCCTGTCCATTAGGAGTCTGACCTCATCTTCAAGATAAGGCAGGGATACACCCCATTCAATTGAGATTTCCTGCATCGTCACCGGGATATAATATGAAGCAAGCAAAATGTTTCCCTTGATCTTCCGTCTCTGAAACTCAAGGTATTCGGCATCATCTCCTTTAGCAGTTCCCCAAAAATCAATTTCAAAAACGCTTGGACGGTAACTTTTTTCTCCGAGCAATCTTTTCATATTCATTCCCTCTCTTAGTATTTTTCGCGTACGAAACAGATAAAACTTCACCATTTCTGTGCTGATATCAAGCCGCGACGCGATGTCGGAGCAAGAAAGACCATACATATAGTACATGACAATTGCCCTTCTGTGCGTTTCGGAAAGTAGTGACAGTTCCCGGCGAAGCAAATTCAGTGTTTCGTCCTTTATGATGATGTCGGGAACAGCGTCAGAGGTATCCTCAATATCAGAATCAATCGTCACTGTCCTATCGGCAGTTCGCGTTTTTTTGCGCAGATAATCAACATATGTGTTTTCCGCAATCTTCCACATGAATCCATAGAATTTTTCATCACTTTTGAGGCATGGATACGACTTTATGATTTTATATAAAATATTACTGGAAAGCTCTTCCGCCGCATCAGTATTTCCCGTACGCATCAGTGCAAAGCCAAAGATTGCTTTCATATTTTCTGTGAGCAGCTTTTCCAATTTTGCACGATTCATATATATAATTCATATATATATATAGTTTCCTTTCGTTGTAGAATTCAGGAGCACAAAGATCTATAGAATCCCGCGCCGTTAAATCGCCGCCCCTGCATAACATGGTTTGCCCAAATTCTATTTGAATAATTGTCTTTCCATCATTTCAGGTGCCCTCATACATATAGTCGCCGGTAACGAAAAACGGTTAAGCAGTTATGTGTTTGCATTATGCCATATTTTTTTGCGTTTCAGAGCAATGTGTGACGCTGATGCAAGACAAAACTTCAGATGAATGATACAATATGCTACCAAGCATTTTGAATTTTTGATCTTACAATTTTTTACGCAGGATTATTCTATCAAATTCCCGTGATTTTTTCTACACTCGTTTTTCTTTCATTACATCAACTGAGTCAAGCAGTAAATTTTGCACATATCAGAAAAACTCTTGCAAAAATGTTTGTTTTTTGGTATACTTAATACGCTATTGTAGAAAAAAGGCGATTAACGATATTTAGGGTACAAGCATTCTGGAACACCCCAAATTTCGCATCCGATAACTCGCCCTGAATGGGAAAGGAACGATCCTATGATTGAAAAATGTGCGATTCTCGACTGCGGCGGCCAATATACCAAGGTCATAGACCGGAAAGTGCGCGAGCTCGGTGTCTATACCGATATCTTTCCTCTGAGTATTGACAAAAATAAACTCTACGAATACGGCGCTCTCATATTATCCGGAGGACCCGCCAGCGTCTGGAATGCCGGAGCACCGAAATACGATCCCCAAATCTTCGACCTCGGTCTCCCCATTCTCGGAATCTGCTATGGGATGCAGCTAATCAATGAGCATTTCGGCGGCCGGGTACTGCCCGGCGTCAAAACAGAATACGGCCAAATGGAAATTGACGTCGACGTTTCCTGCCCTCTGTTTGATGGCCTTTCGGCAAGAGAAACAGTTTTGATGAGTCATGGAGATGCAGTGAAACAGCTTGCGGAAGGTTTTCAAACTGTTGCCAAAACCGGTGATGTCGTTGCCGGAATTTACAGTACAGAGAAAAAAATAGCGGGCGTTCAGTTCCATCCGGAAGTTGATCTGACAGAGAACGGTTTGACTATGCTCGAAAACTTTCTCAGAAAAATTTGCGGTTTTCAGGAAACCTATGCACTTGACGACCGAATTCAAAATGCAGTGGATATGATACGCAGCCGTGTCGGCAGTAAAAATGTCATGGTTTTGGTTTCCGGGGGTGTGGATTCCGCTGTAACTGCTGCCCTTCTTCTGAAAGCTCTGCCCGCAGAACATGTGTATGCCATCCATGTGGATCATGGTTTGATGCGTAAGGACGAGAGCGATATCATATGCGAAAATCTGAAGGAGCTCGGTCTGATTCATATGCTGCGCGTCAACGCTGAGGATGAATTTTTCCATGGAAAGGTGGACGCCGGCGACGGAACGCTTATCGGTCCCCTGTCAGAGACCTGCGATCCGGAAGAAAAACGTCGGATTATCGGCAGCATGTTCATCAAGGTTACCCGAGATGCGGCTGATTCGCTTGGCCTTGATTTCGATACAACCTTTCTCGCACAGGGTACGCTCCGTCCGGACCTGATCGAAAGCGGTAATCCGGATGTCAGCGGACTCGCGCACAAAATTAAAACGCATCACAACGACGTCGACCTAGTCCGCAAGGCAAGAGACAAGGGGCTGATCATAGAAACAAACTGGGATTGGCACAAGGATGAAGTTCGTAAGGTTGCGCGTATGCTCGGTCTGAGGGAGGATGTCGCCGCCAGACAACCCTTCCCGGGTCCTGGTCTCGGTGTCCGTATACTCTGTACGGAGGGCGGTATTCATACCGACGCTGAACAGGAGCGATTGCTTTCGGCTTATATGGCAGAGCGTGCCCCTCATCTGCATGCAGAAATTGCGGACATACAAAGTGTCGGCGTTCAGGGAGACAACCGCAGCTATAAACATCTTGCCATCCTCAGCGGTTACGCACTGGAAACAGATATAGAAAGCCTCCTCCCTATTGCCAGAGATATTCCTAACAATTTGTCCTTTATCAACCGTGTGGCATATGTTTTAAATCGCCGCGACATCACTACGCATCCGACCTGCAAGCCTCTGCATATAGCCCGGGAAGCTGCAGAGATTCTGCGTGAGGCAGACCACATTGTCACCGCACATATGATGAATCCGAAAATCAGCCAGTGCTTTGCCGTACTGTTGCCCATTGGTGCAGGTGATAAATATTCTCTTGCGATTCGCGCTGTTGTGACAAGCGATTTCATGACTGCCCGTCCTGCAGTCCCAGGCAAAGATTTTCCCAAAGAGGCTTTTGGACGAATCGTAAAAGCAATCGAGAAAGACCTAGCTGGTAGGATCGATCTGATTTTGTATGATCTCACAGGTAAACCTCCGGCTACTGTAGAGTGGGAATAAAACGAAACACCGTAAAAACCCAGTATTTATGCGGGTTTGCGGCGTTCGGAGAAGTCTTTTGATAACAATTTGATAACAGCCATACAAGAGCCATTATTCTTGCAGCCCAGTGGTTTATGGGTTACGGAATGATAAAAGGCGGCTTGTGTGGCGAAAGAAATCCATATTAGAAAGCCCTTAGCTGTGGGTAATCAAATCCATAGCTAAGGGCTTTTTGTCGTTCTTATTCATCTTTTTTGAGCTTGTCCTGAAACGCTTCCACCAGCGTATCGCTTAACTCCTGCGAAGGCACTTTCGCCCAGAGCTGCGTGGTATCGTATTTCGGATAGTAGTAACGCCAGCGGTCATAATCGTCCTTGCTGATTTCA
>DXYE01000260.1 GCA_019415985.1 Clostridiales bacterium
ATAATCGGATCCTTCAGTTTGGTCACGATGCGTTTTTGCTCTGAGCCGTCTTCATCCAAGAACTTAATGAGTTCCCGCAGGTCTTTTCGCACCCGCTCAAACAGCAGAAGGTCGTTGGCATTCCAAAAAGCGTCTGTTTGGATCTCCCGCAGCACCGGCAGCTTTTCCCTGATCTGCGGAATGCTTACCTTGTGCTCTAACAGCGCGGCCATTTCGCACAGCTGCTTTTTTGCATATGGGAACGCCGGCATATGTTCCACATGGGCCAGCATCAGGCCATACATAAAATTATCAAACCGTTTTGCAAACTCATCGGGATCATTCAGCCGGACAAGAGGGGCCATGTGTGTCAGCAGTTCTCCCTTGTCCCCCTCCCCGAGAGAAAGAAAGGATTCCCGCTTTTTATACTTTTCCACATACTGCAGCTTCAGTTTTACGGCGATCAGCTCCGGGTTCAGTTCCAAAACCTGCTTACGGCAAACGTCGACGATTTCGCTTCGCCAGGCCTGATAGCGCTCCTGCGCAAAATCACTTCCCTGCAAAGTCATAGCAAGCCGTATTTGCTTGCCGAAAATACTTTCGGATAATGTTTTGGTTTTCTGGCTTTCGTACCCTTCCTTGTGCTCCCGGAAATATTCAAAATTGCCGCAGTAATCAAAAATCAGGAACCGGCGCTTGTCCGTATACTCTCCATCGATTTGATCGATACAGGCAAGGCCACTACACAGTCTTGTGCCCCGTCCAATCATCTGCCAAAATTTTGCTTTCGAGCGTACTTTTTTGAAGAACACCAGATTGACCGCGTGCGGTACGTCGATGCCGGTATCCATCATATCCACCGATACCGCGATATGCGGCTCTTTTTCCGGCTGCTTAAAGTCGTCGATAATCGTCTGGGCATAGGCATCGTCACAGACAACCCGCTGGGCAAACGTGCCGTGATACTGCGGGTACAGCTTGTTGAACCGCTCCAGAATAAACTCTGCATGACGCTTGTTCTGGGCAAAGATGATGGTTTTCCCCAAGCGGTCTCCGCCCGCCACTTGAATGCCCCGCTCCATCAAATCCTGCAGCACAATGTCCACGGTGGTTTCATTGAACACAAACTTGTTGAGCTTTTCCGATGGGATGACTTCCGGTAAAACATCGTCTTCGATGAAATCATCCTCATACCGTTCCTTATCCTCGTCCGACAGTTCCTCATAGACAATGCCTTCTTCGAGGAATTTGGTCTTGACCTCATAGTTATAATAAGGCACCAGCACATGATCCTGGTCAACCGCCGTCTCATAATCGTAGGCATACGTGGGGACGCCGTGCTCCATTTCAAAAAAGTCGTAGGTATTGCGGTCAACGTCCGTTTTCGGCGTGGCCGTCAGTCCCACCATCAGGGCGTCGAAATACTCAAAGATCGCCCGGTACTTTTTGAAAATGCTCCGGTGGCTCTCGTCGATAATGATTAAATCAAAATGCGCCGGGGTAAACAGCTGCCGCCCATCCCCGGATTTGGTGTCGTCAATGGCGTTCAGGATAGTCGGGTAGGTGGAAAACACGATGCGGGCATTCCGATCATCCTTGTTGGAACACAGATTACACAGGGACATATCCGGCAAATAGTTCTTGAAATCGTCCTTTGCCTGCTTCAC
>DXYE01000261.1 GCA_019415985.1 Clostridiales bacterium
CATATAGATCGGTATGCACTGTATCAGGAATAATCATTAACTCCTTGTTATCTGTATAAGCGCTATCTCTCATCATATCGGAAAAGGCGTCCTTACTGAAGTAACAGGAATGTGCTTTTTCTCCGTGAATCATCAGCACTGCACTGCGGATTTCATTGCTGTACCGTAAAATCGGCATATTCAGAAAGGACATACAGCCTGTAATATTCCAGCCCTCATTGGAGTTGAGAGAACGCTTGTGATAACCGCGTTCGGTTTTATAGTAATCGTAATAGTCTTTTACAAAAAATGGCGCGTCTTCAGGCAACGGGTCCACGACACCGCCACCACGCACATAAGTTCCGGATTTGTATTCTATTGTTCGTTGAGCGTTTAATGCTTTTCTTTTTTCATAACGATCTGGTTCGCTATCTTCAGAATCAAAGTAGCCTTTCGCGTTTACACGGCTCATGTCGTACATGGTCGAGGTTACAGTGGCTTTGATTCTGGTATCAATCGCCGCCGCATTTAGTGTAAGACCACCCCAACCGCATATGCCGATAATTCCAATTCTTTCACAGTCTACATTGTCCTGTATGGACAGAAAATCAACCGCTGCCTGAAAATCCTCGGTATTGATGTCGGGAGAAGCCATATATCTCGGTTCACCGCCGCTTTCACCCGTGAATGACGGGTCAAAGGCAATCGTAAGAAACCCTCGCTCTGCCATCGTTTGTGCATACAATCCGGATGCCTGTTCCTTAACTGCACCGAAAGGTCCGCTTACCGCAACTGCCGGAAGCTTACCCTGAGCATTTTTCGGCGTATACATATCCGCCGCAAGGGTAATTCCGTATCTGTTATGAAATGTTACTTTGCTATGATTTACTTTATCGCTTTTAGGATAGGTTTTATCCCATTCCTGTGTTAAATTTAATTTCATCACGGCTGCCTCCGTTATCTTTTTATTCTGATTTATAAATGTATTACCGGCTTTTTTTCTCTTTGCTGCAGTCCTGATGTTTTTTTCTTTCTTCAACCATGCCTACAAACCATTCAACCATGGATGGGTCCTGATGAGAGAAGAAGGAACTTTCATTTTTATCCAAAGCCGCAATGGTGGTCATCTCTTCCTCTGACAGCACAAAATCAAAAACGGCGAAGTTTTCCTTCATACGCTCGATATGTGTTGACTTCGGAATCACAACCACTCCGCGCTGAATATTCCAGCGCAGCATAACCTGTGCCGCTGATTTTCCGTGCTTTTCACCGATTTGCGAAAGGACCGGATTGTCAAATGTGCCTCCGCGCCCCTCCCCGAAAGGCGCCCAAGCTTCCAAACGGATATCATACTTGTCAGCCCACTCTTTTAAATTTTTTTGCTGATTGAAAATATGCGTTTCCATCTGATTGACCATAGGTTTGATGCGGTTGAAAGACGCAAAATCGACCATACGATCGGCATAAAAGTTGGAGATTCCGATCGCGCGGATTTTTCCCTCATCGTATAATTCTTCCAGTGCTCTCCACGCACCGTAAGCATCGGAAAACGGCTGATGCAGTAGTACCAAATCCAGATAATCCGTTTTCAGCTTGCGAAGAGACTCCGCCACGGAAGCCTTTGTCTGCTC
>DXYE01000027.1:0-8811 GCA_019415985.1 Clostridiales bacterium
GGAAGTACAGAGCTTATACCGGTATGTATATGCAAAACTAGGCCCCCGCATTTTGTGGGAGCCTTGTTTATGAAAAATACCGCACCGTTGGCAAAATCATTTGGATTCCTGTTTGTTCATCATCCCGGCCTCCGGTGTTAGGTATGAGGTGAAATCCTCTTTCCTATCATATGGCAAATTCAGCGTTCTGACACTTACGCTGCGCCGCGCCGCCGAACATTTTTGCCGAAATTGCGGCTGTTATGTTAAAATCGGTCGCAAAAGGTCAGAACTTTTCTCGGAAGCTTTAATAAAATAATTGTTTGAATGGAAGGCTGTCATGAAAAACGACACGGAGCGAAAGTATTCAACTGACGTTTTGAAATTAAACATGCCGGTTATTCAAATACCGAGGCAAGGGTTTAAAATTTGTCAAAGATTAAGGAAAAAACACAGACACCGCCGGTTGAAAGCCGCGAAGTTACCCATTAAAATCTACAATGAATCTATAAGACTGTGCTTGATCGAATTTTCATGGATTTACTGGATTCTTCTTCGACGGACTCTCATTTTAAGGAGGAAAACAATGCTGAAGGCAATATCTCCATCGATTCTGTCGTCCGACTTTTCGCGTTTGGGAGATGAAATTCGTGCTCTTGAGGCCGCCGGGGCCGATTGGCTGCATATCGATGTCATGGACGGTGTATTCGTTCCCAATATTTCTTTCGGACCGCCTGTTATTTCCGCAGTGCGGTCCTGCACGTCACTGCCCTTTGATGTGCACCTTATGATTGTCAACCCGGAACGGTATATTGAGGAATTTATACGTGCAGGGGCCGACTATTTGACCATTCACTATGAGAGCTGTGAGGACCACGCGGAGATTTTGCATAAGATACGTCAGCTCGGCGCAAAAGCTTCGATATCTATTAAACCCGCCACGCCGGCTTTCGTCTTAGAGCCTTTACTGCCGTTTGCGGATATGGTTCTTATTATGACAGTTGAACCAGGATTCGGCGGACAGACGCTCATTGCGGAAACGCTTGAATCAGTTGAGCAGGTCGCTGCCATGAGACGCGCAGCGGGACTGTCGTTTTTGATCGAAGTTGATGGCGGAATCCATCGCAAAAACGCGGCAGATGCTGTCGCACGGGGCGCAGATGTTCTGGTGGCGGGATCCTCTGTGTTCCGCGGCGGCTGCTATGAGCAAAATATCCATGCACTTCGGATGGCAGCTGAGGGTTCGATATAGGATTCCTGTATCCGGAAACGAAGGGGCGGCAGAGGCCCCTTTTGATACCGGTATTGATGTAAAGGGAATGAAAACGAATCTGATAGAATTTTGATAGAGCTTACGCTTAAGCCGTTATGTGACAGCGAATATTTTTTATCTTTTTATCGACATTGTTCTCGGCTGTTCAGAGCGGACGCAAACGCAGCCGAAGGGATGCTTTTGCGGTGAATTTTGCCGGATTATATGTCAGGCGGCGTATTGGCTTGTATGTCGGTTTGGGAGGTCTTTTCGGTGAATATGTTAAATTGGGGACGGAAAATTTTCAGCCGGACAGCGGTTGTATTTTCGTGTATCCTTGTGAGTTACATCGTGCTCTTTGCACTGCTTTTCAGAAATAATGTGACCGATTGGACGTGGCTGCGCGGGGGACCTACATCGCCAGCTCTGCTGGCTATGCTTGGCATAGCCTTTGTCTTTTCTGCGTTGTTCAGTATAATCTTCAGAAAAAAGGCGTTTGATTTCAGCGGAATTAAAGGCCGTGTATATGTCTGCTGTTCCTGGTTCTGCGGACTGACAATGCTCGTCGTGTTTGCACATCTCATATATAAGGATCTGTTGTACTTATCCGACAGTTCATCGGAGAATTTATTTCTGCGCGGTCCATCGTTTCAGCTTCTCATTCTGTTGTTTGTGTTTTCAGTCGGTCTGACGCTCGTCAACCGGATTTTCAGATTCCGGCACAGAATACCGCTGATCTTTTGCTTTTTGCTTCATTATTTCTTTATATTGCTTCTGTTCTCAGGTCTGTTCTTCGGGATCGGCGGTGGTCTGGAAAAATCCTATCACTTCATGATTTTTTTGTTGTTTTATTCTCTTGCATACGCGCTGGCTGCTCTCCTTAGCTGTATGCTTCTATACTGGGGAAAGAAGGAAGCTGGAAAGGAAAAGGAGTACGTCAGCATGTTTGCTTCCGGAGAGAATACGACGGACAGGGGCGGGCGTCCATCGTAGAAATGTTTTGAGATGATATATACAGGTAAAAATTTCGCCTGCTTTGTAAATGGGGAGGAGATCTCTCACCCGAATATGCCCTGAAAATGAGACCAGAGTCGGTTTTTGGCTTCCGCGATACGGCACGTTTGTGCCAGCTTTCGCCGCTGAAGAACGGCAGAATGGAGATTGAAATGGAAAACGGATTTATTAAGTGCGCCGCGGTTTCCCCACGGATCCGTGTAGCCGAGCCTGCATACAATGAGCGTCAGATTGCTGCCGGACTCGAAGAGGCATATGTCATGCAGGCTCGGCTTGTTGTCTTTCCCGAGCTTTGTCTTACAGGTTATACCTGCGGGGATCTGTTTCTGCAGCCTGTGCTGCTCCGAGCGGCAAGAGAAGCTCTGTGCCGACTGGCAAAGCTTACCGAACAGTGGGAGCTTGTAGCGATTATCGGTGTGCCGCTGGTTCACAATGGTAAGCTATACAACTGCGCGGCGGTTTTGGGTAACGGCCGGATACTCGGCGTGGTACCCAAGACGCATTTGCCAAACTATAATGAATTTTATGAGGCGCGTCAGTTTACACCGGCGCCTGGTCAAAACGACAAGATACATATTGGTTCTGATACCTGTCCGTTCGGCGCAAATCTTTTGTTTCGTCATGCGGAACTGGAGGACTTCTGCTTTGGCGTGGAAATCTGTGAGGATTTGTGGGTACCTGCACCGCGTTCTGCTCAGCTTGCCGCTGCGGGAGCGCATATTATTGCGAATACATCTGCCAGTAACGAGACCATAGGAAAACGGGAATACCGAAGAATGCTGGTCGAAAGTCAGTCCGCGCGGCTTTTGTGCGGTTATATCTATGCAGATGCGGGAGAAGGGGAGTCTACCACGGATATGGTGTTCTCAGGACATTGTCTCCTGGCGGAAAACGGCATAACACTGGCGGAGAGCGAACCGTTCGCCGGCGGTATAACGCTAAGTGAAATTGACGTGGAACGCCTGTCCAATGAAAGAAGACGTATGGAGACCTATCCGTCAGCAGAGACAACGGGTTTCGAAGTCGTCCGGTTTGAGCTTCCTGTACGCCATGTAGCGCTTACGCGCCGCATATCACCGTATCCCTTTGTACCGGAGCAGAGCCATGACCGGGAAAAAAGATGTGAGGAGATTTTATCTATACAAGCATACGGTCTCAAAAAGAGAGTGGAGCATACCTATGCAAAGACATTGGTGGTCGGCGTTTCCGGCGGCTTGGATTCCTGTCTTGCGCTTCTTGTGGCAGTGCGAACAATGGATCTTCTGTCCCGGCCGCGCGGAGATATCCGTGCGGTGACGATGCCGTGCTTCGGCACAACTGAGCGTACGCGGGGCAATGCGGAAAGACTGTGTGAGGCTCTTGGAGTCCGACTGCAGCAAATAGATATAGCTGCGTCCGTCAGACAGCACTTTGAAGATATAGGCCAGTCGGAGGAAACACTTGATGTAACATATGAAAATGCGCAGGCACGTGAGCGTACGCAGATTCTAATGGATATTGCAAACATGACGGGCGGTCTTGTGGTGGGGACCGGAGATTTATCGGAGCTTGCACTGGGATGGGCGACATACAGCGGGGACCACATGTCGATGTACGGTGTCAACGCATCTGTCCCCAAAACGCTTATTCGCCATATTGTCCGTTACATTGCGGATACGGCTCCGTCCGCCGGGCTTTCTCAAACCCTGGAGGATATCCTGGACACACCGGTATCTCCTGAGCTTTTACCGGCTGAGAACGGAGATATCTCACAGAAGACCGAGGATCTTGTCGGTCCGTATGAGCTGCACGATTTCTTTTTATATTATGCGCTGCGCTGGAGCTTTCCGCCGCAAAAGATTCTGCGTCTGGCTCTGTTTGCATTCGGGGATCAGTATGACGAAGAGACCATCCGGCATTGGCTTCGCATTTTCTTTAAAAGATTCTTTTCGCAGCAATTTAAACGGTCCTGCCTCCCGGATGGTCCAAAGGTGGGCTCTGTTTCACTTTCACCACGCGGAGATCTGCGTATGCCGAGCGACGCTTCCTCATCTCTATGGTTATTAAACATATAATATATTGATTTGCTAGCTTTATCAGGTTGAAATGCATGAAATGTAAAAAAAATAAACATAATTGTTTAAAATTTATTGACAGAATGTCCGCGGCATATTATAATAAAAGACAAGTTAAACAAATCAAAATATTCACTGGCAGGAGGGAAAAGAAAGTAATGAAAAAGAAGCTTTTTGCAGGCGTATTGAGCGCGGCGATGGTTTTTGCAGTTGCGATAACTTCGATGTCCGTTTTTGCAGCGGACGAAAAAGTTATTCCGATATATGTGGAAGCCGATTGGGATACATTTAGATACAGCGATCCCATTAAATTCGATGGTGAAAAAGAAACGCCGTGGGATCAGGCTCTTTCGTTCGATGCAGTGTAAAACTTGGAGAGGAATTTTTAATTAGGGGGAATAACCTATGTTAAAATGCAATAACAAAGAAATACTTGCCTTTTTTGAAAAAGATCATTTACGAAATTTCTATAACTGTGACAATATAATGAATGCAGGCAAAAAGGGCTACGCAATAAAAAATATACATTTTTACACTGCAGATGGCAAGCCGTCAGATGATTATGTATCGTTATGTGAAAATGTATTTGACGAGCTGATAGTAACCATTCATACCAATAATGATCAATTGATTAGCCAGGCGGTGGAAGAAACGGCAAAAATATTCAATAATTATTCTGTTGTCAGATTGGGAACTGCCGATCAGAATTTTTTTGAATTGGAATCACTTAAAGACAGATTTTCGGTTTCAAAAGTACATTTTGCGGAATATGGTGTTTTTGCCTGCCTGTCTCCAAGAAATTTACCAAAAATCTCGTTGCCGGAAAATGTATGTATAAAGATTTTTTCAGATCTTAAAAAAACGGAATACTTGAATTATAGCGATGAGGAGTGGGACGGTCTTGCTTCACAAATAAAATATTCAAACTCTAATGATAAACTGTTTTTGATTTACCATAATGGGGTTTTATCGGGATATCTTTTGGCAAATAATTCTTATAAAAATGTATACGACATATCTAATGTTTTTGTAAAGGAGAAATTCAGAGGAAATAATTTCGGAGTTCTTTTGACGGTGTTTTATGCAAATTACTGTTATAATAATCAATTCTTGCCTCATTACGGCACTGCTGTCTCAAAATATTCTGAGCAGGTTGCGCTCAAAAGTGGATTTTCAGAGATAAGCCGAACACATTTTGCCAATGTTGTATTACTTTAAGGTAGATGAAGATGATATAAGAACGGATTACCTTTATTATCCATCGACATAATGAGGTAGAATATAAGCTTGTTGCCGCATCTGAAGGGCTGAACTTTACCGTTGAAGAAATTATGGCAACTGTTAGATTTCAAGAGCAGTATTACGATAGTGGAGTCGAACTTCTTAAAGAATAAAAAAATATTGCAATGAAAGGGATTGGTACAATGGACAGGCGCTTAATCGGAAAATGGTATAAGGAAGATATGGGCGAAACCATCAACATTTTTGATGAAACACCACTTCGTATGAAAATGTCTTTTTCATCAAGCGGATATTATAATTTTGAGCCGAACTGTGTTTACGAAAAAGACGGATATTTGTGTTATGAAATCAACGATGAATACTATCGCATGGTTTATCACATTCAGTATGTAGACGGAGGGCTTGAAGGCTTTTATGTGCAACATGGCAAATCAACACCCGTCAAGTATGTAAAACTCGCTGATACCCCTGAAAATGAGCCGTATAAATATGTCCCGGTAGAGGTATATGTTCCCAACACGGATAAAACAAGGATTGAGATTCTAAAGCAATATGCTGAGTACGACAGAAGCAGAGAATATGGTTGCTACAATGAATTTGTTTTAGGTGGAGACATTCCTGAAATACTGGAAAAGTATAATTATTCCACATACATAAATGGCGTGGATAATACCAAAGACGAAATTGTTTTTAAGCTCCTTGATTTTGTGTGTGATCATTTTGGTCACAACGGCTCCGGTGGTTTAGGATCCGGGAGGAGCATAACCGATCTAATTGAGTTTTGCGTTGGATCAAATCATTGAAGGGCAAGATACCGGGGCAACTGCAAAGGTTCGTTTGCTGTCCGTCGGCGGGTCAGCCGGATACTATGCCTATATTGAAGTAACGGACAGAAATATAGTTGCAACCACAGAGGATCAAAAGTCATCGGTTCCTGCTACAAAAGAATCTTTTGATTCAATAACTATATTGGCTGACTCAGATAGGGGCGGCTATAAAGCTTTGGTCGATGGGGACGAGTGGTGGCTCGAAAATTATGAAAAGAACCAATTTATTTACCGCGTCGACGCAACAGGTTATGCCGCGGTTAAATGGCAGGGAAAAGATGGTTATTTTGGAAACAATGCTGTCGAGAGCGGCACATTGATAGATTTTTATTACGAAGAAACCGATACGGGCTACATTGTGGAATTTGGTTTCAGAGGTGTCAACTACACGTCCGGTTCAGAAGCGGGATTTGCTTTCATATTAAATGATGTGGATAACGAGGGTAATGTGACCCGTTATACGCACAGTGCAACAATTGATCCGGATGATTTAACTACCTGGGAGTGCTTTCAGGTTCCGGCGGACCCTATTGAAGGTAGAGTCTTGCCATCCAAGATCACTGACAGCGCAGACGATACATCCGCAAACGATTCAAATACCGATACCGGAACAGATACAGATACCGACACAGATACTGACACGGACAGCGATACGGGTTCCGATACGTCCGGCGATGATCCGAATCCTCCGGTGATTGATCCTTCTGAAATCTTTACAGATGTGGATAAAGATGCATGGTACTACAATTATGTGTCGTATGCATACACGCACGACCTCATGAAGGGTACGTCTGATACCGCCTTTGAGCCTGACATGACGATGACACGCGCACAGTTCGTGCAGTTGTTTGCCAATCTCAACGGCGTAGATCTGAGCGAATATACGGAAACAAAATTCGAAGATGTAGATATGGATTCCTGGTACGGCCCGGCGGTTGCTTGGGCTGAGGCAAATGAGATCGTTAACGGAACAAGCGAGACTACATTCGAGCCTGGAAAGGAAATTACAAGAGAGCAGATGTGCGTGCTGATTGTGAACTACGCGGAGTTTGCAGAGTTGGATCTGACGGTAGAAGAGCCGAAGGATACGGAATTTACCGACGCGGACCAGGTCAGCAGCTGGGCAAAAGAGGCGGTTGAAATCTGTGCTGAGGCCGGCATCATCAACGGAACAGGCGACGGTTCCTTCAACCCGCTCGGAACGGCTGACCGTGCATCAGTTGCGACTTTGATCACCAATTTCTGCACGACGTTTATCGACTGATCCAACGCATCGTTTCAGAGGAATACAGATATAAACAAGTAGTAGCACCGGCCGTATACCTTTTACGGTCGGTGTGATGCCGTTTAATTACATACTTTTACTCCCTATTTGTATATCTTTTTTCTGGAAATATGCTTTTAGGGATTGACAATTTGTCGAAAGCACGTTATAATGAAAATGATCCGAAATCAAATATTTTTTGAGGAGTTTAGGAGGAATACATAGCAATGAAAAAGAAAATATTAGCAGGTGTGCTAAGCGCCGCAATGGTTGCCGCCACCTCGATAACGGCTATGAACGTATTCGCGGCGGACGACAAAATGGTTCCCTATTATGAGGAGGTCAACTGGGATACTTTCAGATTCAGCGATCCCATTGAATTCGACGGTGAAAGGGAAATCGCGTGGGATCAGGCGCTCTCCTTCGATCTGGATCAGGTCATCGATGGCGAGGATTCCGGTGCATCTGCAAAAGTGTGGATGGTACACAGTGCCAGAGAGAGGAACGCGACCCTTTTCTATATCGAGGTAATGGATAGCGATGTAGTGTCATCAACAGATGAGCAGAAAGCTTCGGCACCTGTTGCGGAGGAAGCTTTTGATTCTGTCTCCATATTGGTTGATTCGGGCAGAGGAGGCTATAAAGCACTGGAGGAAAGTGAGGAGTACTGGCTGGCGGAAGCCGGTGCGGGAGAGAATGGCTTTATAGAAGGTGAGCCGAGATGGCAGAGCAAGCAGTACATCAACCGGATTGACGCAACCGGATACCCTGCAGCCCATTGGCCGAACGGTGACTATTTCGGTCTTGGTAGTGAGGGTACAAATGTTGACACAAGCGGTGTAATATCGGGATTTTATTACGAAGAAACCGATACGGGCTACATTGTGGAATTTGGCGTGAGAGGCATAAACTTTACAAGCGAAGAGATAAACGGCTTTGCGTTTGTTCTGACCGATGTCGACAGCGAGGGGAATATAACTCGATATGCACAGAATGCGGATATTGATCCGACGGATGTAACAACCTTTGAATGCTTTACAAACCTGAGCGAGGTGGACGACCAGATTCTGCCATCCAAAATCTCTACCGATACCGGAACAGATACAGATACCGACACAGATACAGACACAGATACTGACACGGACAGCGATACGGGTTCCGATACGTCCGGCGATGATC